>NZ_PDEQ01000006.1:0-300000 GCF_002554795.1 Longibacter salinarum | reverse complement strand
GACGCGGCTCTTGTCGTAGACCTCCGTCTCCGGAGAGTTGATGTATTTGGGCTGATCGGCGTCGGCATCCAGAATACGGCCACCAAAGCCGAGCACCTTCCCCACGTGCGAGAGGATCGGAAAAATCACGCGCCCACGGTAGCGATCGTAATAGCCGCTGCCGTCATTTCGCTCGATAATGAGACCGGCGCGTTGAAGAATCTCTTCGTCAATTTGCTCCTCCTTCGCAGCCTTGAGTAGGCCGTCCCACCGATCGGGTGCCCAGCCAAGACCAAATCGGGCAATCGTCCGGTCTTGAAACCCGCGGTCGTGCAGGTACTCCATCGCCTCGTATCCGCCGTTCGTGTCCGTTAACTGGTTGTAAAACCACCGGGCGGCCCACCGAAGCGCGTGGAAAATCGCTTCCTTCTCGCTCGCCGCTTCCGGATTGATCTCGTCATCCGGCAGCGGAACGCCGAACCGCTCGGCGAGCATGCGTACACTTTCGAGAAACCCAACGCCTTCGATTTCCTGGACGAACTTGAAGACGTCTCCGCCACGCTGACAACCGAAGCAGTAGTAGAGATTCTTCTCCGGATCGACGCTGAACGAAGGCGTGTTCTCATCGTGAAACGGGCACAACCCCTTGAAGCGGGATCCGCTCCGCTTCAGGTTGACGTAATCGTTGATTACATCGACCACATCCGCGACATCGCGAACTTCCTCAAGTTTGTGATCCGGGATCGCCATGGATGCACGATTTCTGGGCGCAGCACGTCTCCTCAGATAGGGTTATGTGTACGACGTGTGCGCGCCGCAGATCCTCTCTACGCGCTAACCGAGAGTAGCAGTTGACAAGCCGGCTGGCTGCCGAGACAGCACCTGGATAATCCGTCGTTCAGCTCGCCCGACGCGCTGGCGCTGTAACTAGGGCTACGCGCGAATCCCGTTCGGAGCAACAGGGGCGTCCGGGACGACGACAGCAACCTTATCGTCTTCCACGGGGGGAACCGGTGGCTTGTACGAGCACTGGCAGGACGAGAATCCGATGGCAAAGATAATCGCGAGGGCGGCAGCGATACGTTTCATAGGGATCGCGGGAAACAGGGGAAAATACATTCAGCGTTCTAAACAGAGCGGTCACAGGATAGATGCACGAACCCGGTGACGCAAGACCGGATCGCGACGGGGCACAGCCTACAGGGCGGTTTCGCAGCATTTTCTGGATTGACGCCGAATCAGACACTGAGATCCTCGCCAGTTAGACAAACGAAAGTTCGCGTGATGCCCTGTGTCCATCCAGCCATTCAAATCCATGCGACGACCGTCTGATTCCTGCCGTGGCCCGTGTATCCCGTCGTAAAGCAGGACGGGGCGACCTCCGCGTGGAAGTCGCCCCATCGTGCAGGCTCTCAAGCGTCAATCAACGTTGCTCACTGATTTAGGACGTCGCGGGCCATTCCCACCACGTTCTCTGGTGTGAAGCCAAATTTCTCCATGTTGATGCTGCCAGGAGCAGACGAGCCGAAGCGGTTGATTCCGATAGACCGTCCTTCCGGCCCGACGAATCGCTCCCAGCCGTAGGTCACACCAGCCTCGATCGATACGCGTGCCGTCACCTCCGGCGGCAGCACCTTGTTCCGGTATGCCTCATCCTGCTGGTCGAACAGCTCGAACGAGGGCATGCTGATGACCCGAACGTTGATCCCGTCCTTGCGCAGCGTATCGGCGGCGGCAACGGCGTGCTGGACCTCGCTACCGCTCCCCATGAGGATGATGTCGGGGGTACCGTCGTCGTCGGAGAGGATATATCCGCCCCGATGAACGCCTTCTGCCGGCCCCATAACCGACCGGTCGAATGTAGGCACGGTCTGCCGCGTCAGGGCGAAGGCCGTCGGTCCATCCGTGTTGCGGAGCGCGGCGACCCATGCCTGCGCGGTCTCCGCCGCATCGGCCGGGCGGAATAGCGTCACGTTCGGAATTGCGCGAAGCGCCGCCAGGTGCTCGATCGGCTGGTGCGTCGGGCCGTCCTCGCCGAGCCCGATGCTGTCGTGTGTGAACACGTAGATGACGGGCTGCTCCATCAGCGCGCTGAGACGCAACGAAGGCCGCAGATAATCGCTGAAGATCAGGAAGGTGGCGACGTACGGGCGAACCCCTCCGTGCAAGGCCATCCCGTTCGCGGCGGCGGCCATGGCATGCTCACGAACACCAAAGCGGAAGTACTGCCCTCCCGGGTTGTCCTTTTGAAAGTCTGTTCGGCCGTCGACCTCGGTCTTGTTCGACCCACTGAGGTCGGCAGACCCGCCAATGAGCATGTCCCCAACGACCGGGACGAGTGCAGACAGCGTTTTCCCGCTTGCCTTGCGCGTCGCGAGTTCGTCGCCTGCCTCGAAGTCCGGCAGAGCATCGTCGAGGTCATCGGGCAGCTCCCCGGCCATCCACGAATCAAATCGATCCGCAGCCTCCGGGCTTTCCACGCGGAACTGCTGGTAGCGGCCGTTCCATTCGGCCTGGAGCGCAGCGCCCTGGTCGATGGACTCCCGCATGTGCTCAAGCACGTCGTCCGGAATGTAGAACGACTCGTCCTCCTCCCAGCCGAGATTCTCCTTCGTCAGCTCGACCTCATCCGCTCCGAGCGGGGAGCCATGGGCGGCGGCGGTATTCTGCTGGTTCGGACTTCCGTATCCGATGTGCGTCTTGACTTCGATCAGCGACGGTCGATCCGTTTCCGCTTTGGCTTCGATAATGGCCCGGTCGATTGCTTCCAGGTCATTTCCATCCTCCACCGTGATGACGTGCCAGTCGTACGCTTCGAACCGCTGCTGGACATCCTCAGTGAACGCGAGGTCCGTTGAGCCATCGATGGAAATCTCGTTGTCGTCGTACAGATAGATCAGCTTGCCGAGCCCCAGGTGTCCGGCGAGCGATGCGGCTTCGGACGCCACGCCTTCCATCAGGTCGCCATCACTGACGATGCCGTACGTATAGTGGTCGATGAGTTCATCATTTGCTCCGGGCTCATCGTTGAAGTGCGCGGCCAGGTATCGCTCAGCAATAGCCATTCCGACTCCATTTCCGAAGCCCTGCCCAAGGGGGCCGGTGGTCGTTTCGACACCGGGCGTGTGGTGTACTTCGGGATGCCCGGGCGTCAGGCTGTCCCACTGGCGAAAGTTCTTGATTTCCTCCAGCGAAAGATCATACCCCGTCAGGTGCAGCAGCGCGTACAGTAGCATCGAGCCATGGCCCGCGCTGAGGACGAAGCGGTCACGGTCAACCCAGTGCGGATCGGTTGGGTTGTGACGTAGGTGACGGCTCCAGAGCACGTAGGCCATCGGGGCTGCACCCATCGGCATACCGGGGTGGCCGCTGTTGGCCTTTTCCACCGCATCCACAGCCAGGAAGCGGATGGTGTTAATGGTGCGCTCGTCGAGGTCAGTCGGCTGAATCAGGTCCAGCGTGGATGCGTCAGGCATGTGGCAGAAGCGGAAACGAAAGGCGGGAGATCACGGATTCGCTCGAACGGCAGTCGCGGCATCGCCGATCGGCGTAAAACATTTCGGTACAGCAGGAGGAAAGCTGCCAAATGCGGATAGCGGGACTACGATCCGCGTCCGCATACAGCAATAAAGGAATTCGCGAACCTCCGATACAGCGCGTTTCCAAAAAATACAATCAAATGGGGATGAAGGCGCTACTCCACCTGCCCCGGCAGGCCGTCCATCGACAATCTCGTCTCTCCCCTCGCTACTCGAATTCATGAGAGCCCATGACCCTCGACTCAGCCAAAGTGATCGCTCAGTCCTTCTCCAACGCACGCCCATGCCCCCATCGACACAGAGCACTCAGACCGAACGAGATATGCTCGCTGGGTCCGTATCATTCGCCGGTAGACAAAGCCGCTTTTCCTCCCAGCAAGGATGTCGTCCTGCCCGGCTCTCCTCCCCCGGTCGACAACGCGTCGTATGCCGCGTAATCAGCCCCGACGAGCACGATCGCCAGCGCGACGAGGTAAATCACGAAGGCGGTTTCCCGCTTAAAGGTGCGATCAGACAGCGACTGCGAGCTCATGATCGCGCTGGGTGTACGCGGCGAGATGAGCGTGGACGCGAGAGCGAAAAGCAGGCTAATGCCCGTCATGACCGACATCACGGCAGCAATCGCACCGGCACCACCTGACGCGATTGATGATGCGATGACGTAGTAGGTCGTAACGCCTGCGGCCATCGATATCACACCGAGCCGTACCAGAGCGACCCAGCGCCCAAGCGGCGGTGCAAGGTAGGCGACAACGAAAAAGGCTATGCTCGTTCCCGCAATTGCAGCAAGAAGGCCCGTCATCACTGAAACGACAGGCATTCCCGCAACAACCGGCAATCCACCGTGAACCATGCGTCCACAGGATGCCAGGTCTCCAGGTACGAGCATCAACCCGAGGCATCCGTTGGGAAACCCGACGGCCATCTGCAGTCCGAGATGCATGATAACCACGATCCCGGCCAACGACGACACGACGATTGTCCGCTCCATAACGGGGCGGTACGCGGATACATACAGAAGTAATGCGCGAAAGGACATGCAGACTGGATCCTAGAAAAATTGGCAAATGCAGTCTAAGGCAACGCCCGGACGCCAACCGTGGGACACAAGACCCCACGATCCGTTAAGTTCCCCCTCACCACCCACCCCGCTTCCCTCCGCTCACGTGACCTGGTACATTCCCCCCGAATGGACGCCGACCCTCTACACTGCGCTCGCGCCATTCTACGACGGATTCGCACAGCGTGTCTCCCGGGAGGCCCGACGTAGAGCAACCGAATTACTGAATGTTCAGGATGGGGACGCCGTTCTTATCGCCGGTTGCGGAACGGGGCTCTCCATTCCGCTTCTCCCCAACAAGCGGCCCGCCGTCCGTATTACCGGCGTCGACCGATCAAAAGCGATGCTCCGCCGGGCACGGCGTCGTGCGACAGGGAAACCAAACGTGACGCTACAACAGGCAGACATTCTCTCCCTTCCTTTCGAGACCGGCAGCTTCGACGCGATTCTTTCCGCATACGTTCTCGACCTCCTCCGACCTCCCCGGCGTGTCGACGCCTTGCATGAGATGAAGCGCGTTTCCAAACCGGGAGCTCGGATCGTTACGATCACACCGGCCCTACCGGAACGCGCGGACGAGCGACTCTGGGACCTCCTCGTGCGCGCAGTACCTATTGCACTCGGCGGCGGAAAACCAACCGACCTCACTACGGCATTGCAAAATGCTGGATGGCAGGTCGCTGAGTCGCTCCGGACCCGGAACGTGGGTCTTGCGAGCCATCTCTTACGCGCCGTCCACGTTTGAAATGCATCCATCCTTCGACGTAGGTTTGCATTCCATTCCGTCGCTTCCCAGCCTCTCTCTAACGTGGACGAGTTTATCGCACTGAATCCGGTCCTGGTTCGACGCCTGATCGGGACGCTCATCGTTATTATCGCGACGATCGTTCTCTCAGCGATCGCTCGCCGCATTGCTCTGGCGACGTTCGACGAGCAGGAGCGGCAGTACATGGCGTCCAAGTGGCTGTCGCGCGGGCTGTGGCTCATCGCGATCGTGCTGACGATCGCACTCTGGTCGCCCAACGCGAGCCAGCTGATTACCGTTCTGACAATCATCGGTGCGGGTCTGGCCGTTGCGTTGAGGGACGTGCTCCTCAGCTTTGTCGGCTGGATCCACCTGCAGCTCCACCCGCCCTACCGACGCGGCGACCGCATCGAGGTTAACAATGTTCGGGGGGACGTCGTCGATGTCGGCCTCACCCAGACAACCATGCTGGAGGTCGGCGAGTGGGTCGAGGCCCACCAGAGCACCGGTCGACTGGTCCACGTGCCGAACGGCTGGTTGTATACGCACGGCGTCAAGAACTACACGGAAGGGTTTGAATATCTCTGGTTCGAGCAGTCTGTCGTGGTCACCTTCGAATCCGACTGGGAAGAGGCACGGGAGATCATTCTCGAGATCGCCGACGCGACGGTCCCGAACTGCGAAGAACCGGCTCGGCGACAGCTCCGCCAGATGACGAGCGAGTATCTCGTTCAAATGAACGTCCTCACCCCATATGTCTATGTTTCGCTCGCCGATCACGGCGTCAAGCTCACACTGCGACATTTAACGGCAGCACGCGGGCGCCGAAGCGTACGGCACGACCTCATCTCGGAAATCCTACGCCGCTTTCAGGAGCATGAAGAAATACACATTGCCTACCCGACGTACCGGATCTCATCCTCCGACTCCGTGCCTCCGGCCCAGAACCAACGAATCTCACACGAATGAAATGACGACTAGCATCCTGACGCGCAGCCGAATTTGACGAGGACGGTACATCATTTCTTTTTCAAGGTCCCACCGGTTGCAGGATACGGTGCGGTTGTGTATAGTGAAGTTGCTATGGCAAACGCGATCAACAACACGACGTGGCGCTGGTGGTGGCCTGGACTCCGGGTCAAGGGCTGCGCGTGCTTCCACCTCGCGTCTGAATAGCATCGACTTTTAGAAGGATGCCCCTTGACCCGCTGCTTCCCCGAGGCAGTGGGTTTTTTATTTGGCCTCACTGATCTTTCCCCGCCCTCTCTCCCACTCGCTGTTCATGACGCAAGAGGAGTTTGTTTCCATCGTTCAGGCTGCGCGCGCCGACGGTTCCGACCACGTCGTCGTACCCGTTCCCGTTCGCCGGTCTGCAGATTTGCTCACGCCGGTGTCCGCGTTCCTGTCCCTCCGGCAGGATGCGCCCTTTTGCTTTCTTCTGGAAAGCGTTGAAGGTGGTGAAAAGCTCGCGCGCTATTCGTTCATCGGTCGCAATCCCTACCGCATCATCCAGGCCCAGGATGACGGCGCGACGGTTTCGATCAACACCCGCCGCGTCCCCGGCGAAGCGCTGCGAGACGAGCCGACAGGGGACATTTTCAACGTCATGGCCGATTTGATGGATCGGTACGACGAGGTCGATGTACCCGGCCTCCCCCGACTCACTGGAGGGGCCGTGGGCTACATGGGGTACGACACCGTTCGCCTGATCGAGGATCTTCCAGATGCCCCGCCCGACGACCTGGACGTGCCGGATGCGATCTGGGCGTTCTACGATACGGTGACCGCCTTCGACCACGTGCGACATCAGGTGGTTATGATCGCCCACGCGTTCGTCGATCCGGACACGGACCCAGATGCGGCCTACCAGGAAGCTCAACGTCGACTCCGACGGCTCGAGGCCGATCTCGTGCAGCCCCCGATGAGCGGTGCACCCGTGCGACTCACGGGCGACGGCATGACATCGAACTTTGACCAGGACGCGTTCGAGGATGCCGTCCGCACCGCACAGCAGTACGTGTACGATGGCGACATCTTCCAGGTCGTTCTGTCGCAGCGGTTCGAAATGGCATTCGACGGCGACCGCTTCAATCTGTACCGTGCCCTCCGGCAGGTCAACCCTTCCCCCTACCTCTTCTACCTCGACTTCGACGACATCGCTCTCGTCGGCTCGTCTCCTGAGGTCCTCGTTCGCGTCGAAGACAACCGCGCAGAGGTACTCCCGATTGCCGGCACCCGGCCGCGAGGCGCGGATGAACAAGAGGACGCCGACCTGGCCGACGAACTTCTCGCCGACCCGAAGGAGCGCGCCGAACACCTGATGCTTGTCGATCTCGGCCGCAACGACCTCGGACGCGTATGCTCGTACGACTCGGTCGAGGTGGAACGGTACGCGTTCATCGAGCGGTACTCGCACGTGATGCACATCGTCTCATCCGTCGCCGGCACCGTATCCGACGACGAGGGTCCACTCGATGTGCTCGCGGCCTGCTTCCCGGCCGGCACGGTGAGCGGTGCACCGAAAGTCCGAGCGATGGAGATCATCGACGAACTTGAACCCAGCCGCCGGGGCGTCTATGCCGGAGCGGTCGGCTACATCGACTTCAACGGGACCCTCGACACGTGTATCGCGATCCGCACGATGGTCGTCCGAGACGACTCCATCTATGTGCAGGCCGGTGCAGGCATTGTCGCCGACAGCGACCCAACGGCCGAGTACGAAGAGACGCGCAACAAGGCCGCTGCACTGCGCGAGGCCATGCGCGTAGCATCCGATGGGTTGCTCTAGACACCTTTTTTCGCCACTGAACGAAACGAACACGATAGACCCTTGCAAATGCTTCTTGGAGACGGGTTGAAGGGCAAACCTCGCCCCGATCTGACCGTTATCACGTACTAGTCTCACTTCGGAAGATCATTCACCTTCCGACCGAGCCGTACCCTCTCGCAATCTGACCTCTCTGACTCCTTTTTCCGATGCCGAACAAACTGAAAGAACTGCTTCTTGGCAGAGGCTGGGCGGGTCGCACGATCACGCGTGCGGAAACCGTTGAGCGTCTCAACCCCATTGTCAAGGAGCATATCGTACTCAACCACAACTACGAGGCCGCCATCCGTTCGCTCGGCCGTCAAGACATGGTCGAAGCACTTCGTGAGATGCAGCGGACATCACGGATGGACGTGGGCAAGCTGTCAGAGACCATCTTCAGTGCGGGTGGTGCTGCCTACAACGGTACCGACCTTGAGCCGGATCAATACGACCTTGGGAACGACGGCCTTGAGATCGTCAACTCGCTCATCGAGCAAGAGCGCGATTTCAAAACGACGGTCGAGACGGAGCGCGAGGACATCGAGCACCAGATGCGTACCCGTGCCATTCTCGAACTCGTCGCGTCAAACAGTCACGATCGGTTGAAAGGGCTAGAGAAAATGAAGAGCCAGCTCACCCGCCGCTAACCCCTGGTTGCCTGGCTCCGGCCGGCCCCACACCCCGTTCGCTCCGACTTCTGTTTTCTGAACACGCATGCCTACCGACGCGCCCACCACCGACGCCGCATCCCACGAGGACGACGCCCCCGAGAAGGACTTCGACACCGTCGTCGTGTCCGGCATCCAGCCCTCCGGCCGACTTCACTTCGGCAATTATTTCGGGGCTCTCCGCCAGCACATCGACCTGCACACGGAGCACGAGTCGTTCTACTTCATCGTGAACTACCACGCGATGACGACCGTGCAGGACGCGGATACGCTGCGGCAGCATACGCTGGACGTAGCCCTCGACTACCTCGCTCTAGGCTTCGACCCGGACGAATCTGCACTTTTCTGCCAGAGCGACGTGCCGGAAGTGACGGAGCTGATGTGGATGCTGCTCAACCTGATCCCGACGAGTCGGCTCGAAAAAGGCGTCTCATACAAGGAAAAGGTCAACGCCGGTCTCACACCGAACGCCGGCTTGTTTACCTACCCCGTGCTCCAGGCAGCCGACATTTTGGCTTACCTTGGCACACGCGTCCCGGTCGGCGCCGACCAGAAGCAAAACCTCGAGATCGCGCGCGACTGCGCTCGGTGGTTCAATCAGACCTACACGCCGGATGACCCACTCTTCCCCATTCCCGAGCCGTACATCCTCGACGACGTCGCCGTCGTACCCGGTATCGATGGGCAGAAGATGTCGAAGAGCTACGGCAACACGATCGGCATTTTCGACGAAGGCAAGGAGCTGAAGAAAAAGGTCATGAGCATCGTGACCGACTCCACGCCGCTCGATGAGCCGAAGGATCCAGAGAGCTGCAACGTGTTCGCGCTGATCAAGCTCTTCGCCGACGACGAGACGCAGGCGGAGATCGCTGCAAAATACCGCGCAGGCGGCTACGGCTACGGCCACGCCAAGAAAGAACTCCTGCAGCTCATCACCGAGAACTTCGCCGAGGCCCGCGCCCGACGCAAGGACCTCGCGTCCCGCCCGGACTACGTGCACGACGTCCTCCAGCAAGGCGCCGACCGAGCCCGAGCCCGAGTCGCACCGGTTATGGAGAAGGCCCGCGAAGCTGTGGGGCTAGCGCCCCACGTTTGAAGGTATGGACGTGTGAACGGATGAATGTAGTTTATTTATTGTGTTGTTTGTACTACTATTAACAAGACACAATAAATGATACAGACTCAGTAGAAGGCCCATGGTGAGGGATTTTAAAGACCTTCGTGTTTACGAGCAGGCATTCGCTTGCGCAAGTGAGATTTTTAGACTTTCGACCGACTGGCCTCCGAGCGAGCGGTACTCCATGACCGACCAAATTCGGAGAGCATCACGGTCGGTGTGCGCCAACATTGGCGAAGCATGGTTCAAACGAGACTATCCCAAACACTTTTCGAGCAAACTGTCAGACGCGCTCAGCGAAGCATCGGAAACGATCGTCTGGCTCGATCTGGCCGCTGAGCATGGATACGTCTCAAACGAAGTCGATAATTTCGAATCACGATATCGTTCGATCATCGGCGGCCTGGTCAAAATGAAGGTAAACGCCGACAAATGGTGCCATACCCAAAACGACGACAAGTAACCTCCCCCACTTTCACACATTCACACTTCGACACTTCCACCCTTCCACACTTCCGAACCTCCAAACGGGTTGCCCCAATGATCCTCATCATCGATAACTACGACAGCTTTACGTACAACCTGGTGCACCTGGTGGGGCGGCATACCGACGACCTGGAGGTCATTCGCAATGATGACCGGACGCTCGAGGAGGTTCGCGACATGGCTCCCGACGGCATTCTGATTTCTCCGGGACCTGGACGGCCGCGCGAGGCGGGCATTACGGAGGGCATCATCGAGCACCTCGGCGCAGACATTCCGATTTTCGGCGTGTGCCTCGGCCATCAAGCGATTGGCGAAGTGTTTGGCGGGTCAATTACGCACGCTCGAGAACTGATGCACGGCAAAACAAGCACGGTGACCCACGACGGCCACTCGGTCTTCGACGGTGTCGAGCAGAATTTCGAGGCGACACGATACCATTCGCTCGTCGTTGACCGCGAATCCATCCCGGACGTGCTCGAAATCACCGCCGAGACCGACGACGGCACCGTGATGGGCCTGCGCCACCGAGACCATCCGATCGAAAGCATTCAGTTTCATCCAGAGAGCGTCCTCACGAAGGCCGGTCCGCGCATCATCGCGAACTGGCTCCGGTCCATTGGCTCCATCGACCTCGATCCTGCACGATCATCCTGATCGTCGCCTGAGCTTTACGCTCCGAACGACACGCTGTCCTCTCCCCTCACCGCACCACCCCGCCGAATGAAGGAGTATCTGAACGCGATTGCCGACGGACACCCACTCACGCGCGAGCAGGCTGAGTCTGCCATGCGCATCATGATGACGGGTGACGCTTTGCCCGAGCACGTGGCTGCTCTCCTCATGGGACTCCGCGCCCGCGGAGAACAGCTCGACGAGCTCGTTGGCTTCACGAAAGTGATGCGCGAGTTCGCCATTTCCGTAGATGTTGACGACCCTCACACGATTGACCTCTGCGGCACGGGCGGTGACGGCGCTTCCACCTTTAATATTTCGACAACGGCCGCAATCATCGCTGCCGGCGCCGGCGCGACCGTGGCCAAGCACGGCAACCGCTCCGTATCCTCAAAATCCGGCTCCGCGGATGTTCTCGAACACCTGGGCGTAGAGATCGAACTCCAGAAGGCCGGCGTGGAACATTGCCTGGACGAAGTCGGCATTGCCTTTCTATTCGCGCCCTACTTTCACCCGGCAATGCGTCACGTCATGCCCGTTCGCAAGTCGCTCGGCGTGCGAACGTTCTTCAACATTCTCGGGCCGCTCTGCAATCCGGCCGGGGTCAAACGTCAGCTCGTCGGCGCCTTCAACACGAAGACCGCGCAGATGATGGTGCGCATCCTGTCGCACCTCGATGCGGAGCACGTCGTAACCCTCCACGCGCAGGATGGGCTCGACGAGGTGTCGGTGTCAGCCTCTACGACGGTGTTTGAGTACGACAACGTACATGGCGACGGCGTCCCGCGGAGCCGCGAAGTTGGGCCAGAACAGCATGAAATCAATCGGGCGCCGATCTCCGCACTGGCCGGCGGCACCGCTGCCGACAACGCGGCTATTCTCCGCAACATTCTGTCCGGCGATGACAAGGGTCCCCGCCGACATGTCGCCGTTCTGAACGCCGCCTACGCGCTCCAAACAAGCGGCAAATTTGAGGACATCGACGCGTGCATCGAGGCCGCCAACGACAGCATCGACAGCGGCAACGCTAGCCGGACGCTCGATCGCCTGATCGAAGTCTCCCAAGATGCCCCGAAAGGCTGACTCGATCGACTTCACTCCCCAACCTACCAGACCGGGAGACACGTTTCTCCCTCTTGACTCTTCCCTCCTTCTACGCTTCCACTCGCCATGAGTATTCTCGACCAGATCATTGACGACACCCGTGAGCTTGTCGCGACGCGGAAGAAGGAGACGCCGGTACAGGAACTGGAGCAACGGCCGTTCTACACCGACCGGGAGCCGCTCTCCCTCGTCGAAGCACTGAAATCGCGAGGGATGTCGTTCATTTGCGAAGTAAAAAAAGCGTCGCCGTCGAAAGGAGTCATCCGGGAGCCGTTTAGGCCGGCACAGATCGCGCAGTCGTACGTGAAGCATGGCGCCAACGCGATCAGCGTCCTGACGGAGCCGAATCACTTCCAGGGCTCACTTCAGAACCTTGCCTGGATCCGAGCGCACGTCGAAGATGTCCCGCTGATGAGGAAGGACTTCATCATCGACCCGTATCAATTAGTCGAAGCTCGTGCGGTCGGCGCGGATGCGGTCCTTCTCATTGCAACGGCTCTCGACGCCCGCCAGCTTCGCCACCTGCATCAAGCAGCCACCGACCTCGGACTCGACTGCCTCGTTGAGGTCTACGCGCTCGACGACCTGGATAAGATCGATTTCGACCAGGTCTCGATCCTCGGCGTCAATAACCGCGACCTGAACACGTTCGAAGTCGATGTAGACAACTCGCTCCGAATCTTTGAGCACGTCCCTCGCAACGTTGGTCGCGTTTCGGAGAGCGGTTTGAGCGATCCGGCAACACTCGTTCGACTTCGGCAGAACGGCGTGAACGGTGTTCTGATCGGCGAGCACTTCATGCGCGCAGAAGATCCGGGACAAGCGCTCGACGACCTCCGCAACGAGGCCAAAGAGATCGCCATGCAGCAGGCCTGATCCGCTAAGTTCTTTTTTCAACTAGACGTTTTCCCTCCGACTCCGCTCTCTATGCGCACCAAGCTCAAAATCTGCGGCATCACCGACCTCGCCGACGCCCGCTACCTCGCCGGTGAGGGAGTCGACTACCTCGGCTTCGTCCAACACGAAGACAGCCCGCGGTACGTCGTCCCATCGCTCGTGAGCGATATGCTCGAGTGGCTCTACGGCCCGGAATCGGTCGGCGTGTTCGTTAACAAGAGTGCCGACGAGGTCAACGCTATCGCCGACACCGCCGGGTTCGACTACGTGCAACTCCATGGAGAGGAGTCGCCAGAAACCTGTAAGGCGATCGAGCGACCGATCATCAAAGCGATTCGCGTCCGTCACGACGCGTCATCGGATCAGCTTCGAGCGATCATGGAGCGCTACGAGGATCTCGTCGACCACTTCCTGCTCGACACGCACAACTCGAGCGTGTGGGGAGGAACGGGCGAGTCTTTTAACTGGCGCCTTGCACGCGATTTATCAAACGAATACTCCCTTTTCCTAGCAGGTGGCATAGACGACAGCAATGTCGAGCGAGCCGTCAAGACGATGCGTCCGTACGCTATCGATCTATCCAGCGGCGTCGAAAGTGCTCCCGGCCAGAAGAGCTTTGAAAAAGTCGATGCCTTCCTCGAAACGTTTCGACGCGTCAACAAAAAAATGAGCGACGAAAGCAATCCGTCGGAAACCGATATGGCGTCATAGCGACCCCTCTCTTTCTCCGTCATTCCGTTTTTTCCTCCGGCCCGTACCGCCGATTCCACTTTCTGCCTACCTGCACGCAGACCTTCACGACCATGCCTACCTCTTCTGACGCTTCGGCGTCTTCTCGGTCCGCAGACTCTTCGGCAACGGGCGACGGCGCACCTGCCCCCTCCATGACGAACAATCCGAACATCGCATCCACCGAACGCTACGACGCCCCGGACGCCACCGGCCATTTTGGCACGTACGGCGGCGCCTTCGTCCCGGAAATCCTGTATCCGGTTCTGGAGGAACTAAAATCTGCCTATGCGGAAGCCCGGGTCGATCCTGAATTCGATAAGCAATACCGCGATCTCCTCCGGGAGTACGTAGGCCGACCGACGCCGCTCTCGTTCTGCGACC
This sequence comes from Longibacter salinarum, assembly GCF_002554795.1. Classification (NCBI taxonomy): domain Bacteria; kingdom Pseudomonadati; phylum Rhodothermota; class Rhodothermia; order Rhodothermales; family Salisaetaceae; genus Longibacter; species Longibacter salinarum. Next base: position 285,811 of record NZ_PDEQ01000006.1, on the reverse strand, counting down.
GGCTGACGACCGAACTCGGCGGAGCCAAGATTTACGCCAAGCGAGAAGACCTGTGCCACACCGGTGCCCACAAGATCAACAACACGATCGGGCAAATCCTTCTCGCCCAGCGCATGGGCAAGACGCGTATCATTGCCGAGACGGGAGCTGGCCAGCACGGTGTTGCGACGGCGACGGTCTGCGCCAAATTCGGTCTGGACTGCATCGTCTACATGGGGTCGGAGGACATTGAGCGACAGCGGCTGAACGTGGAACGAATGGAGCTCCTCGGAGCGGAAGTCCGCCCCGCCACCAGCGGAAGCCAGACGCTCAAAGATGCTACGAACGAGGCGATTCGAGACTGGGTCTCGAATCCGATCGACACGTTCTACATCATCGGCTCCGTCGTGGGCCCTCATCCGTATCCGATGATGGTTCGCGACTTCCATCGCGTGATCGGGAATGAGACCCGCGCCCAGCTTCTGGAAAAAGAGGGGCGTGAGACGCCGGATGCAATCGTCGCCTGCGTTGGTGGCGGTTCCAATGCGATCGGCATCTGGTATCCATTTATCAACGATAAAGACGTACAGCTCCACGGCGCAGAGGCCGCTGGTGAGGGACTCAACGGACGTCACGCCGCAACGCTCGCCAAGGGCACGCCAGGCGTTTTGCATGGAGCGATGAGTGTCATGCTCCAGGATCACTCCGGACAGGTCGAAATCGCGCACAGTGTGTCGGCCGGACTCGACTACCCGGGCATCGGGCCAGAGCACGCCCACCTCCGCGACCTCGACCGCGCACAGTACCACCCCGTCACGGACGAGGAAGCACTTCACGGCGTCGAACTTCTCTCGCAAACGGAAGGCATCATTCCGGCACTTGAGACGGCGCATGCTGTCCACTTGCTACCGACGCTCGCCGACCAACTCGGTGAAGATGCTGTCATCGTGTTCAACTGCTCCGGTCGTGGCGACAAAGACATGGAAACCATCGCCAAGCACCGGTAAGATCTGTTCAGGCTCCGGGACGCCTCCCGACTGGTACAGATTCCACGTCACAGCCACCGGCTACACCCATACTTCGCCTTTCGCCCTCTCCATTTCGATCTGCTCCACCTATGTCCCGACTCGATAAAACATTTGCTGACCTCCGTGATCGCGGGGAAAAGGCGATGGGACTGTTCCTGACGAACGGATTCCCCAACCCGGATGCGACGCTTCCGATCCTTCGAGCCATTGACGAAGCGGGCGTCGACTTTGTCGAACTCGGAATGCCGTTCAGCGACCCTCTCGCCGAAGGTCTCCCCATTCAACGCTCGAGTGAGCGCGCCCTGTCACACGGCGTCACCATGGACGACGCGTTCGAAACGGCGGCCGCCTTTCGCGAAGAGAGTGACACCCCGCTGCTGCTCATGGGATACGTCAACCCGGTCTTGAAGTACGGAGCGGAGCGGTTCTGCGAGCGGGCGAGCGAAGCCGGGGTTGACGGCGTGATCCTTCCGGATGTCCCCCCGGAAGAAGCCCGGTTTATCACGGACGCGGCGCAGAGGCACGACCTGGATATCGTCTTCCTTATCGCGCCAAACACGAGCGACGAACGGATTCAGCGTATCGACAAACTCGCCAGCGGCTTCGTCTACGCCGTTAGCGTGACCGGGCTCACCGGAAGCTCCCTGTCCGGCGACGTCGACGCGTACCTGCACCGTGCCCGTAACCTCGTCACAGACAACGCTCTCCTCGTTGGCTTCGGTATTAAGACGCATGAGGATGCCATGGAGCTTTCGCAGCACACGGACGGCTTTATCGTCGGATCGGCGCTGATCAACCACTGTGCAGACCTGTGGGACGCCCCGTCCTTGTCTGATGAAGAACGGCTTGCCTCCGTTCGCTCATTCGCTCGCAAGCTAAAATATGGAACGGAAGCTGAACCGGCGTAATTTTCTCTGGGAGCAATTTCCCTGCATCTCCGTGTAGAGACGTGCTATTTGTTCGCTCGTGATACAGACCCCTCTTCCCGCGTCAATGCTTATCCCCTCGCGTACCGCGCCGGCCGTCGTCGCGCTCTTAGTTGCCGGGTTCATTGTTTCCGTATCGCTCCTCGGTTGCGAAGGTGACTTTCGTCCCCGCGCAGTTGGCGTCGAGGGCCAGGTCACCGTCGTGATGGACAGTACGAGCTGGCAGGGCCCCGTCGGCGAAGCGTTCCGGGCCAACGTCGCCCCGTACATCAATACGCTGCCTCAACCGGAGCGCATGTTCGACCTCCGGCAGATCGACCTCAACTCACAGTCGACGTACGACCGGGTTCAGGAGCAGAAAAATGTCGTTTTCATCGCTCCGTTGAGCGACTCAACGAACGAAGCTAATTTTCTCCGGGATCGCCTGTCGAGTGACGTTCGAGAGGCTGTTCAGAGCGGTCGAAACATTGTCGTTCCACGCCCCAACCTGTGGCGAAAAAGTCAGCGCGTGTTTTACGTCACCGCTGCAACGCCGGAAGAACTGATCTCAACGCTCGAGAATCAGGGGCAGCAGATGCGAGACACCTTCCAAGAAATCACGCTCCAGCGCATGGAGCGCGAGATGTTTGAGAAGGAGCGCCAGTTCGCTCTCGAGGATTCACTCCTCGAGCTACACGACTTCATGGTAAAGGTCCAGCACGACTACCGGATCGCCTCACAGGACACGACGGGACCAGAAGGTAGCGTGTGGCTCGCGCGGATCCTGTCCGACACGCGACGCGACCTCATTGTCCATTACGTCGAAGATGCTTCGCCCAGCCTCATCACGCCGGAGTGGATCGTCAGTACGCGCGACTCACTCACACGCGAATATATCCGCGGTAACGTGGCCGGATTTGCCAGAATTGACAAACGACGCGAGCTTGACACCAAAGAGGCTGATTTCCTCGGTCGGTACGGCTACCAGACGGAAGGCCTCTGGCATCTCGTCGCTGACCCGGATAGCGTGGATATCGAGGGCGATTACAGCAACCAGGAATACGTTGAGATGGGAGGCGGTGGACCGTTCGTCAATTACACGTTTTACGACCAGCCGTCGGGCCGCGTCTACATGATCGACGGGTCCGTGTTTGCGCCGACATACGACAAGTTGCAATTCCTCCGCCAGATGGAGGTGATCGCGCGAACGTTTAAGACGGAACGCGAGGTGGAAACTGCACCAGACGGTGAGGCCCCGGCGATGATAACGTCGACCCCGTAGCCTGGCGTACGCACTTCGAGAATGGCCCGTGCTCTCCTTCCGATGACATTGTCCGTTTTACCACGTCCCGCGCGCCGACTCTGCGGCGTCCTGAGTCTTGCGGTTGCCCTTCTGTTTCTGGCAACCGCGACGGGCTGCTCTGACGAAGATGGTACGGAGGGCCCCGTCGCAGACAGTACGATGGTGCAACTGTTCATCGATCTACATTTGCTCCGTGCTCGATCCACATTCCGAGAAAGTCAGGAGATTCCGGACTCCATGCGGGCCGTCCGAGACACGATCTTTGCGCGGCGTGGCATCACACAACGTGAACTGGAGACAATGATGAACCTCTACGCAGGGAATCCAGATCGGTACCAGGAGATGTACACCGCTGTCGTGGACTCGCTGAACGCCATGCGAGTGGAACTCTCCCGTGCTGAGCGCGACACCTCGATACTCAAGTCTTTGATTGAAAATCCCCCTCACGGCGCACTTCCTCCAAAATGAGTATAGGGAACGACCTTGAAGGGACCGGACTCATTGCTGGAGGCTGGATTCCAGTTCTGCGTTGTCAAACTCAGAGAAAGCGACTCGCCTTCTCCGTCACCACGTAGCGTTCGTCGAGCGGGTCCTTCAGGCTGAGGTAGTCATGTCGCACGAGCCAGTCCACGAGTCGGTCTACCTGGTAGCGAACGCGCTCGCCCGGGTCGTCGAACCACGAGTCACGCTCCTCCCCTTCCGCGACGCTCTTCAGAATGTGACGAAGCGTCTCTTCGTCTTCCGGTGTGACGGGCTGAACCTCGTGCCGGCCCAGGCAGACGTCACACGTCCCACACGTCTCCGATGCCGTTTCGCCGAAATAGGTCAGCAGGAACCGGCGCCGACAGGTCGACGAGCGTGCGTAGCGCAGCATGTACTTCAGTCGTTTGGCTGCGCGCTTCTTCGCCGTCGTCACCCCCCTGTCGTCGACGGGTAGCTTCTGCGCGCGTGGTATCGTCAGTTCGACGCGGAGCGCGTCCCCCGGCGGGTGCCATGTCAGCAATCCACGCTCGGCGAGATATTCCAGTCCCCTGGAGACACGTTCGCGCTCCAGCTCGGTCCGACGGACGAGCCGACGCAGGTCGAGACGCCACCAACCGGAAAACGCATCGGCGTGGACGGTCCGTAGCAGGTCCTGCACGAAGGTTGCCAGGCGGCGATTCTCCAGTTGATGTGCGTAGTTTCGAAGGGCATTCGCCGGCTCCTCGAACCGAATCAGCCCGTCGTGACGTCGTCGAGGTAGGACGCGAATTGCATCCTGTCGCTCCAATAGTTCAATCGATGTCTTGATTTTGCCGCGGCTCAGGTCCGTGAGCTTCATAACCACCTCCTCGTTCACCACAACCGGGCCATCCGGCTCTGACCCAATCGGCACCTGCCCGGCGTTGCAGATCGCATCGTACACCGTACGCACTTCTTTTCCTGAAGGATGTGCGGATTCGATCAGCGCCTCCTGGGTCTCGGCGTCTGGTGGCTGAAAAAGCAGAACGGCGTACGAAGGCTTTCCGTCCCGTCCCCCACGACCGGCCTCCTGATAGTACGCCTCAATCGAATCCGGGAGGTCGACATGAACGACGAACCGCACGTCGGACTTATCGATCCCCATCCCGAAAGCATTGGTGGCCACGATTACACGCGTCGCCCCCTCGACCCATTCGTCCTGAATTCGCGAGCGCTCGGAGCTTTCCAAACCGCCGTGATAACCGGCAGCGCTCACACCCTGGGCTTCCAGCCACCGTGTCCACGTGTTCACACCGCGGCGCGTCGAGGCGTAGACAATTCCGCTGCCGACCACTCCGCCCAGGACGTCGCTGACCTTCTGCTTCTTGCTTTCCGTCCGAAAGACCGACCACACGATGTTGGGCCGATCGAAGCCGTGAACAAGCTCCAGCGGGTCGTCGAGTTCCAGATGCTCAATGACGTCTTTTCTGACGTACGGGGTCGCGGTCGCTGTCACCGCAATCGTGGGCGGATTGTCCAGGAGCTCGCGTCCCTCCGGGATCTTGAGATACGCCGGGCGGAAGTGGTGGCCCCATTCACTGACGCAGTGGGCCTCGTCAACAGCAAGAAGCGAGACGTTCAGGCGGCTCGCACGCGCCTCGAACATGTCGCTTTCGAGGCGCTCGGGCGCGACATAGAGAAGCCGATAGCGTCCATGCTCGGCATCCGTCCACCTCTGGTCAATCTCCCGATGCGAGAGCGTGCTGTTGATGAAGGCCGCTTCGATCCCGCGTGCTTTGAGCCCTGCGACCTGGTCCTGCATCAGGGCGATGAGCGGCGAGATCACCATCGTAAAGCCATCACCGAGCAAGGACGGCACCTGGTAGCAGATCGATTTACCTCCGCCCGTCGGCAACACGCCGAGCACGTCGCGTTTTTCAAGCACCGCCTCAATAATCTCGTCTTGACCCGGCCGAAAATCCGTGTAGCCCCACGTATCCTGCAGTATGGCGCGGGCGTCCTCAAGCGACGGGGCAGAGTCTGGCATTCGTGATGGTCAGGTTCACGGATGAAAAAAGACGGTCACATGTACCGCTGCACCGGAGGAAAGGATTCGGCCTGAACAAACGCATGGTCAGGGCCTCGCGATCATCACCGACAACTCATTCTTCTGAAACCGGGCGGTCGGGAACGGTCCCAATCGATCGTACTTTACGATGCGGCTGCCTTCCACCCACCCACTCTACTTATGCCTTCCGCTCCCCGCGTTTCGATCGTTATCGTATCCTGGAACGCGTTGCCCCTCCTGAAGACGTGCCTTCCTTCGGTGGTCGAGACCGACTATCCCGATTTCGAGATCATTCTCGCGGATAACGCCTCGACCGACGGCTCAGCCGCCTGGGTTGCTGCGGAGTTTCCAGACGTCGTCATCGTTCGTCATCAAGAAAACGGTCTCTTTTGCCGAGGTAACAACCTCGCCCTTCCCCATGCGACGGGCGACTACATCGTCTTGCTAAACAACGACGTGGAAGTCGAACCTGACTGGCTTCACCCACTCGTTCGGGAAATGGAGGCGGATGATGTCGGCGCTGTGCAGCCCAAACTCCGTCAGTACGATGACCGAAACCGATTCGAATACGCTGGCGCCTGCGGCGGATTCATCGACCGGCTCGGCTACCCCTTCACGCGAGGCCGGGTCTTCGACACCATGGAAGTAGACGAAGGGCAGTACGACGACGCCCGCGACGTTTTCTGGGCGACCGGTGCCGCACTCATGCTCCGCCGAACGGCCCTGGACGATGTCGGCACCCTCGATGAGCGATTCGAAATGCACATGGAGGAAATCGACCTCTGCTGGCGCCTGCAACGTGCGGGGTATCGGATTCGCGTTGCCCCGGACAGCACCGTCTATCATATCGGCGGAGGATCACTACCGAAAGGCAATCCGCGGAAAACGTACTACAACTTCCGCAACAGTCTGCTCATGCTCTACAAGAACCTCGCGCCGGCAGACTGGCGGCGTGTGTTTGCCCAGCGGGTGGCGATGGATACTGCAGCCGGTCTCCGCACGCTCGCCAACGGTAACATTGAGGAGGCCAAAGCCATCGTTCGCGCCTATCGCGACGCGCACCGCATGAAGACGGCGTATGACGGGATGCGCCCAAAGGAAACGCGCGTGCAGCCGCCCTATCGAGGTCTGATTGCCGTCGACTATTTTCTGAGGAATCGGTCAACGTTCGGCCAACTCCCTCGGGATGCGTTTGTCCCGGGCTGGTTCGACTAAGCCTTGTCCAATCTACCTGTCAGGCAGACTCCTTCTTCGCCCGTCGCGTCCAGATAACCAGGGCCACACCTGCGAGGACAACCAGCATTCCGGCAATGGCTATCAGCGGCGGCACCTCCGAGAAGAAGACGTACGCGAGCGCCGAAGCACCAACGGGCTCGAGCAGAGCGAGCATTCCAACGACCGTTGCTGGAAGGAATTGCACGCCATAGTTGAACGCTCCGTGACCGATTACCTGCGGACCGAGTGCCATCGCGCCACAGAGGGCATAGAACGACGCGTCGTAGCCCATCAGTGGCACACCCGCCGCCCAGGCCGCCACCAGCGTCGTGAGCGCTGAGACGGCATACAGCGGAAAGACATACGCCAGCCAGGACACCTTCTGTCGCACCACACGACCGATGAGCAGATACACGCTCACGAGGAGCGACGCCGACAGGGCGAGCGAATTCCCCCAGAGGGCACCATCTCCCAGAACCGGGACGTTCGCCCCGGCGGCAGCATCACCCCATCCGATCAAAATGGCACCGGACACAGCCACGCCCACACCCGCAAGGGTCCGCCAGGCAAGTCGTTCGCCGAGAACAACATAGCCGAGGGCTGCGAGGAAGATGGGACTTGTCGTGACGAGAACGGACGCGCTCGCTACGGTCGTGTGGTAGAGCGACTCGATCCACGTGATGAAATGCAGCCCGAGAAAGAGCCCTGCGCTCGCAATCAAAATGGTATCCCTGCGATCGAAGCTTCGGACCTCGTCCCCGATCTTCACGAGAGCGACGGGGGCGAGAAGAGCCACCGCAAGGATGTTGCGCCAAGCGGCAATGGCCAGTCCAGGAGCATCATTCGCCCACCGGACCAGGATCGGCGCGAACGTAAAGCTTATGACACCTAGTGCCAGAATGAGCAGCACACGCGGCGAACGAGCATCCGGCATATCGAGCGGGTAAAGTACAGACGATGACGATAGACTCCGGTCATAGCAACAACCTACTGCCGTCGTTACCGGAGTCGGTCCATCGATTTCACGAGCTCGATGTCGCTCGTAATTGCTCGGCGTGCCAGGTAAAACAGAATGTAGGCGAGGACCGGTAAGAGTAGGACGATCGTCGTTTCCCATTCAATTCCATCTTGGGTCCGTAGCACAAGTTCACCACTTAAATAAAAGCCGGTATACAAGACAACCAGATATACGACCGTGAGCACCTGCGCCCATACGACGATTTTGCGTTGCTTCTTCCGGTTGCTGTACATCGAGATGGATCCGAGCCCTGTCAGCGCGGCGAGTGAAAGCGAAGCGATGAGCGCAGGGACGAACCATCCGAACTGTGTGGCGGCGTCGCTCGCCCATGGATCATTGAAGAAGCCTGTGGCGGCCAGGGCGATCGCGGCAAGAGCGAGATAGACGGTTTGGATACGCTGGATCATGGATGCGTCGCAAGAATAGGTCGCAAAAGTGAATCGGACCGGTCGTCAGCGAAGAGGACTCGACCGGGATTGAGCGCTACGTATCGAGCCGACTCCCGTTCGGGCTTCGTGGATATTTCCGCTAGACGGGTCGGTGGCTCTTTTCGTGTCAGGTATGAAAAAAGCCCTGTCGTGGTGACAGAGCTCTTTCCATACAAAACGTAGACGTAAGGCCCATTATCTCGGGCCTTCGCGCGTCGAAGAGTAGTTAATTCGCAGTGTACCCGCTTCGCGAAGTTCCTGCTGAACCTCGTTCACAATTTTCATCTGCGACTCGCGGTCGACCTTCAGCGAGACAATCAGCTTCGGCTGCTCCTGGAGCTTGCCGTACATGATGTTACGAATCGCCGAGGTGTTCTCGATGAGCGCGTCATCGATCTGTACCGCGGTCTGGCCCTGCTTTTCTCCTTGCTTAATGGGACCGATATACACGGCCGAGATGAGTCGCTTCTGGTCGATCTTCGTCAGGGCCTCAGCCGAAGGCAGCGAGGTCTGGACCTTAAGGTCCGTCTCCCGCAGAACGGTCGACACCATGAAGAAGATCAGGAGCATGAAAACGATGTCCGGTAGGGATGCCGTCGTGAAGCCCGGCTCCGTGTCGGAGGATCGTTTTTGAAAGTGAGTAGACATATCGTCTGGGGCGTAGGTGCGTATCGAGCGGCGAAACCGGAGATTCGGGCGTCAGGGCCCGTCTCAAGTGAGGCGAGAACTACTGCTGGTCGCCAAGGTCCGGCTCCGCGATCGAGATGTTGCGCGGGATGGCTTCGCGGATCTGGTCTTCCTCTTCAGGTTCGAGTCCCGTGCGATACTCCTGGTAACTCGAGTACGTCTGTTGCAGAACCTGGTCTCCGCTCGGAGCATTACCGCTTCGAGCGACGCTATCGTAAATCTCCCGAAAGCCCATCATGACTTCGTCGAGGGCTTTCACGTAGATGCGATACGGCGTCTCGGCGTCCGTTTTGATGGAGATCACGGACTTCGAGGGGTTCTCGGAAAGATCCGGGTTGCTACCGTAGTTCAGGACCTGTTCCTTCACGCGGTCCCGAATCGCGTCGAGGGAAGCCAGCTCCCCTTCGATGAGCACATCTCCCTGCGAGTTGACGAGAATCTTGAACAGGTTGCGCTCCTTCACAGGAGGCGGTTGCTGCTCCTGGTCAAGCTTCGGAGGGAGGGTCATACCAATGCCGGTATCGACATTGATCGTCGTCGTGACGAGGAAAAAGATGAGGAGGAGAAACGCGATATCCGCCATGGAGGCGGTTGGAATCTCCACGTCATCTCGGCCCTCGCGTCGTTTATCAAGCAGTCCAGCCATGTGAGTGTCGGGGCACAGTGAAACGTGTCGGCGTGCGCCCCGGGGGTGCCGGAGCGCCAAGGTCGAGCGCAGCGTCGTGGAGCGCTACCAGATCAGGTTCTTCACGCCCGTGTAGACGAGGCCGAGCAGGCTCAGCGCGAACATGATAATCAAAGTCATAATGCCGGCTTCAGCCGCTGTCGGCATAGCGACGAGCATGATGCCCAGCAGCACGAAGGGAACGGCGATCGCGCCGATCGTGAGAGGCTCCACCTTCCCGTAGGTCAGGTTGCGGATGCCAAACCCGACGAGGGCGAGGAGGCTAAGGCCGGTGATCCCGATCGCAAGATAGATCGAGATCATGAGGACGGGATTGCTTCCCATGAGAACAGAGGGGTGTCGGTGACAGATGCAGCGATTAAGTCAGGGAGCTCGCCGAGGCGAGGTTGATGCGCATCCCGGCCGGATCAGGATCCCCCGATCCGGCCTCTGCGCAGAGCAACTGAGTTACTTACCCCCGACGTTTTCCGGAATTGCCTTCTCTTCGCCACTCACTTTGCGGCCTTCGCGCAGAAGCACGAGCGCATCGATGAGTTCGATAGAAGCATCTTCCATTTCCGCAACGATCCGGTCGATTTTCGACACGGCGTAGTTGTAGAAGAACTGCAGGATCACGGCGACGATCAGACCGAAGGCGGTCGTCAGCAGGGCGACCTTAATACCGCCGGCAACGAGTCGCGGCGAAATGTCACCCGCGTTCTCAATAGCATCGAACGCCTGGATCATACCGATCACCGTCCCGAGGAATCCGAGCATCGGGGCGACGCTAATGAAGAGCGAGAGCCATACAAGGCCGCGCTCGAGAAAGCTCATTTCGATCGAGCCGTACGATACGACGGCTTTCTCGACAGCTTCGATACCTTCGTCGGCGCGAAGCAGTCCAGCCTGGAAGACGGACGCGACGGGGCCGCGGGTATTGGCACACTCTTCTTCAGCCGCGGGGATGCCGCCTTCGTCGAGGGCCACGCGAACACGCTGCAGGAATTCGCGGGTGTTGATGTCCGCGCGGTTGAGCGAGATGATACGCTCAAACGCGATGGCGAGACCGATGATCAAGCAGATGAGCACCGGCCACATCCAGCCGCCACCCTCGTTGAAACGCTCTACGAGAGCATTGATGGGGCTTCCTCCGCCCTGCTGGGGCAGCATCAGAAGGAGCGTAACCGTCAACTTATTCAAAATCACCATAGGTGGCTTTTCCTCAGTGGGGTCAGTTGCAATGTGCAGTCGAAGCGATCAGAAGCGCGGCGCCTGTGGCAGGCCCGCTCTGGGATGCATCAGGCACGCGGTGTGCGCAGAGCGCACGATCCGGGGTGCCGTCCTCAGCCGTCTAAAAACCACATCCGCCTCGCAGGTCGCGTGGGTGAGCGAGCAAATCGCGACAACGTGTGGGTACCTCGGTGTTACTCTTGCGCTGTCGCCGAAAATCAACGTTCGCGCAGCGCATATCAAAAAGTCCGTGGGGATGGTGCGTCCGCTGAGAAGAAAGACGCTACCATAGCCAACCGCGATGAAGCGGAAAGGCAACCGAGACGCCAGTCAACTACTCCAAACGTCCGATCATCTCGGTAGACCCAATCGGACTCTTTTCAAGATGGTGTCACATCCAATTAATATACACGCCAGCGCTCAGCGTGTCAAAGGAATGAACAGCCTCTCGGCTTGCGTCGGTTCACAACAGCGTTACGACAGAGTTCCGACGACATCTGTACACGTACCAAAATCTCGAATCCATACGCAAGTCGAAATCGCCTCTGCGAAGCCTTTTCGTTTACATTCGTCCATTCTTTTGGAAATCCAACCTGTACCTCGCACGAACGGCACGCTGTTTTCGGCACATCGGCGGCATTTCCGCTCTGTACCTTAAACGGGCGTAAACCCACCTCCTTGGCACGCCGTGCCCGTGCGAGCATCTCTCGGCGCTCAAGTCTAAAAGCGGATATTCGAAATTCTCGTTTAAACCTGTTTTACCTACCTGTTCACCGGATATCGCGACGCCAGTAGCTCTGCATCGCCCCACGACTTCCGGGCCTCATGAACAACCGGATCGATCTCGTTTCGAACTCGGATCCACATTTCCATCCCAAAGAGTCGTCGCCCGACATAGCTTTTAAGAAGGGCGTCTGCGTACATCCCTACCGGTGCGTTGGCGAGGAGATCGTCTTCGGGTGCAGGATTGACGGTCTCGGTAATACCACGACTACGGGCGTACTGAACGAGAGCTGGGAAGGCGGTCTCCGGAACCGTGTACTCACGAGCGAAGGCCTCGGGCCGGTCCCCCCAGGCGGTCCTGAGTTCGCTCGTTCGTCCATCCACCCACTCGCGGGCAAAGTCTCGCATCACACCCCCCCGCATGATATCACCAATAAACGGGTGCAGCGAGGTGTCCGGCGGTACAATGTGATCGGGAATAATCCCGCCGCCTCCCAGAACGACGCGACCGGCATCCGTTCGGTATTTGAGTGAGTCCGGCATCGTGGCAACAAGTTCCTCGCGGCTCCGGATCGTGTCGCGTGAAAGGCGCTTCGCTTTCCGTTCGTAATAGTCACGTCGCCCGTTTGCGTAATCCGTCTGTATAAGACGACCCGTCGGCGTATAAAACCGCGCTATTGTCACGCGCAATCCGCTGCCATCTTCGAGCCGGAATTCGCGCTGAACCAGGCCCTTCCCGAAGGTTCTGCGCCCGATAATCAGCGCACGATCATGATCCTGGAGGGCGCCAGCCACAATCTCGCTCGCCGACGCCGAGTGCTCATCAACGAGCACGGTCAAAGGGCGGTCTTCGAACGCACCTCCACTACTGGCTTCGGTGGTCTGGGTATACTTTTTATGACGGCTCCGCGCCGAGACGATGACCTGACCTTCTTTTAGAAAATCGTCCGCGATCCGCTCCGCCATCTGCATGTAGCCGCCCGCGTTGCCTCGAAGATCCAGCACAAGGCGTTGCATGCCGCGCGTCTCAAGACGTGAAAGCGCATGCGAGAACTCGCGATACGTCGTCTGCGCGAACCGGTTGATTTTGATATAGCCCGTCGTGCCATCCAGCATGTACGCGGCGTCGAGCGTAGCAATCGGAACGTCGTCGCGAGTGACAGCCACCTGCACGAGATCCGATCGCCCGGGCCGACGAAGCGTCAATTCGACCGTCGATCCCTCCGGTCCCTTGAGGCGATTCTGTATCGTTTCGTGCGACAGTCCCACAGCGGGGTCACCATTGATCGCAACAATCCGGTCGCCAGCCCAGATGCCGGCTTCCTCACTGGGTCCGTCCGGTAAAACAGAAAGGACACCGATGGTATCGCGGTCGGTTGGTCCATCGATCAGCTCATATGTTACGCCAATCCCCTCAAACGAGGCGTTGAACTGCTCCCGTACCGCTTTCATACGTTCCGGGCCGATGTAGACGGAATGGGGGTCTAGCGACGTCAAAAACCCCTCGATGGCGTAACCGGACAGGCGGTCGCGCGCTACGGAATCAACATACGCACTCTCGATCGCCTGGACGGCCTCTTCCACCAGGCGATATTCGTCTGGAGTCGATCGTGAAAGTCGAAACTCACTCAGCCAGATGCCTCCAAGCAGTCCAGCCCCCAGCAATAAGAGACTGCCGAGGACGACAAAAACGGTGCGCTGCATTCGCGGGTGGTACCGTTTGAGAAAGACGAAAATCGCGGGCACCATGAATGCTTTGCCCGCTCCTTGGAATCCGTACCCGGTCCGTCCCCGATTAGATCCACAGTTGACCCCGTCGATACCTACGGAGCTTCAATTTTCTCTGCGCGGATCCTCTGCGCCGGTGCGCTCACGGGAACCGGCTGACGTTGCGAACAATTGCTCGCATGGATGCTACCACATCCGCACCGGATGCACTCCCCTTTCCTTCCCCCTTTTCAACAGCCATTCCCTCCCGCCGCATGACCAACAAGGAAATTGCAAGCGCCCTTCGCCAGACGGGAGACCTGATCGAACTGACGGGCGGTAATCCGTACAGGGCCAACGCGTTCGGCCGAGCCGCACGGACCATTCGAGGCCTGGAGGACGCCGTCACAGATCTCGTTCAGGACGATGAGTTGACGTCTGTCAACGGAATCGGGGACGGTCTGTCGGAGCAAATCCAGGACTTGCTTCAGCGTGGCTCGTTCGATCTGCGGGACGAATTGCTGAGCGCTGTACCGACGGGACTGCTCGACGTACTAAAAGTCAAAGGCCTGGGCACGAAGAAAGTCCGCACGCTCTGGCAAGAGTTGGGCATCACGTCACTCGACGAACTCGATGAGGCTGCACGGGCCGATCAGGTTCGGTCACTGAGCGGGTTTGGGAAAAAGACGCAGGAGAACATCATCGAGAATGTTGCCCTGCTACGTGCCTACAGCAATCGCCGTCGATTCGCAGACGCAATTCGAGCGGCGCGCGAGGTCCACACTGTCCTCACGGACGGAGATGCCTTCGATCGGGTCGTATTCACGGGTGAGTTGCGGCGCAAGGTCGAGACGGTTCAGGCCCTCGACATGGTCGTTGCCACGAGCGACGGCGCGGACCACGTAATTCAGTTCCTGCAGGAGGCGGACGACACGGCTCCCTTCGACCCCGACACGATTTCGGTCACAACGGAGGTCGAGGACGCGGATGCTCTCGTGGAAACGCCGCTCACGAGCGGCTTGTCGCTCCGACTCTTCGTCTGCACACCTGACGCGTTCGGCACAACGCTGTGGCGAACGACAGGCAGTAAGGACCATGTCGCGACGTACATTCGCGAGCACGGCGACCCGGGGATGCATGCGACTGAAGCAGCTATATTCGAGGGCGCCGGCGTGGATGTCGTCCCGCCGGAGCTGCGGGAAGACGATGGCGAATGGGAGGCCGCAACCGACGGACATCTGCCTAACCTGATCTCCGTCGACGACCTGCAGGGAACCGTTCATAATCACTCCACCTACAGCGACGGGTCTCACTCTCTTCGCCAGATGGCAGAAAAGGCCCGCTCGATGGGGCTTTCGTACTTCGGCATCTGCGATCACAGCCAGTCGCTTCAGGTCGCAAGCGGCATGAAACCCGACGAAGTAGAGCGGCAGCAGGATGAGATTCGCTCTCTGAATGAGGAATACGCCGAGAATACAGAATCACCATTCCGCATTTTCTCTGGGATCGAGAGCGACATCTTGCGGGATGGCTCTCTCGACTACGACGACGAGATTCTCGCCTCCTTTGACTTCATCGTTGCCAGCATCCACTCCGGATTCAACATGACCGTGAACGAGGCGACCGAACGGATCATCACGGCCGTCGAGAATCCGTACACGTCGATTCTCGGCCACCCGACCGGGCGTCTTCTGCTTGTTCGGGAAGGGTATGAGATCGACCACGATCGGGTCATCGACGCCTGCGCTTCCAACAACGTAGCGATCGAGTTGAACGCGAACCCGTACCGTCTAGACATTGACTGGCGTTATATAAAGCGCGCGATTGAGAAAGGCGTGCTCATTTCCATCAATCCAGATGCTCACGCGATGATCGAACTGGAAAACGTTCGCTGGGGCGTCGAGGTCGCGCGGAAAGGCTGGCTCACGGCCGAGCATTGCCTGAACGCGAAGTCGCTCGACGAATTTGAGGCATGGTTGACGGCACGCCGCCCTGCGTAGCACCGTAACACCGGCTCTCGCTCTCCCGTCCCGTTTTCGTGCCCTGCTGTCCGTGGATCGACCGACCCTCCTCCCCATCGGCGTCGCCATCTTGCTCTTCGTGAGCGTCGCGCTTCTGTGGTCGATGTCGTCATCGCAGAGCGTAGCGCCCGAAGAACAGGTCGTTCCGGCCCTCGATGGGCGAGCTACCATCGAGTGGCATCCGTCGGGACTCGCCGCCGCATCGATTTCCTCTGCACGGGATGAGGACTTCATTCTGGGGTATATCCATGGCGTCCGACGAACGTGGACCATGCTTCTCTGGCGCCAGGCGGCGGAAGGACGCCTTTCAGAATGGTTTGGCGAGGCGAGTGTACCACTGGACCGCCACGTTCACCGTTTGCGGATCCCCGCGACGTCTCGCGCCATGATCGAGCGAGTGTCCGACTCGACCCGGCAGCGTCTATCCGCATATACGGCCGGCGTCAATGCGGCGCTTTCGACACGGTCCGTCTCGAACCGTGCCCCTCTTCTTGCTCTGGACCTGAAACCGGAGAACTGGCACCCCTGGCACACCCTCGCCGTCGAGCGTCTCTTCTCCTGGCTGTCGACCGAACCTCTTACCAGCACACACAGGCCAACGAAGGCCGACTCTTCGCTCGCACGCTTCGCCGAAGACGACGCCCTGCTACGCCGATTCCTGCACGTTCACGGGTTGCACCGCAGCGTGGCATGGGCGCGGCAGGACTCAAGCACAACCCTCGCGACCCGACTCGTGACGGGTGCCACCGCCCGCCCCATGCTCCAGGATGTTGTCATCGACGTGGGGGATCGCACTCGGATTACCGGCGGAAGCCTTCCCGGTACGCCATTTCTACTCTCCGGCACGGTTCGTCGATCCGGCCGCCGCGGCGCAGCGTGGAGCCTGCTACCGGGCCACGCACCCAATCTACGACGAGTTGCTTCTGACTCCCTACCCTATCGTATCGACTTTGTCCGGTTGAGCCCGCGCAATGCCGACGAACAGCTTGTTCGCCTCGTTCGCACCCGCCCATCCGGAGAAGGCACCACCGTGCCGATCGGTTCGGGACCCTGGGATGACGGAAATGAAAAGGCAAACGATTCGGCCGAAGAACCCCAACCGGTGCGACGGGATACAGCCGGCACGGATACCGTCTCTGCTCGTGCCGTCCCACCCGACTCGATTCCCGTCGACTCCGTTTGGGTGCTCGACTGGTCCGGGCTCGATCCGGCTACCGACATCCGGACGTGGCGCAGCGCTCGCACGTCGGACAGCAGCGCCTTCGCTCTGCACGAACCGGCCGGCCTCCGCGTGGACGACAAGGACTCCGTGTCGGTCATTGGATCGCCGCCGTTCGACATTCGCAACCGTACGCCGGACACGTCTCTACACGTCGTCGGTCGCTCAGCATGGACCCACACCGTCGCCCATGCACTGGGGAATCAGCGGGATCGACGAGCGATGGTGGAAACCCAGAGCGATACGAGCGCCTGGGCCGGGCACGTGATGCGTGATGCCCTGCCGAACCTGCGTGTCCTTCGCCCGACGTCACCGTACTTACGGGAAGCCCTCACGTACCTTCGGAACTGGGACGCCAATTACGAGCGCGCCAGCATCGGTGCGTCCCTGTTCGAAACGTGGATGGACGAGTATCGACGCGACATCGGCACAATCCCGTATCTCACATCAAGGCCGTGTCGCGTGAGCTCATTGCGGGCAGATTCGCTGTCACCCGACACCACTTACTTCGCGGCTCATCGCCAGCGGCAAGCCTTTCGTCGCGCCGTTCGGAGACTAAGAGAGTCGCACGGACCCGACCTGAAGCAGTGGCGCTGGGAGCGCGTCGCACCAAACCGTCGGTATTTCCCCGTATGGTCTGCTGACAGTCTCGTCAGCAGCAACCTTTCCGAACTGGCGTCGACCCGATATGCCCCGATCGACATGCCGGCAACGGGGCATCCGTCCACGCCTCCAGGGGGGCCGTCAATCGTTGCGCCAACCGAACCCGCGCGGTCTCCAACGACGTGGGTTTCGTGGACCTCCGGTCGGCGGGACCACCTCTTCGTGCGAAGATATGCGTTCGATGTCGACGAATTTTTTTCCCGTCCCTTCCTCCGCCGCGACATTCCTCCCACTCTCCCCCTCACGCCGGGCTCAGAAACGGTCGAGACGTCGATCGAACGGGAGCAAGAGAAAATCCAGCGCACGCGCCTTCTACCCTCTGACGATGAACGATAGCCGCACCTGTTCACCGCGTCGGCGCTGATTCATCGTTTCCATGATCAACGGTTCTCATGAAGCGCTGCGTCGCCTGCTCATCGAGGAGTAACTCGAGAAAAAGACCCTTGTCAATCCCTGTCTGAGCGAGCTGGTAAAAGACGGCGATCGGCAGATCGTGAAGCGTCAACACGACAACGCGAGCACGATCGTCCGCATTCGTTCTCGCGTAGCCGGCAAGGGTTAGCATGCCCGGGTGCGCTCCTGCTACGTCTGCAACAACGCGAACGCTCGCAGCGTCAAAGGCTACGTCCATCGTATCGGGACGAAGTGTATCGGCCCCGGCGGCGGTTGTCAAGCGATCCGTCGATCCGACCGGACGTTCCAGAACCGATCGGAGCCGTGGCCATCCATCACCTGGTGTGGACCGAATGTTTGCCATGAGCCGGGCGTAGTCGAGGGCCGTCCCCCGCGGCAACGTCGCCATGGCGTAGTCACGCTGCTGCCGAACGCTCAGGTCCGTGCCCCGCGTCGTCAACTCCTCTTTTTTCTCCGTTCGGTAGGCGCCATCGCTCGAAAGTCGATCGGCGATTGAGTAGACCCGATCCCGGTATGCTCTGGCCTCCATTCCGAGAAATGAGTCCACAGGTGGACGTTTGCCGGCCGATGAATCCCGAACAGCCTGCATCCACGTCAGATACGTCGCGCTGTACGGCTGGGGCGCCATGCTTCCAGATAGACTCAGACGATCCGGCAAGGACGTCATTGCGTCGCGTCCCATTCGCATCATCAGCCAGTCCGCTGCAGCCTGATTCTCAAATATGTGGATTGCCTCGAAAAGATCACCGAGTGCGATGGCTCCGTCATGGATCGCACCGCTTACGGAAAGAGAGTCCACCATTCGCTCATGACCGGAGGCAGTCAGCCCGGGGAGAGCAAATCGACCGATCTCCGAGATCGGGATCTGCTCCGTAGAATCCAGGGCCCCTTCGTCCATCATTCGCGAGGCATCCGTGAGTAACGCGATCATCGGGAGACGATGAAGCGGGCGGTCCACCGTTGCGTGAACGGTGTCTTTCACTTCCCCCGACGCAGATAGAACGGCCAAAGATACTTTCTCCGGGTGATTTCCCAGGTATTCGGCGAGCGCGTCCGGCGTCTGAATGTTTGCCGCCTCCTGACGTCCCTCTTGAAGTGCGGTCGCGTTGTCCCAGGCAAGCGAAACGGTATCCCAGTTTCGGACGGCAATGAATGCCAGGGCAGCAACGAATAGAACGAAAGCGAGCGCCAGATATCGCCAGAAGTTATTCATCTAAACGTCTGTACTGTGGAAAACTGTCAGTTGAGCGAACGGAGATCGTCGTTCTGCTATGCGAGGTGCAATCGCGCCGTACCCGATGAAGAATAATGGTTCGTTCGGGAAAAGGCACGCCGGTGCTTTTGCAAGACAAACGTAGCGGAGCCCGCCGAGCGGACCCCGCTACGATCTACGTTGTCGCGAATCTATTCGCGAAGATTAGCCACGTGCCTCGGCAACAGCCTCTTTCAGCTCGTCCGGTGTCAGTTCGCGTGGATAGCGAACCTGCTCCACCAGATCCTGAACTTTCTGCGGCGGTGCGGGCGTGTTCAGGGAGATCCCGATCGTAAGCGCAAAGTTGATTAGCATGCCGATAATGCCGATTCCCTGCGCGTTGATTCCGAGGAAGGAATCGATAAACGGCTCGGCGATGGCGCCTCTGGTGATGATGTGGATCCGCATGAGGACGATCATCACAAAGGTAAACGTAAGGCCGGCGATCATGCCGGCAACGGCACCCTGACGGTTGCATCGCTTCCAGAAGATGCCGAGAACCAGGATCGGGAAGAAACTGGCAGCCGCGAGACCGAACGCGAATGCGACCACTTCAGCCACGAAGCCCGGCGGGTAGATCCCCGCGAGACCGGCAACGATGACGCCGACAAAGATCGCCTGACGTCCCACGCGCAGTCGCTTCTGCTCCGACGCATCCGGGTTGATGACCTCACCGTAGATGTCGTGCGCAAGCGACGAGCTGATCACGATCATCAGACCGGACGCCGTCGAAAGGGCAGCAGCGAGACCACCGGCCGCGACGAGTCCGACGACCCAGGCGGAGAGCCCGGCCAGTTCCGGCGTGGCGAGCACGATGATGTCGCGGTCGATGCCGCCGAGCATCTGCTGGACGGTCGTATCCGCGGTCCAGCCTGACGACTCGATCAGACCAGCCTGGGTCCAGTTCTGCACCCAGCCAAGCTGTTGCGCCATACCCTGCGCACCGAGTTCGTTGAACGACTGCAGGATTTCCAGACGGGAGAACATGGCTATCGCCGGCGCAACCGTGTACAGAATGCCGATAAACACGATGGCCCAGAACGCCGACCAGCGCGCATCCCGAACGGTTTTCACCGTATAGAACCGGACGATCACGTGCGGAAGCCCCGCCGTGCCCGCCATGAGCACGAACGTAATACAAAAGACATTCAGCATACTCAGATTGCTGAATGGACCGGTGTACATGTCGAGCCCCAGATCAGCCGAAAGCTGATTCAACACGGGCACCACGTCGCCAATAGCACCCTGTGGAATCGGGTTCCCGGTCAATTCCGCCGCAATGGCGACTGCAGGAATCAGATAGGCGATAATGAGCACGCAGTACTGCGCGACCTGCGTCCATGTCACGCCCTTCATGCCACCCAGAACGGCGTAGAGCGCGACGATGATCATACCGATGGTCACACCTATCGTGACGACCTCGACACCGATTGCAGTTGCGAACGGCGCTAGAAAATCGCCGAGGAAGCGGCTAAACACGACGCCAACGCCTCTCATCTGGCCGGCGACGTATGTGAACGAGACGAAGAGGGCGGCTACAGCCGCCACGACGCGGGCGGTTTTCGAGTAGTAGCGTCGGGCGACGAAGTCCGGTACCGTGTATTCGCCAAACTTGCGAAGGTACGGGGCGAGGAGCAACGCGAGGAGCACGTAACCGCCCGTCCAGCCCATCAGGTAGACAGAACCGTCAAATCCGATGAACGAAACGATCCCGGCGAGCGAGATAAACGAGGCAGCACTCATCCAATCCGCACCCACAGCCATGCCGTTTGCAACGGCAGGCACACCCTGACTGGCGACGTAGAAGCCTCTTGTATCGGCAACGCGACTCCAGATAGCGATGCCGATGTAGATTGAGAATGTGATGACCACCCAGACGGCGGTCCAGCCTAAAATACCCATGAGATGTTATCGCTTCAGGTGATACAAATGGCGGGGAGACAAATGCATTGGTCAGTGACCCTGACCGGCAGAGGACGTGCTGCCTTCGGCTTCCTCGACGCCCGCTTCGCGGTCGAGCTGGTTCGAGGCGAGCGTGTAAATCAGAATCAAGCTGACAAAAACGAAGATGCTGCCCTGCTGGGCCATCCAGAAACCGAATGGCACCCCGCCGAAACTGAAGCTGTTGAGCGGCTCGGCGAGAAAAATGCTGAGGACGAATCCGACCACGAACCAGACCCCGAGAAGGATCGCGGTTCGCCGGATTTGGGTGCGCCAGTAGGTGACGCGGTCAATCGTGGGTTCAGACATGGTCTTGACGGATGCTATACGACGGAAGGGTTCGGTTGGAGACGGTGTGCCGTCCGTGGAGGCGTTTAGAAGAAGAGAAAGACCGTGAAATTGCCGCGGACGTTGAGAACAGAATCGGTATCGCCGTTCGGGGCGTAGTTCTCGTCGAGTGACGCAGCGTACGTTGCGCTGGTAAACTGTGCTTCAAGCGCGAGCCGGAGCGCTCCGTAGTTGAATGCCAGACGCGGAGAGATATCGAAGACACTCTCCAGGTTGGGGCTACGGGTCGCTCCGATGATATTGGTCGTCCCGACACTGCCGAAATTCGTGATGTCGTCGGACGAGCCAAGCGCTTTCAGGTAACCGATGAAGAGCCCGGGAGCAACCGTCCCCTTTTTCTCGATCTCAAGCCAGCCGGATGCCGTGTTCAGCTGCGAGAATGCATCCGTCACGTACTGCGGCTGTCCGTTCTCGATGTCATCCGCGCCAGGGTCGTAAATGAATCCGCCCGGCATCACGTGATCACGCGTGCTGCCGTATACGCCTTTTGCACGGAGTGCCATCGCGTCGGTCGAATACGCCAGGTATGCCGTTCCCGCCCCAAGAGGGACACGGTCCCCCGTGGCAACCGGACGGAGCCAGCGAAGATAGCCACCGGCCCCAATAAGGAAGCCGTTGTCGCCGACATACTGAGCATGCCCGTGCAGGCCAGGGAGTGCAGATTGCTGCTGCAAATCGATGCCGTTCACGCCCAGGAAGTCCGCCTCCCGGAAGGCATCAAACTGCCACGACGTGATGCCGATAAGCCGAAGATTTCCGGGCTTCAGCGTCAACTTGATCATGGGCTGGCGAGCGAACGGGTTGTACGGCGCTCCGGCCTCCGTCGCCACCGTGTGCGGGTACGCGCCGAGCGTGAAGAGCGGAGACCACTCCAGTCCGAACTTCACTTCTCGATTGTCCCAGGACATGTTGGCAAACGCGCGGCGGAGGCGAAAAATATTCTCTTGGCCGACCGCGTCCGTGACCGTCCCCGGACCGAAAAAGTCCGCCTCCATGTAACCGGTCACGTCGGCCCCGAGCGCATCCGGTAGATTGCCGATGCTGAGACGGAGTCGGGAGAAAAGCTGGAACGCAGATAGGTTGTCGGTATCGCTCGCGTCATCCCCATCGGGATTGGCGTCCGGTGCCGGATACAGGAGGAAGTCCTCGTTCCGCGCGGTGATAACGTCCCGCGAGTCGTAAAAGTACGAGCTCTTGATGAAGCCGCTGACGTTCAGGGAAGGCCCGTCATCGGATTCCTGCGCGAGAGATGATTGAGGCAGGAAGAAGAGCAGAATGACGAGTACGGCCGCGAAACCGCCCCCCACAGCGGGCGTTCGTATCTGTAGCGAGTCCATATCGTGCTAGTATCGGTTTGTCCGAGAAACATATGAGTGGGCTTCTGACCCTCTCGCCGGCCGACGATGCGCGGCAACGCATCCGTCGGCGATATATGAGAGGGCTTCGAACATGGAACGCTTCGTCCTACTGGCTCAACACCTGGGACGAGGCGTTCTTTTTTTGCACAAGGGTCATCGGCGCGCCGAGGGGCCTCCGGCGGCAACCGGAGACCCGCGACGGCCTTCCCCCTACGATCCGTTTGACATGCCTTTGCGTTCGTCGATCAGTTCTTCCACAACACCTGGGTCAGCAAGCGTGGAGGTATCGCCAAGATCATCGAACTCGCCGGCCGCAATCTTGCGGATGATGCGACGCATGATTTTGCCCGAACGAGTCTTCGGTAGCGATGGCGTGAACTGGATAAAGTCCGGCTTGGCGATCGGCCCGATGTGCTCGCGGACGTACTGAACGAGTTCATCACGAAGCTCCTCGCTCGGGTCTACGTCTTTCAGAAGCGTAACGTAGGCGTAGATTCCCTGTCCTTTCACCTCGTGTGGGAAGCCAACCACGGCCGCCTCCGCGACTTGGTCGTGAGCGACCAGAGCACTTTCCAGTTCAGCGGTGCCGATCCGGTGACCGCTTACATTAAGCACATCATCCACGCGACCGGTAATCCAGTAGTAGCCATCTTCGTCGCGACGGCATCCGTCTCCGGTGAAGTACTTACCCGGGAACTGGGAGAAGTACGTATTCTGGAAGCGCTCGTGGTTCTTATAGACGGTGCGCATCTGTCCCGGCCACGAGTCGGCGATCGTGAGGACGCCTTCGCACGCCCCCTCCTGGATGTTACCCGCGTTGTCGACCACTTCGGGCTGAATACCGAAGAAAGGTTTCGAGGCCGCACCGGGCTTTTGCGCGACGGCGCCCGGAAGCGGGGTGATCATGATTCCACCGGTTTCCGTTTGCCACCATGTATCGACAATCGGGCATTTGCCGTTGCCGACCTTGTTGTAATACCAGCGCCAGGCCTCGGGATTGATGGGCTCACCAACCGTTCCCAGGACGCGCAGCGAGGAGCGGTCCGTTTTCTCGACGTACTCATCCCCCTGCCGCATCAACGCGCGAATCGCGGTCGGGGCCGTGTAGAAGATGTTGACGTCATGCTTGTCGACAACGTCCCATAGGCGAGACGCATCGGGGTAGGTCGGTGTGCCCTCAAAGAAGACCTGGGTCGCGCCGTTGATGAGCGGCCCGTAGACGATGTAGCTATGACCGGTAATCCACCCGACGTCCGCCGTACACCAGAAGACGTCGCCCTCGTGATAGTCGAAGACGTACTCGTGCGTGAGGCTGGTAAAGACGCAGTAGCCACCGGTCGTGTGCAGAACGCCCTTTGGCTTGCCTGTCGAGCCTGACGTGTAGAGGATGAAGAGCGGATCTTCCGCATTCATCGGTTCGCATTCGCACTCCGCGTCGACCGTGCTAAGCTCCTCGTGGTACCAGATGTCGCGACCTTCCGTCCAGTCGATGTCGCCACCGGTGCGCTGCACGACGAGAACCGTCTCCACGTCGGGGCACTTCTCGAGCGCCTGATCCGCGTTCTCCTTGAGCGGCACCGTCTTCGTGGCGCGGACGCCTTCATCGGCGGTGATGAGGAAGGTGGATTCACAATCCAGGATCCGGTCGGACAGTGAGTCCGGCGAGAACCCGGCGAAGACAACCGAGTGAGGCGCACCGATGCGAGCACAGGCAAGCATCGCGTACGCGGCCGCCGGAATCATCGGCAGGTAGATCGTCACCCGATCCCCCTTCTTCACGCCGTTCTTCTTCAGGATGTTTGCAAACTTGCAGACGTTTTCGTGCAGCTCCGCATACGTGATGTGCTGCGCTTCCTCCGTATTCGGGTCGTTTGGCTCGTAAATAAACGCCGTCTGATCCGCACGTTCATCCAGGTGCCGATCGACAGCGTTGTAGCAGGCGTTCAGAACGCCCTCCTCGTACCATTTAATGCTCACGTTGCGCGGTTCGTACGAGACATTCTTTACAGTCTCGAACGGTTCAAACCAATCGATGCGATCGGCCTTCTCTCGCCAGAATGACTCGGGATCGTCGACGGAGCGCTGCCACATTTCCTCGTACTCCTCCATGGAAGCAACGTGGGCCTTCGATCGAAACGAATCAGATGGTGGATACACTTCTTCGTTTCCCGAATAGGCCGCGGTTACTTTCGTGTCCTGCTCTGCCATGACAAATTTGGATCGTGGTGAGGGTGATTGCTTTAATTACCATCCAGCAATATCTCGCCGGCACACGGTGACAAGAGCGCCGTTTCGTGGCTGCACCGGAAGCGCTTTCTTGAATAGTTTACCAAAACGTAATTAAAGAAGGCCACCGATTCAAGGTTGTGCCCAACTTTTTGGTTTTCACTCAGGAAAGCGGCCGCAGACCGCTGCAGACGGAGGTCAAGTGCTCAGCGACGTGCCGTGGCGCTGTATTCCCGGCGCCCGGTCCAATCCCCGGACTGACGAACTGGAGCGTCTGGCGCTTGAACGTCGTCATATCGAGCACATCAGAGAAGATAACCGCACCTTAACCACATCTATACCGGCGGGATGGGCCCGGCTTGGTGCGGGGCACGGTCGCGATCTGCTGTAGGGGATTCTCTTACCGACTTGACATGTCATCCGAAATTGGGAGCAGCAGGCGAATACTGCTGTCGCCGTGATCGGTCTGAATAATCATCTGCGCATCGTTGTGATCGAGAATCTCCGCAAGCGTCATCTTAATGATGCTGTCGCCCCACGTGATCGTCGACTGCTCCCACTCCCGGATGCGCGCGGAGGTGACGGCTCCGCCCTCCCAGCTGAGATCGAGTGCCGCAAGAGAGCGGACACGCTCAACGGAGACGCGGAGCGCCGTGCATCGAGCCGCATTCTCGATACGGTTCGCCAGGAATGTCAGGGATTCGGTGATGGCCTGAGCGTCAAGGAGCAACCGCGCGTCGACCTCCTCCGCCATGGGCTGAGCGGACACATCGATTGACAGGTTGTCGTCGAGATGCTGTGCAAGAGCCGTCGTAAACTCGCCGGCATGGATCGGATGCAGCGGTCCAGCACGACGATACAGCCTCGCGTATGCAGCTACAGCCGCATCGAGCCGGTCCGACAGCGCGGCCGTCTGTTCCTCGACGATGCTCATGAACTG
Source organism: Longibacter salinarum (assembly GCF_002554795.1). Classification (NCBI taxonomy): domain Bacteria; kingdom Pseudomonadati; phylum Rhodothermota; class Rhodothermia; order Rhodothermales; family Salisaetaceae; genus Longibacter; species Longibacter salinarum. Next base: position 260,033 of record NZ_PDEQ01000006.1, on the reverse strand, counting down.
GGTCGTGGCCGCTCTATCCATCGATGGATAGAGCGCCATGGTCTCAGCCGCAGCACGCACGCTGGCGAGCGGTTCCCGCATCGTTTCGATCAGATCCCGCAGGACTTCGTGCGGGACGGGGGCCGCATCGGTCGACGACATCTCTGTCTTCAATTGAAGCACCACCTCGTCATCTTCTGCAGGATGCAGCGTCGCCTCCACCCATCGTCCGTCATTCGTCACGACCATCGACGAGAATGGGAGCTCATCCCTTTCCTCATTCTGTGCGTGTTCAAACCACGTTCTGGCCTCACCGTGAGCCAGCGTGTCCAAAATGCTACCTCCGGGCGCCGCTCCGGCACCAAACCAGTCCTGAGCCGTGCGGTCAGCCTGCAAAATTGTTCCTTCTGCAGTACATACAAGCACCGCCCCCTCCAGCGCCTGCAAGAGAGCATCGATGATTTTTTCTGGAGAGGATGACACGTGTGAGCGGTGTGCAGGCACAGATAACAAACGATTCGATGACATACGACGCGCGGGACGAGAGGATGTCCGTCAGGATGGATCGAGCAGCCGACGTGCTGTGTCGAGGACATCCTGAATTCCGAACGGCTTGGTGATGTATGCGTCAGCGCCAAGCGCTCTGCCTTTCTCAATATCTGCCTCGCGACTCTTCACCGTGAGCATGATAATTTTCACGTCCCGCCATTCACCTCGTCCCCGGATGGTTTCGCAGAGCTCATACCCTGTCACTTCCGGCAACATGACATCCAGTAGCACGAGGTCTGGACGGTCTTTCTCCATCGCGGGAACGACCTCTTCTCCCGTTGTCACGACACGAACGCTGTGCCCCTGTTGCTGCATCAAAAACTTGAGCGGTGCCACAATACTCGGTTCGTCATCGACGATGAGCACGCTCCGACTAAGGGGATCGGTATCGGAATCTGAAGAGGATGTATCAGAACGATCGGACATTGCGTCAGCGGGGTGATTTCAAGACGGGTCTGATGCTGAAAACGAGGCAGATCTGGAGGATCCATCATTTCCCGTTGCAACGGTCTCAGAAGGATCCATTTTCTTGTCCTTGACGGCTGGAAGATGGACAGAGAAGGTTGCTCCTTCGCGAGGTTCGCTGTCAACCTTCAGAACGCCGCCGTGAGCGTGGATGATTTTCTGTGCGATAGCAAGGCCCAGCCCGCTTCCGCCTCCTGGCGTGGTACCGGACTCCAGCTGCCGGAATTTCTCGAAGATAGCATCCTGATCATCGGCGGAGATGCCCGGCCCATCGTCCTGCACGTCGAAAATGACGGGATCGCCAGGAATGAGTCGGACTCGGATCTCCTCGTTGCAAAACTTTGCAGCATTCGATAATAGGTTGAGTGCGACCTGCATGAGCCGGTCACGCTCGCCAGCGATGGGCGTTTGATGCTCTAATCCTGCAACATGTAGGCGCGCTCCATCACGTTCGATGGACTGCTGCATGGCTGAGGTAGCATCCTGGAGCACCTCCTCAAGATACACCGTTTGGCTTAGATCGACACGCTCGGCCTCGAGACGCTGCAGGTCCAGCACCTGATTGACCAGACGCGTGAGCCGGCGGGTCTCCCGCTGGATCGTGTCGAGAAACTCCGTGCGCTCCGTCACGCCGAGATCGGGATTGGCGTGAAGGATCTCCGTCAGGGCCCGAATGGCAGTAAGGGGCGTCCGGAGCTCATGCGTCACGGTCGACACGAAATCGTCCTTCAATCGGTCGACCTGCTTGAGCTTCTCGTTGGCCGCCTGAAGGTCTCGCGTCGTGGCTTCCAGTTCGGCCTGTTTCCGCTCCAGTTCTCGGCTGTACGCGAGAACCTGCTGCGCTTCGTCGAGAATGCTCAATACCTCGTGTAGTCGTAGCGGTGTCTCCTTCACGACGGAGCTCACGGCAACCTGAGCGGAGGAGGCACCAATCGCCCCCGCGAGTGCGGTCTCGGCGTGCCGGACGAGCGTTTCATCGGCTTCGTCGAGAGCATCGAGGTCCTTCCTATGCTCCTTGGCATACTCCTCCATCACCCGTTCCGTCCGTCGCCAACCCAGAAAGCGCTGGAGGAGCATCCGAATGTCTCGAACGGAGGCCGTCGCTCGGCGGACCGGATCGTGTCCCTTTGCGTGTCGATATACCTCGACGAAGAGGTGCGCCTGCGATCGCTCCAGCACGGTCGGCGTGGTGAAAAGCGACACGGCCGCGTACAAACCGGTATTGATCGACAGGCTCCAGAAAAGAGCGTGGGGAATGTGAGACAGTGTATCGAGACCAAACATCGCGTACGGCCGCAGAAGAGCGATACCGAACGGGCCATCCTCTACAAAAGCGTTGGGTAAAAAGCCCGTTTCGGCGAGCGATGGAAGGGGTAACGTGTATCCCCAGACGGCGACCCCGGCGAGGAGTCCGGCAAGCGCCCCGTACTTCGTGCCGCGGCGCCAGTACAGTCCGCCCAACAACGGCGGGGCAAATTGTGCGACCGCGACAAACGAAATCAGCCCGATCGACACGAGCGAGTAGCTCTCGCCAATGGTCTCGAGATAGGCGTATCCGAGCAGCAAAACGACGATAATGGCTCCGCGGCGTAGTCCGAGGATGAGGCCAGTAAGTCGGGGCCGGTCGGCCAGTCGGAGCGCCGGAATCCGGAGCAGCACGGGCATGAGCAGGTCGTTGCAGATCATCGTGCTGAGAGCGGTCGTCGCGACAATAACCATTCCCGTTGCCGCTGACAACCCGCCAATGAAGGCGAGCATAGCAAGCGCCTCGTTGCCCGCCGAAAGAGGTAAAGACAAGACAAACGCATCGGCCGTTGCCGCATCGCCGAACGTGAGTAGCCCACCGACCGCGATCGGCAGGACAAAGAGATTGATGGCGAAAAGGTAGAGGGGAAACAGCCACGTGGCTTTTCGGATGTGGCGTTCATCCACGTTTTCGACGACAGCCACCTGAAATTGGCGGGGTAAAAGCAGAAACGCGAGCATCGATAGACCCGTGAGCCAGATCCACTCCGATGCCTCCGCCGGGTCGGTTTGGGAATACAACTGACGAATCGCTGGCACCTCCGCCCCTGCAGCGAACAAATCGCTGAAGCCATCAAACATCCCGAACGTGACGTACAGTCCGACGGCTAGAAACGCCACCAGCTTGACGACGGACTCGAACGCGATTGCCGCGACGAGTCCTTCGTGGCGCTCCGTGACATCGAGATGACGCGTGCCGAAAAGAATTGCAAACGCGGCCAGGAAGAGGGAAATCCAGAACGCGGTGTCCACGCCGCCGGGGGCGAGACCGGAGCCTGGCAGGCCGCCCGACGGACTCACGAGAACCGTGTAACTCGTTGCAATCGCCTTCAACTGCAGCGCGATGTAGGGGACGACTCCCATCAGAGCAACGACAGCGACGACCCCCGCAAGCCTCGCGCTTTTTCCGTAGCGGGAGGCAATGAAGTCAGAGATGGACGTGATACGCTGATACCGGCTGATACGGACAATTTTCCGTATGAGGATCCAGCCGACCACGGCGATGAGCGTGGGGCCCAGGTAGATCGGCAGAAAACCGAGCCCGGACGTGGCCGCCCGTCCCACACTGCCGTAGAACGTCCACGCCGTGCAGTACACCGCCAGGGACAGGGCGTAGATGTACGGATTGGCGATAATCGACCGACCCCGCTCCGCTCGCTCGTCACCATAATACGCGACCGCAAAGAGCAGCCCGAGGTAAGCGGTCGCAAGAAGTAGGACGAGGCTAGGTGCCATGACGTGCGAGACTTACCCCGTATAATCGTCTGTTGGCGGTGGAGTCCGCAGTGGATCGGGCCCTCCGCGCTCCATGAGCCAGGCGACTCCGACGATGAGAAGGGCCCAGATGCTGAACAATGCCACGACCAGAACCGGTACACCCGCGATCATTTCATCCGTCCGAAAGATCGACAGGAACGGATCCGTCAACATGACCGCCCCAGTGGCGAAGAGTAGAATCTGGCGCTGGCGATACGTCGTGCTATCGGTGTTCATGATTTTCCACACAGACATGGTCCACGACGTCACAGGTGCAGATGCTTTGTCCGGCGTTGAACCGACCGAACGCGGCTACTCAGACGCGGTCTCTGTATCCTCGATGGTGTTCGAGATCAAAAGACAAATCCCGGGGAGACTGGGGTCATCCAGCGAGTAGTACGCATTCACTCCCTCCTTTCGTCGTTTCACGAGTCCCTCTCGCATCATGATGCCAAGATGCTTCGACACGTTCGCCTGTCGCTGCCCGGATGCATCGACGAGAGCCTGCACGGACAGCTCCTCGTGCACTCGAAGCAGGTTCAATAACTTCAGACGCACGGGATCCCCCATGACCTTGAGTCGGCGAGCGGCTCGCTCAATGAGGGCGTCAGGAAGTAAGGGCGGATTCGTGGTTTCGGACATGCAGGGTCGCGGAAAAACGTACGGATGAGAACGGCCTTGACCTATTTACAATGCGTTCACATTGTTTAAAATTGTAAGCATCGATATCGCTTCTGTCAACCGCTGCCCCCTCCTCTTCGATTCGTTCGTCTCCGTGTAGTCAGCGGCGACTGTGCTCAACCTCGCCTCCCTCCGCATATCTGTGCGGAAGGGTCACTCCAGAACGCGCTCATGCGAAGCTGGAAAGGGCCGAGCCTTTGGGCATGGGGGGCCTTAGATCCTTCTCAACGTGTGCCGGAATCAGGCCGCGCACGGCGTTGCAGCAAAACACACGATCAGCGTGCATGAGATCGTCGATCATAACACGCCCGACCTCAAGCCGGGGCTCGGTTTCGAGGAGATGAGCGCGAAAGACGCCCCCGAGCAGACCGGCCTCCACCGGCGGCGTGACCCACCGACCGCCGATCTCGATAATCACATTACTGCGGGCGCCCTCGGTCACCTCACCATCTGGCGTCATAAGAATCGCTTCGTCGCAACCCACCTCGGTAGCCTGTGCCTGCGCCCGGGTGTACGGGGCTCGCCGAGTCGTCTTGTGATAGAAAAATGGATCGGTCGGTCGAGCCGGCTCGGTTGCGATTGCCAGAGACCAGGAATCTACACGGCTCGGCATGTCCTTTATTTCAACCCGAGGATCGCCTGCCTGCCCCACGGTCAACCGAACGACGTTCTCTTGATTTCCCGTGGACCTCATGGCGTCACGCAAGGCGACTTCGACGCCCTGACGGTCGACGGGAAGGCCGAAGTACGCCGCAGAATCGGACAAGCGTGACCAGTGGCGAGACCAGAGTGGAATGTCTCCGTCGATGGCTCGCATCGTTTCGATTAAACGAAATGAGCGATTCTCTCCCCTCGGCGGATCCGTTAGAAAGCGAGCTTTCAGACAGCACTCTTCGTATTCTGCGTCCAGATCAGAATCCCATACGATGCCGCTACCGGTGCCCATCGTTCCGTGCAGGTGTCCAGATGACGCGTCCTCGGTAAGTGTCACCGTCCGGATCGCGACGTTGAAGCAGGCGGTGTCGTCCGGCGCCGCATACCCGATTGCACCGCAGTACACGCCGCGCGGTCCGGTTTCGAGCTCGTGGATTCGTTGCATTGCCCGCCGCTTCGGCGCACCGGTGACAGAGCCGCATGGATAAAGCGCCTTGAGGATGTCCGACAGCCGAGTATCTGATGTCAGCCGCCCTTCGACCGTCGACGTCATCTGTGTGAGGGTATCGTACGTCTCCGTGGCAAAGAGCGACGGAACGTTCACCGACCCAGGCTCACAGCAAATCGACAGATCGTTTCGAAGAAGATCCACGATCATCAGGTTCTCGGCCTGACTTTTCGAATCGTTCGCTAGTTCAAAACGAAGATGCTCGTCTTCCGCTTGCGTCATCCCCCGGCGGATGGTTCCCTTCATGGGCTTGGTGACCAACCGCTTTCCCTCGCGGCGAACGAAAAGTTCGGGAGACGCGCACAGGATCCGTCTGTCGTCGAAACGGAGCCAGGCGCCGTATGGAACCGGCTGGCGCTTGCGTAGCTGCGCATACAGGGGAATCGGGTCGTGGGATGCACAGGTAAAGCGGACCGGTCCGGTGTAGTTGATCTGATAGACATCGCCTTCCCGGATCAGCGATTTGATTTGGCGCAATGCGTCTCGATACATGTCCCGAGACACATCGAACCTAGCGTTTTCGATGCTCGGGTACTCCTGAAGCGAATTGAAGCCGTCCAGGGATGCGGTATGGGGCACCTCGACAGGCGACTCGTAGACGCCGAACCAGGCCAGTGGACCGTCGAGTGCGTGTGCGGACATGTCGCAGAGAGCAAGGCCGGCTTCGTACGTGAGCATTCCCGCGACATAGTAGCCTGAAGCAAGTGCGGCGTCCAGCGCACGCAGTACATCAGCAACTTCGTCCCGGGCATCTGCCCGCAAAATCTTTCGAGGTCGCTCGAAAAGAAGTGAGCGTCGGCCGGAAGCACCATCATCACTGCTCGGCGGCCTCGATGTATCTAAAAACACCGTTCCCGCGGTGTCGAGCCGGTCGGGTCGAAAGATGCCATCGCCACCGTACGCGGAGGCGGGCAGGGGTTCAGATTGAGGCATACAGCGACGTAGAACGCGAGGGATAAACGTGCTCCATCGTACGCGCGACATTGCGCTGTCGTTCACTTGAGACGCCTCCATGACCAATGCTACGCATGGTTCCCCCACTCCCACGTGGTGAGGCACGGAATAGATAACGTCCCAGCCCAAAACGAGCCTAAGCAGAACATTCAGGTAGGCACAAAAAAATGCCGGGGTCGGCGTACCGACCCCGGTCTTCCCACGCTACTTCACTTCTGTCGTCCGGATGCTAGGCACCCCGAACCAGCAGAATGCTAGTTCAGGCACATCGAGCATCGTCGGACGCACTTCTCTCCGCTTGGGTCAGAGACCGTTACGGAGACTTCCGCATACGGTGTAATCACCGCAGCGTTTTGCACAGAGCGGTCAACAGACGAAGCAGCCGTCGTCGACTTACGCTCTGAAGGAGACAGCATCCACCACTCTTGCTCTTCCTCCTGCGCACGGATGTCGACCTCGAGGGGGGCAATCCGCAGGTGCTGCACGATCTCAGCCGTGCGCACCGGAGATTCAGGTCCTCCCTGGCGTGTACGCTCGCGCTGATAGGCAATTGCAACAAGCGCCGCAGGGAGGGTCCAACACACGGCGAGAACAACAAGGATAACAGGCGAAAGAGGCATATCGGTAAAAGCTGGATGATCCGGACTTGCTCCGTTAGTTCGTCTGTGTATAGTTAGTACAAACCGTATGCCGACCTTCAGATCTGAGCTCCACGCATCATAAACTTGATACTTGAGCCACACTCGTCACAGCTCTGTCACGATATCGCATCAGACAACCGCTTGACGGCCGCTTAAGGGCCATAATCCCGACCAGACGCGCTCAAAGCGTGTTCTAGGTGACACAATCCAACCCGGCGGGTGTCCATCCCAAGACACAGGGATTCAACAGATTTGCCCCTCGACAGCATACATTATGTAATCAATCGATTCTACCTGACAATTACATGGGTATAATCGAAATGCACGTTCAGTAATATCCTCTACCTGCAGAAATCAGAACGGTACAAAACGCTCCAGTCTGTTCTCGGCCTACTGGGCATACGTCGCCTTCGCAGGGGCAAACCGCACGAGGGGTTTCAGACGTGCGACGCGGCATACGACCGGTTTCGTTTGTTGAAGCGGTCGGTCGTTGTTCGACGACTGAACTCGACAGGCGGGTGCTGTCGCAGCCGTATCGATTGCCCCGATGTCTTGGCCCTACAGCGTCGGACGCAGTCCTCCAGCGATCGAGAAATGCGCACCGTCAGCAAACGTGAACCGCATCTGAACGAAGAAGTGCATGTCTCCGAGCCGCACGCGACTGCCACCAAAAAGATTGAGTCCGGGTCGCTTTCCCTTCCCATCCTCTTGCCCGACCACACAGGCCCCTGCCCCAACATACGGTGTCACCTTGGCGGATTCGCGACCGAAGACGTGCATGGCATCGGCGTTTATCTGCCAACGCTCCGTTCCGCTTGCCGGATTTCCCTCTATCGAGGTAACCACACGACCGGGCCCCCCTTTGAGATTGAGTTGTCCCTGAATGCCGGAAAAGAGCGAGCGCTTTTTCACGTCGTACCCCGCGTATGTCCCGGCGGCCGCAGCCGCCGACTCACCGTTCCAGCTGAGGCGTTTCAAAACCATCGATAGCACAACTTTACCAATTAGGTCTTTCATGCGTGCGGATCGGTATGGGTCGAGGTGAAGGCTTGAGAATCTCTTTGGCAGCAGTTTCCGGCTATCCAAAGGTGCGGACCTCCCGTCAGTCGGTCCTCGCAATGCTCGCAGCACCAGGCGCCGTACATGTCGCGTACCGTGTCAACTGCGTCATTCCGGACGGGTGACCGTCACGCCCATGAATAGGCATGAACGGCTGCGCTTACGTTCTCGCGATACATCCGCCGAAGAGGCTTGAAGATGGATGTTGTACTGACACTCGAGTGTTCTACGCCGACGATCGGTGCTCCACAGAAAAGGATGAGGGAATGAGGTGCGTCTAGAATGGACCGGGAGCGACCGCATTCAAGCGCAAGTTATCGTCAGATTTATTCGTCCTTACGAGTCCATTCGCCGTACTTCTTCGTGTACTTCTGCTTGACAGCCGACCAGGCTACACGATGGGCCGTCTCTTCTTTCGATTCGTCCCCACGCCGCTTATCAGGGTCGTCGTACTCGTCCTCCGCGCTGTTGTAGGCTTCCTTGTAAATCTCCTGCGCGTGCTTCGGTAGATTGTCGCGGACGGAGTCAGGTAGCTGATCGATTCGATTGAATGGCATAATGCACCTTCATTCGTGAGTGTGAATCGAATGGCTTGGTGGCCGTGATCGATAGCACGTTCATTTCGGTTTTGAATCATAGTCGGTCATCGCACATCCATCTGAGCGCGGGCGTCTGAACGCACTCAGCAACCATGATTCGAACCGGATGCAGACGATCAACCAGCACCTGATTCAGCCCTTCCGTTTCTCTTCTCCTTCGTCCCCTGCGGTTGTCGTTACAATTCTCACAGCACCATCTGCTGGCTGTATTCCGTGTCCGTGGCGACGCGTCCACACCTGCGTGAACTCAGCTCCGAGGAAGAGAATCATTGCTGAGTAGTAGACCCAGACGAGTAGAAGTGCGAGCGCTGTCGCGGCGCCGAACACCTCTGCTGGATTGCTATGTCCGATGTAAAGACTGATCAAGAACTTCCCTGCGACGAAGAGGAGCGCCGTCACAAACGCCCCGATCGCAACATCCCGCCACGAAAGCGTCGCATCAGGTAAAACGCGAAAGATCGCGGCGAACAGGGCGGTAATGACAAGTAAGTCAACAAGCGCGTTGATGAGCCAGACGAAAGGACCCGAGAGCCCGGAGGGCAACAGCTCTCCAATTTGTCCGCTTACCGCCGCAAGGACGGAACTGAGAAGGAGTGAGACCAGAAGCAGGAATGCGATCACGAGAATCATCCCAAAGGAAAGAACCCGCTTCATCACGAGATTCCAGACACCGCTTCGTTTCGGGTCTGGCTGAACTTCCCAGGCTTTGTTCAATGCGCTTTGCATTTGCGCAAAGGCACCGGTTGCCCCGAAGAGGAGGCCCGCGATGGACAAGATCAGGCCGAGTGAGAATCCTCCCATCACTCGTTCCTGCGCGCTCATAGCCATCTCTTGCACCTGCTCGGCCGTCCCCGACCCGATCACCGTGCCAACCTCCGTCTGAATCCAGCTTTCGACCGTCTCTGGACTCAGGAAAACACCTGTCAGCGTAACAACAATCACGACGAGCGGGGGCAGAGAAAACACGGTATAGTACGCCAAGGCGGCCGCCATCCGCGGACAGTCATCATCCACAAATTCCGAAAACGTCTGTCGAACGACGCTCTGGACATCGGCCGCACGTTCACTCGAAAGTACGTCGCGCACAACATCGACGGACGTCTCACGCCGCGTCTTGTTCTTTTCGACATCGGATGATGCGAATGAACGGTCAGAGCGCTGAACCGGTGGCACCATGAGATCCTTGTTTCGCGTGCTTCGTAATCTCGGATGTTCTGTCTCCCGATAGATGCACTCCACGGACTCCGCACTTGTACACGCGGAATGCACCTCGTGCGAAACTACATTCCAGACGCCACCCGGCTGTTTCTCCTGCAGCGCTACAAATCGGTTCGGGCCGTCTGCCTTCCGGGATTTACGTCTCTGCTTGACACGATGCCGGGAAACCGTGCCTGAAACGCGGTGATCCACGCTTACGACCGATCGCGCCATAGTCGGAGCCACCGGAAGCCACGTCCCATTCGGTCGTCGGTGACGTTGGATTGCCCCCCGTATGCTCACCGCGGCAAAGCACAGCCAGACGGCAACAACGGAACGGAAATATTATACCGTTTCGACTTTAGAATGCCGGTGTCTCCAACGGCTTCGATTCGGCGGTCGCGCCACACCGTAGCAGAAAAACATCCGTTGAAACGGTCTCTTCTCAACGCGGAGCCCCTACGAGGACACGGGTTGGGCGATCCCGACCATATCATTCGGAAAACGTATTATCGACGTCAAACTACCGAAAACAGAACGCCGCCCTCCCATCGGGAAGACGGCGCGATGCCACGACAATCGTGGAGAGGCTCAATTACATGTTGCGGCGGTACTCGCCTCCTTCGTCGAACAAGACGCGTGTGATCGTACCGAGCGAACAGTATTTAACGGCCTCCATCAGAACGTCGAACGTGTTACCCCCGGTGCGGGCCGCTTCGCGAAGGTGCTCGATCGCATCGTCCGCCTTCTCGGGGTAGCGGTCCTGGAAGGCACGGAGCGCGCGAAGCTGGTGCTGCTTCTCGTCGTCCGACGATCGCATCAGGTCGACCGACAGATCTTCCTCCGTCTGCCCATCTTCTCGTAGAAACGTGTTGACGCCGATGATCGGGCGTTCGCCGCTGTGCTTCTTCTCCTCGGAGACCATCGACTCCTGCTGGATCTTCCCGCGCTGGTACATCGACTCCATGGCTCCGAGAACACCGCCGCGGTCGTTGATCCGTTCGAACTCCGCCCAGACGGCTTCCTCGACAAGATCGGTAAGCTCCTCGATGACGTACGCACCCTGCAGCGGGTTCTCGTTTTTCGTCATCCCGAGCTCGCGATTGATGATCATCTGGATCGCAATCGCCCGCCGCACGCTCTCCTCCGTCGGCGTCGTGATGGCCTCGTCGTACGCGTTGGTATGGAGGCTATTGCAGTTGTCATACACCGCCATGAGCGCCTGTAGCGTCGTGCGGATGTCGTTGAACTGAATCTCCTTCGCGTGCAGACTGCGCCCGGAGGTCTGGATGTGGTATTTCAGCTTCTGACTCCGCTCGTTGGCGCCGTATTTCTCGCGCATCGCAACGCTCCAGATCCGGCGAGCAACGCGACCGATGACGCTGTACTCCGGATCCATGCCGTTCGAGAAAAAGAACGACAGGTTCGGCGCGAAGTCGTCGATGTCCATCCCGCGGCTCAGGTAGTACTCGACGTACGTAAACCCGTTGGCGAGTGTGAAGGCAAGCTGTGTGATCGGGTTGGCGCCGGCCTCCGCGATGTGATACCCGGAAATCGACACCGAGTAGAAGTTGCGCACGCTCCAATCGATGAAGTACTGCTGGATGTCGCCCATCATGCGAAGGGCGAAGTCTGTCGAGAAGATGCAGGTATTCTGAGCCTGATCCTCCTTCAGGATGTCGGCCTGAACGGTGCCGCGCACGACGTTGAGTGTATCCTCTTTGATGCGCTCATACGTTTCGGCATCCAGAACGTCCCACTCCACGAGCTCTGCGCCAGTGCAGCCGAGCAATCCGAGGCCGCTTCCATCGTGCGTTTCCGGCAGTTCGTCTTCCCGTCCGTTGGGGCCGTACGGAACGTATTCGGGCCGATCATCACCGAGCTTCTCTTCGATCACGGACTCGGCTTTATCCCAGCGTCCCTCCTCGCGGAGATGTTTCTCAACCTGCTGATCGATCGCCGTCTGCAGGAACATCGCGAGGATCATCGGCGCCGGACCGTTGATCGTCATCGACACCGACGTCTTGCGATCGGCGAGATCGAAGCCCGAGTAGAGCTTCTTCATGTCGTCCAGCGTGCAGATCGACACTCCGGCATTCCCGACTTTCCCGTAGATGTCCGGTCGTTCATCCGGATCGAACCCGTACAGTGTAACGCTATCGAACGCTGTAGAAAGTCGGTTGGCCGGGCTGTCGGAGGAGACGAGGTGGAACCGCCGGTTCGTCCGTTCGGGCGAGCCCTCTCCGGCAAACATGCGTGTCGGGTCTTCACCCTCACGTTTGAATGGGAAGACGCCGGCGGTGAATGGAAAGTAGCCGGGCAGATTCTCGAGGAGGGCGAACCGGAGACGTTCTCCGGGATCTTCGGTCTTCGGTAGTGCAACGCGCGGGACCTTCGTTCCACTTAGCGTTTCGCGGTACAGCGGCACCTCGAAGTCACGCCCGCGCACGGTATAGGTAAATGTGTCCTGCTGGTACGCGTCCTTGAGGTCGTCCCAGTCCGTGAGAATGTCACGGCAGCGGGAGTCGAGCTTGTCCCACCAGTGCTGCACCATGTCATCCAGGCGCCCGGCGATCTGCTCCCGGTCTTCTGGCGCCCAGTCATCGACCTGCGAGCGCGCCCCCTGAGCCTCGCCCCACTTTCGTGCAATCTCGATCTGCTCTTCTGCCCATGAGCGGTAGCCTCGACCGGCCTCGACGATCTCTCCCAGGTAGCGGTTGCGGCTCGGCGGGATGATCGCGACCTCCGCCGGATCGGGCTCTGGCACGTCCCGGTCGCCATACGTCGGCGACGTACGGTCGAAGCCAAACGACGCGTTGAGCTCATCGAGGAGCCCGAGGTAGAGGCGCGTCACGCCGGGGTCGCCGAAGTGGGACGCCATTGTCGGGTACACCGGCATATCTTCCGGCTTCTCATCGAAGCGCACGCGGTTGCGTTGCACCTGCTTGCGTACGTCACGCAGCGCATCCTCCGACCCTCGCTTCTCAAACTTGTTGATAGCGACGAAATCGGCGAGGTCCAGCATGCCGATCTTCTCCAGTTGCGTCGGCGCACCGAAATCGTGCGTCATGACGTACAGGGAGAAATCCGTGAGATCGACGATCTCGGTGTCGCTCTGACCGATGCCGGCCGTCTCGAGGATAATGAGATCAAACCCAGCAGCCTTGCACACGCTCATGGCCTCACGCAGTGCTTCGCTGGTGGAGCGATTCTGCTGACGTGTGGCGAACGAACGCATGTAGACGCGCTCCGAGTTTCCCCCGTAAATCGCGTTCATGCGGATGCGGTCTCCGAGGAGCGCACCGCCCGTCCGCCGCCGCGTCGGGTCGACGCTGAGGACGGCAAGGTCGATATCGTCGAAATCGTTGATGAACCGGCGGACCAATTCGTCCGTCAGCGTAGACTTCCCGGCGCCCCCAGTCCCGGTGATGCCGAGCGTGGGAACCGTGGATGCCGACAGATTGACGGATGCAGCATCCTGCGGCTGCCCATCCCCGGCCGGCGCGCCATCACCCGCATCGAGCTCCACATCGTCAGCCCCTGCGAGCTCTGCAACGACAGTTTCCGCTTTCTCAGCGAAGGGCGTCTCAATCCGCGATAGGCTCCGCGCGATCGTGCGATCATCTTTGGCGTTCGAGGCATCGACGCCCTCAAACTCGGCATCCGTGATCGGGTAGTCGCAGTCCCGTACCATCTGGTTGATCATGCCCTGAAGGCCCATCTGCATGCCGTCCTCCGGGGAGAAGATCTTGGCGATGCCGTATGCCTCCAGTTCTTCGATCTCCTCCGGCACGATGACGCCGCCTCCGCCGCCGTAGATGCGGATGTGGCCGGCTCCCTTCTCCTCCAACAGGTCGTGCATGTACTTGAAGTACTCGACATGCCCACCCTGATAACTCGACACCGCAATCCCCTGCGCATCCTCCTCGATGGCGGTTTCGACGACATCCAAGACCGACCGGTTGTGGCCGAGATGGATCACCTCGACTCCGGTCGACTGCAGGATCCGCCGCATGATGTTGATCGCCGCATCGTGCCCATCGAACAGGCTAGTCGCGGTAACGAATCGGACGGGGTTCTCGGGCTGATAGCGCTCGGTCTCCATGGCTCGACGGCAGGAATTGTACAGGACAGCGGGGACGGCGACAACAGGAGCGTATTGCCGTGCTTCAACCGAATATAAAGGCGCGATGCACCCGCGGTTTCCTGTTCACGAAAAGCGCTTCCGGCACGGTCCATTGCAATCGCGTTCGTACATTCGGCTGCGGTGCGTCCTGTGTTAAGGAGGAAGGATTGAGGATTGGCGATTGAGAATAGCCGATGGGCGAGGACGACCTCTTTTGGAGTCGCGGACTTTGCCCGAAGACGATCCAATCGACAACCGACCACGACTCGCGAGGAGGGTACGCGTGGAACAGAATTGCGCACGCCGAATGACACATTTTCGAAACCGAACAGGCTTCGCACTTGCATAAGGCAGCCCCCGACCGCACCCTACGTACTACATTGCGCGCGGAGCTTTATTAACCTCAATCGTTCACGCCCCCTGTATGACTCGTCTCATTCCCTCTTCCCTCTTCGCCGTCGTCGGAGTTCTCGCAGCCCTCGTGTTCCTGTCTGCTTGTGGCAGCAATGGAGACGCAGAAGAATCCTCTTCCTCTCCGCGCGACGTATCGGCATCGGAATATACGACCACATCCTCTGGTCTCAAGATCTACGACTTTCAGGTCGGGTCTGGCGAAACCGCCGAGTCCGGCGATTATGTCCGCGTTCACTACACCGGATGGCTGCAGTCAGACAACACACAGTTTGACTCCTCCGTCGGTCGCAGCCCACTTGAGTTCCGCTTGGGCGCAGGACAGGTCATCGAAGGTTGGGATGAAGGGGTCGCAGGAATGAAGGTCGGCGGCGAACGCCAGCTCGTCATTCCACCGGAGCTCGCTTACGGAGCCAGCGGCACCGGCCCCATTCCGCCGAATGCGACATTGATCTTTGAGGTAGAGCTCCTCGACGTTTCGTCCTCCGCCGAGTAGGAACGGTCGCCACGACCTTTCCGCGCGCATTATTCCGCGTGCATCATCCCACACTTGTCCCCTCGTCCCCGAACCCGGCCGTCAGTTTCGGACTCAACTTCTCACTCATGAATCGGTCCGTCCAATGAAACTCGTCATCCCAGGAGGCAACGGATTCATAGGATCACACATTTGCGAGGTGGCCGTTAACGCGGGACACGATGTCGTTGCGTTCGGTCGATCCGGAGAACCCGACCTCACGCCGGTCCGGCATCCGTGGGTCGGGAAGGTGACATGGCTATCAGCGGATGTCTTCGACGTTGACGCGTGGTCGGATGTGCTCGACGGAGCGGATGCGGTCATTCACACAATCGGAACCATCGTACAGGATCCATCGAACGGTATCACGTTCGAGCGCATCAACGGTGAAGCCGCTATCGTTGCTGCGGATGCCGCGGCGAAGTCCGGGGTAGACACGTTCGTGAAACTATCCATCCAGGATAAACCCCCTGGTGTATCGGGTCGATTCTTGGCCTCGATGCGGCGGGCCGAGCGCACCATTCCGGAACGGTTCCCATCGCTACGGAGCGTATTTCTCCAGCCAAATCTCGTCTTCGGAGACGACCGATTTGCCACGTGCACGATGGCTGGCCTTCTACAAGCCGCGGCACGGGTGGTCCCGTTCCCCTACGGTTCTCACGAGGGCCGCCCCCTACCCGTCCAGAGCGTCGCAGCCGCGGCGGTGCATGCGGCAGCACAGGACACGCTGAAAGGGCCGCTGAACGTCAATCAGATCGACGACATCGCGCGAACGAGCGGACTCATCGATCCCAGCGACCTGCCGGAACCGACGCTTCGACCGCTTCTCGCAGGTCTCGGGGGCGCCACGATGGCCTACTGGATGCTTAGACGGTCGAGCAAAACGTCGGAATCATCCAGCGTGCCCGCGTAATTCATTCTGGAATGGCCACAGACCACCAGTACGTGTCTTTTTCTCCCTCATCGGGGTCGACACGGGTATAGGCAACCTTCCATACCCCGCCGTCGTCAACCGTAACGAACGCCTGTCCGGTCATCGGAGGGGCGTTTTCTTTTTCGACACTCATTCCTTCGACGACGTCTCCCGAATGGACTCCAACGTCGATGTTCAATTTCTTGGGCGACGTACGAAATCCACTTCTTCGCGCCTTCAGGACAGATTCCTTGATGGTCCACACGAGGATAAGAGATGCGTCATGCTCATACGGAAGTGTCGCAAGCAGCCTCTCGTCCTCCGGGTGCATAAGAAAACGCTCCAGACCCGCGTCGCGCTCAGCAATCGCCTCGAGGTCCGTGCCAACGGGTGTAGGTGACAGTGCTGCGACGGCGTGCGGACCGCAGTGCGCAATCGAGAGGTGCCACATCAGATCGGGCACATCGACCGCTCCGTCGTCTGCAACCTTCAGCCGGACATCGGCTGGGTCGATCTCCTCCTCCTTTCCGATCAGATCTCGCGCTGCTGCCCGCCCCGCGATAAACTCGCGCTGGCGCTTCTCCGCCCCGAACGTCTCCAGACACGACCGCTCCTCGACCGACAACCACGTGCGCCAGGTCGCGGCTCGGTCGTCGTCGTACGCGACCGCCTGAAGTTGTACGTCATCTCCTAGAACCGACCGCAACCGCTGCTCCGCACGCAGCCATGCGCCGGTCATTGGCTCCTTTCGCCCCGGATGCGGCTCCGTCATTCGGCTGTTTCCTGGTTGACTGGACCGAAGGCGAGTTGGACATGCTTCTCCAACGACCGCTTGATATCAGAAATCACGCCCTGACCATCATCAGATTCGATCGCCATGCTGTGGATGTAAAGATGCTTTTTATCGGACGAGACGTCAAGGGTCATCGTCCCGGGCGTGAGCGTGATAAGGTTCGAAAGCGCCGTAATCTCCCGGTTCGTTGTCACGTCCAGCGGGTACTCAATTACGGCGGACCGGATGTTCAGCGTCGGAGCGACCGTAATCCGAGCGACACGAACGCTCGAGATGGCTAGCTCGCGCAAAAAGACGAGGAACAGGACCACGATGCGGTACATCCGACGCACAGGGTTCGCGCCCCGAAGCGTGCCCTTATCATCGGCCCGATCGAAGATCGGCTGCGAGAACACCGTGACGGCCGCGCCGAGCAAGAGGCCGAAGATCAGATTCGGGACCGTGAATGTCCCCTGCAACGACACCCAGATGAGTGCCAGAACCAGTGAGCGGATCGTCGTAGCAAGCATCAGCTGGAAAGGGAAAAACGGGAACAGGTGAACGAAGGTGAAGGGCGCACCATCACGCGAGGCACGCGGCGCCGGCGACTATCCGAGAACCGCCTGGATGTAGGGGGCGGTGTTCGTCAGGTTCGTCGCTGCCTGGTGAGCAAGTTCGAAGAGCGGCTGTGCGTAGAGACCGACGGCAAAAAGGGCGACGGCCAGCACCACGATGGGCGTCTGAAGCACGGACCGCTGCAGGAACGTGTCGGTACTCACCAGCCCGTCCTCCCGGGCGGGACTCCAGAACGCGCGCGCCCAGAGTTGGCCGACGACCAGGAGCGTGAGGGCGCCGACGAGCAGCGCGACGGCTACGATGAGATAGTTCTCTGTCTCAAGTCCCGCCTGAACAAGCGTCAATTTACCCCAGAAGCCTGGAAACGGTGGGAAGCCGGCAAGCGAAAACGCTGGGACGATGAACGCCAGTGCGAGCAACGGACGATGCGTATACAACCCGCCCATCTTTCCGATTTCCGTCGTCCCCGTCTCCCGCTCCATCACGCCTCCGATAAGGAAAAGAGAGGCTTTGACCGGGATATCCTGGAAGATGTAGAAGACGGCGCCGGCGAGGCCGAGCGTCGTAAAGAAGCCGAGGCCCATTACGACATAGCCCATTGCGCTGATCACGAGAAACGCGAGCAGGCGGTTCACATTTCGCTCCGTCACTGCACCGAGCACGCCGATGACCATGGTGAGACCGGCGACGACCAGAAGGAGTGTTTTCGTGTATCCGGTCGGCTCGGGGAAGAGCAGGGTGAAGATGCGAATCAACGAGTACACGCCGACTTTCGTCAGGAGGCCGGCGAAGATTGCCGACACAGGTGCGGGCGGCGTGTGATAGGACGCAGGAAGCCAGAAATAGAGCGGGAAGAGCCCCGCTTTTATGCCGAAGCCAACGAGAAACAGAGCGGCGATCGTCGCCTCCAGGCCCGCCTCGCGGATATTGCCCATGCTGGTCGCAATGTCCGCGAAGTTAAGCGAGCCGGTGAAGCCGTACAGCAGTCCGATGGCCGTGAGGAAGGACACGGAGGCGACGAGGTTGATGCCAACGTATTTGACCGCCCCATCCAGCTGCCGCTCTTCGTTACCGAGCACGAGCAGGACGAACGAGGCAATCAGAAGCACCTCAAACCACACGTACATATTAAACAGGTCGCCCGTAATGAACGCCCCGTTGATCCCCATCATCAGGAGGTGCAGCAGCGTGTGAAAGCCGAAAAACTCACGTTCCACGTCCATGCCCCGCAACGCATAGACAGCGACGGCGAGCGCCACGAACGCAGAGATCGTGATGAGACCGGCTGAGAACGCGTCCGCGACGAGCGTAATCCCGAAGGGAGCCGCCCAATCGCCCATTTGAGCAACCTGAATCCCCTCCGTCTGCACGTTCCACAGGATAACAGACGAGGCGCCGAGCAATGCGGTCGCCCCCAGAACGCTGAGGACGCGCTGGGCCCTCCGCGACCGACGCAGCAATAGCGTCAAAATGCCGGTTAAGGCTGGGATGATTACCGGAAGTACAAGAAGAACCTTCATCGGCAGGGTAAGGAAGTCAGGGCGAATTCAGGGGGGATGGCTCGGGTACGACCTACAGCGCGGGTTTACGCGGGCAGGCGCTTGTCTTCCGTCTGAAGGTCCACGTCACGCTTAGGCTCAGACGCCATGAGGTTGTCCGCATCGACGGTTTCCGACACGGTGTAATTTCGATATATGAGTACGAGCGTAAACGCTAGCAGGCCAAAGCTGATCACGATAGCCGTCAGGATGAGTGCCTGAGGAAGCGGGTTGGCATACGCCCCCTCAATCGTCTTTTGCCCATACGGAATGACGGGCGGCACCTCCCGGGTCAACCGTCCCATCGTGAAGATGAGCAGGTTGACAGCATTACCCAGGATGATAATGCCGATGACAAAACGGAGCAGGTTACGACGCAGGAGCAGGTAAAAGCTCGCGGCGAAGAGTAGCCCCGAAACGACTGCAAGAATCAATTCCATAACAGCAAGTCAGGTCGATCAGAATCAGCGTAGGGCGCTGGCAGTGCCCGTCGGCAAAACAGAACTAGTCGTCGATGAGTCCGGGCACGCGGTCTTCCACGCTAAACACCATCAGAAGCACGGTGCCGACGACGACAAACATCACCCCGATGTCGAAAGCAAGGGTCGACCCGAGTTTGAGCGGATCGTCGAGACCCGGCAGCGGAACCTTGAGCCAGAGGCTCTGCAAAAACGAGTTGCCCGTTCCGAGTGCCAGAAGTCCGGCTCCGAGTGCCAAGGCCAATCCCGTTCCGAGAAGCGTCCGTGGTTCAATCCGAAGGACGCGACGAGCACCGTCTACACCGACGGCGAGTGCATACAGAACGAACGCACTTGCAGCGACCAGCCCCCCCACGAAACCGCCACCGGGGAGATTATGACCTCGGAGAAGCATGAACACCGAGAATACGAGCAGAATCGGCACGAGCAGGCGCGTGGCGATCTGGAGAATCAGCGATTGAATCATAGCACGTTGAGAACAGGTCAGGGGGCTACGGAGCGGGAAACGATGTCGGATTAGCTTCGATTGTCCGATGTCGTTTCCTCTTCTTCCGCCGCCTCGTCTTCGGGGTGAACTTCGGTACCGCTCTCATCTTTCGGTCCTGGATCCTCAGGTGGCGTTTCGCCAGCGTCGGTTAGTTCGGCTTCCTTCTGCATTCCATCTGCAGGGACGTCTTCGGAATGGAAACGCGTGCCGAGAATCTCCGGCAGACGAATCCGTCGCATCCGCATCATGACGAATACGCCGAGAGCCGCCATCGTCAGGACGGTGATTTCGCCAAACGTATCAAGGCCACGGTAGTCGACCAGAATGACATTCACGACATTCGACCCCTGCGCAGCCGTATAGCTGTTGTTCGTCATGAAGTCAGACACAGAGCGGTCAAGCGGGAACGACAGCGCAGCAAACGCCACGGTCGTAACGATGGCGCCGACGCCCAGCGACACCACGGCATCGCGGATTCGCCTTGCCACGGGCTCGTGCCCTTCGATATTCGGCAGGTGAATTAAAACAATCACGAGCAGAATGAGCGTCAGTGTCTCGACCGAGAACTGCGTCATCGCGAGGTCAGGCGCGCCGAACAGCAGGTAAAGCAGGGCAACGCTGTATCCACCGATGCTGAGCGCAAGGATAGCGACGAAGCGGTCGTGCGCCCGGACCGCGGCCAGGGCCGACAGCACAATCAGTCCGGCGAGGGCGGCTTCGTAATAACGAACCTCACCGAGTTCGGTCGGCCAGGAGATCGATGATTCCGCAATCAGGGCTCCGCCGACCATAACGATGGTGCCCAAAAAGATGAGCAGCAGGTAACGGCGGAATTTGCCCGTCTGCAGAGCATTCGTAATCGAGTAGCTTCCTCTCCCCAGGCCATAGAGCATACGCTCGAATCCGTCGCCCGGCGCGTCGGCGAAGGCCCGCCCGAACCCAACCATCGCGGTGCTCTCGTGCAGGCGTTCCCAGAGATAGTAGATGCCGAAGCCGAGTGCGAATGTGACGAGGCTCGCAATAAGAGCCGGGTTCACGCCATGCCAGAGGGCCAGATGCAGCTCGTGGGTCTCCTGCATGATTCCAGCCTGGGCCGTCTGCAGAAGCCCATGATCGACCAGGGCTGGGTAGACGCCGAGCAGTAGTCCCAGTCCGCCAAGAACGCAGGGGCCGAGGTACATGCTCAGCGGCGCTTCGTGCGGCTCACGTGTGAACGCGCCTTTCACCTCTCCGATGAACGGTTTCAGACCAACAAGGAGCCCGGATGCGACCAGCGCAGCATTTGCGAGAACGCTCGCGACAAGAATCAATGTGCTCCAGCTTCCGCCGTGGAGGGCGGCTTCGTACGTAATCTCTTTTCCGATGAAGCCAAAGAATGGAGGAATGCCGGACATAGACAAGGCGGCTGCGAGGCCGCCAGCCATCGTGATCGGCATGGCGGCGCGAAGCCCACCGAGTTCGGTCAAATCGCGCGTCCCGGTCTCGTGATCGATGTTACCGGCCAGCATGAAGAGTGCCCCTTTGTAGAGCGCGTGAACGAGTGTGAAGGTGACCATTGCGGCGATGGCCTCCTCGGTCCCAACGCCCAGGAGCATTGTGAGCAGCCCCAGGACCATGGTCGTCGTATACGCCAGGATTTGCTTTAAATCCGTGTAGCGCAGTGCGAGCCATGCCGTCAGCACCATCGTGAAGCCGCCGAACAGCACGAGCGTGGTCGTCCACACCTCCGTGCCGCCAAGAACGGGATGCAATCGCGCGAGAATGAAGACACCGGCCTTGACCATCGTCGCGGAGTGCAGGTATGCGCTAACGGGCGTCGGGCCCGCCATCGCAGCCGGGAGCCAGAAGTGGAAGGGAAACTGCGCGGACTTCGTGAACGCACCGGCACAGACCAGAATGAAGATGCCCAGGTAGAGCGGCGACTGCGAGACCATGTCTCCCATCGCCAGCATTTCGCTGAACTCCCAGGTCCCGGTGACCTGCTGCAGGAGAACGAGCCCGGCCATGAGAGCGAGCCCACCTGTCCCGGTCACGATGAGCGCTTTCCGGGCGGCACGACGGGAATCTTCTTCGTTGTGGTAGAAGCCGATCAGCAGATACGAGGTGAGGCTCGTCAGCTCGAAGAAGATAAAGAAGACAATCGCATTGTCCGCGAGGACGAGCCCGAGCATCGCGCCCATAAATGACAGGAGCTGGACGTAGAATCGTCCGAGCTCGTCGCTATGCTTGAGGTACCCACCCGCATACACGACGATCAGCGTGCCGATCCCCGTGACGAGGAGGGCAAAGAGCAGACTCAGCCCGTCCAGATAAAAAGACAGGGGGAGGTCGTAGGCGGGAAACCACGTGGTCGACTGCCGGATGGCGCCTTCGTGCGTAACGTGTCCGGCCTGAAGCAGGAAGTAGACGAACGCACCGAGAGGCACCGTCGCCAGAATCCAGCCGGAGGCTTTCCGCGTGAGGCGGACGACGAGCGGGGCAATGGCGGCAGCGGCGAAAACGCTAAGAACAGCCAGCAGCATGAGGGCGAGTCATACGTGAGCGAGGGACGATCGACCGGGGAAGCGGTGAGGCAACAGCCCGCGGACGATGTAGAACGAGACCGAAACGCTTCGGTCAGAGCGTGTCTGCACGTCAGGAGTCGGTAGCAGACGAATTCTTCTTACTCGGGTCGGGCTTCTTCGGGTCGACGTCAGAAAACAGGGCGCGTCGATCCCCTTCGTGAAGCGCGTCCGTACGATGCACAGGTACGTCGTTTTCCGGCGATGAGCTGCGGATTTCAAGGCGTCCTTGCTCCTCCACAACATCGCGAAACGTCTGGCGCCACTGATCAACGACGGTTCCCTGCCACATCGACACGCCGCCGAGATACCCGGCCCGGCCGATCATGTGTGCAGACACCGGAGCGGTAAGCAGGACGAACAGGATGACGACGATTGCCCGTGTGGTAAAGCTCACGTCGCCCATATATACAGCGACGCCTACAAGAAGGAGACCGATCCCGAGTGTGCCGGCCTTTGTGATGGCGTGCATCCGAGTATAGAGATCGGGCAGTCGAATCAAACCAATAGCGGCTATCGACATGAAACCCGTTCCCGCCAGCATGAGCACGGCGGCAATGATCTCGCTCATAGTTCCTCTTGGGGTTCGTTCGACTCGACGCGTTCGATATAACGAGCCACTGCGACGGTGCCAAGAAACGCAAGAAGGCCCAAGACAAGCGCAGCGTCAATGTACGTCTCCTGGTTCGAGAGCACTGCGTAGGCACCCAGAAAGCCCATCGCGAGATAAGCTACGAGGTCCAGCGCCACGACGCGATCCGGCAGACTGGGACCGCGCAGAACACGTGTAAACGCTGCGCCAATCGCGAGGCTTAAAACCGCGAGCGTAATATAAACGACCCACTCGATCAGCGTCAGATCAGTCAGCGTCATGAAGCGTCGCCGGGAAATACAGTGGTAGGGACGGGCAGCACCTCGGGACCATGCACTTGTGCACAGTCTATGGACGTTCGTCCTGTTATCATCGTGGGGAGGACGAACGGACTCCCTGTGTGGCCACACATGTTGGACGCACAACCGAGATACCGCTTGTTTTTCGATTTGTAATGGTACGCGGAGACAGCGAAAGTATCCAGTTTTGACGTAACGTGAGCGTCACTGCGTGCGGCATTCATTATCTCTTGCTAAACGCGGCTCCTATTTCGGCCTCTTCCCTACGCTCGGACGCTACGAATTCAAGGGGACGCGCAGCACGCCATCCACCTGACACCCCCGACGGACGCGACCGCAGCCCCCTCCGTTTGCTGGTATATCACAAAAAGGGCAGCGGACGTGAATCCACTGCCCTTCGAGCGTCAAGCATCAGACGGATCCGCTACGCGGCCGTCGGTGAGGGAGTCAGGATGTGATCTCCTCGTAGTTCTCGTTCACGGCATCCCAGTCGACCACATTCCAGAAGTGATCGATGTATGTACCACGCTCATTCTGGTAGTGCAGGTAGTAGGCGTGCTCCCATACGTCCAGTCCCATGACGGGCTGGTGACCATCCATCAGTGGGTTGTCCTGGTTCGGCGTGCTGAGAACCGTCAGTTTGCCGTTGGCGTCGGCCACGAGCCAGCCCCAGCCGCTACCGAACTGGCCTCCCGCCGTATTGCCAAACTCCTCCTTGAAGGCGTCGAATGAGCCGAACTGTTCATCGATGGCATCGGCCAGCGCACCCGTCGGTTCGCCGCCGCCATTCGGCGACATAATATTCCAGAAGAGACGGTGGTTGTAAAACCCGCCGCCGTTATTCCGGACCGCCGTCTGCACATCTGCTGGCAGGTTATTGACAGCCGACAGAAGTTCTTCAATACTATGCTTCTGAAGGTCTTCGTAGCCTTCCAGGGCAGCATTCAGCTTGGTCGTATAGCCCTGATGATGCTTGGTATGATGAATCCGCATCGTGCGCTCATCGATATGCGGCTCGAGCGCGTCGTAGTCGTACGGTAGATCAGGAAGAGTGAAAGCCATAAATCAAGTTCCTCGTTTTCGGTTGGAAAGTCCGAACGTCGGATTGTAGAACCGTGCAAGGTTGCCGGCCGGCATGGCGGAATGCACTTCACTCCGCCCCCGACCTGTTCAATCATTCTGCTACATACAACCTCCTACAAAATCCGGTGTCGTTACGGCGCCACGGGCGGTTTGTTTTGTGATTGCCATCCGGTTACAACCTCGTGGCCACGGATGCAACGCGCGTGAATCGTCAGAGCAATTCAATGACTCCCACACACGGCGATACACACGTGATAGATGACCGAGGTTTACCCGAAAATGGCAGATTTAGCAAAAACCACCTCAGCATGTTCGAACGCCCGAAGGACATCCAACGACTGAAACGGGCGTCAGCATGCATCTAGCATTGATCACCTTAGATCGACGGGTCCTGCTACAACTTCACGACGACCTTTCCTCGACTCTCCCCGGTGTGCAGGTATTCGACTGCGTCCGGAATGGACTCGATCCCCTCGAAGGTGCTCTGATCGATCGACACCTGCAGCGCGCCGCTGTTGACCAGCTTCATGAGCCGGCTCATGTGATCGGCGAACGACTCGGCGAAGTGTGGCAGGAAAAAGCCGCGGATTGATGCACTCTTCGGCAAAAGCTTCGTGTAGATCCGCTCAGACGACACTTTCTCCGCCCCACCTTTATACTCGCTCACGTAGCCAATGCTGAGGAGGCGACCGTACCGCGCCAGTGCATCCACGCACGTATCAAAGAGTTCACCGCCGACGCCTTCATAAACGAGGTTCACGCCACTTGGATACTCGCTCCGGAGCACGTCCCGGACATCCTCTTCGTTGTAATTGATCGGATGATCGCAGCCGAGCTCTTTGAGAAGCTCCATCTTCCGCTCGTTCCCGCACGTTCCAATCACGTGGTTGCCAGCCCGTTTCGCCAGTTGCACAGCGTACTGGCCCGTTCCGCCGGCGGCCGCGGTCACCAGAACGGTTTCACCGCTGGACATGTCGCCAACCTCTTCCAGTGCGATCGATGCCGTCAACCCGCTGACCATGATGCTTAGTGCCTCTGGCGTAGGCTCGTCGACCGGAAGGGCGTTGCTCGCACGGACCACGTTGTACTCGCGGTACCCACCGCCCAGTGTGCTGGTTACCACCGCATCTCCGGGCGACAGGTGGCGAACCTCGCTCCCAACCTTCTCGACAATGCCGGCCGCTTCCGCACCAAGGTCGATCGGCGGCTTCGCACCGGGCTGATACCGTCCGGCCGTGATATTTACATCCGTCGCATTAATTCCGGCGTATACATTTCTGATCAGGACCTCATGCGGTTTCAGTTCCGGTACGTCCTCCTCGACTAATTCTGCTGCATCACGGAAATTGGTCGTGAGCTTGGTCGCAATCAGCTTTCTGTACGTCTTCGCCATCGGGTGGAAAGAGGGTCTTCGCGAGAGGAAAATGGTCCCATCGGGCTACGCGATGGGATAGTCATGGTATCGAGACAGGTGCTCGGCAGTAATCAGCCGTTTCCGGACATCGCGTGCTTGCGCCAGTAGCGTGCGAGACCATTCCACGAGTCCCGCGGCTGCCCGAAGCGTTCGTACGCCTCCCAGTACGCCTCATCTGTGTGACTGCGCATGCGGTCATTTTCTTTTTCAGCAAATCGAGCGGCAAGCTCCGCATCATCCTGCTGCTCTGTCGAGTCGAGCGTGAGACGCACGGTCTCGGCAAACGCGTCGATTCTCTCGGCGACAACACGGATGTGACGCTCCACGTCTTCCGACGGGCCGAAGTGGGTGAGAAAAATTCGGTCGGGGTTCCAGGCCAGAACTTTCTCCAGGCTCGTCGCCCATGCGGGAAGATCTACGTCCGGTGGAGGCATCACAGGAACGATGTAGTCGGAGCCGTGGACTCGCATGCCACCGACGTCACCAATAAAGGCCGTGCCACTGGCCGTGTCGTGGTAGCTCACGTGGTGTTGGGCATGGCCGGGTGTGTAGGAAACCTCGATCGCGCGGCCGCCGATGTCCAGCTTTTCTCCTCCCTCGAGAACCGTCACATTCTCTTCCGGCACCGGTTCGAAATCACCCCACAGGCGATCCATGTCGTCCCCGTATATGCGGCGAGCGCTCTTGAGCAAGCGACCCGGACGCTTCATGTGGGGAGCGCCGCGTTCGTGCACAAAGACGCGTGCATCCGGCGCATGGTGCTGGATGATTGTGCCCGTCGACCCGGCATGGTCTAGATGGATATGCGTGAGCAGGAGACCGGCTACGTCGCTCCAGTCGTACCCGGCGCTCTCCAATTTCGACGACAGCGTGTCCAGAGATGTCGTCGGACCCGGATCCACGAGAAGAGGCCCCTCACTAGTTTCGAGTCCCGCCGTCGCAATCAGGTTATCATGACCGAGGTATTCGGTGTCCACGTACCATGTCGACTTGTCGATCCGATTCATAGCGGCAAAAGACAGCGATTGGTTTATCGATTTATGTGCAAGAACCCGAGTCCGGGTCTACTCCGCCCTCTCAAATTTCTCCTGCTTCAGCGCCGACTTTTCTACGGCCCACTTCGGGCCAAAGAATACGAGCCCGAGACCTGGATGTCGACCGATTCTCGCTGTCGATACCTAACTTTTTCGTGACTGTGGAATTCCGTGGATTGTGCGTGGTGGATAGTGCATTCGATGGTCGGAGACGGCGCGTATGATTCGGCAGGGGTCATTGGCACGTGGCGGTGGTGCCCACCTCTTCGCCCCTCGCGTAATCCGCCCTCCGAAATCCTCAATCCATAATCCTCAACCCTCAACCTTCCCCGACTCATCCAACACTTCGACGCCCTCGAAGTGGCGAACAAAGTGCGAGCCGAAGGCCGTCGACGGAGTCTGGAAACCTGGCGTTGCACCTCCGTCCAGAACGTGCTGTGCTGCTGCGACCGACGTTTGTGCCGTAAAGGTATACCCTTCCGGCCCTTTCAGTCGGGCAGTGACCTCGTCCCCTGCATCATTCGTAGCGCGCCCCCAGACCAGCGTGACTCCCTGCTCTCGCTCGTCTTCGTCCGGTCCGGCCGGCTGCATGCGGACGAGAGCCTCGAGCACGCGCTTGACCGGCTCCCACTTCAGCAACCACGAAATGTAGCGGCTTAGCCGGAGTAGCGTAATCGCATTGTTCGGCAAATACGTGTAGGCCGTCACATTGGGTATGCCGGTCGAATGGTACGCGGTCGACACATCGCCCCACGGGATCGAGACCACTGTTTTTGGTCCCCGGCCGAAGTCGACCTCGCGCGTCGTCCAGGCTGGTGGGACCGTGACGATCCGCCCGTTGCGGCGCACCATCCCGCCCTCGCCGAGATTCGAAACGGCCGTCAGGGCCGTGCCACGCGACACACGGCCCAGTCCCATGAACGCGATCTCGAGCGTGGTGGCATCGGGCAGTTGCTCGGAAAGATATTTCGCCGTGCAGTCCGTCGGCACAACATCGAATCCGACGCCCGGGCATACCATAATGCCCGCCTCCTTCGCTTCCGCGTCCCGCTTCGCGGCCGCCTCGAACACCTCGATCTCCCCCGTGATGTCGAGATAATGCGTTCCCGTATCGAGACACGCTTGCAGCATGGGGGCCGACGTGTGCATGAAGGGTCCCGCGCAATGGAGAACCACATCAACGTCTTCCAGCCCCCGCCGAATCTCTCGCGGCATGTCGAGGCTGAATACCCGTGCCGGCAGATCGTATTGCGTAGAGATCCGATGGACCTTCTGTGCGTTCCGGCCAGCTACAATCGGGGTCAGCCCCCTTTCGACGGCCTGCTCCGTGACGAGTTGGCCGGTGTAACCGTACGCTCCGTAGATGAGTAGAGACATGGACGCTGTAAGTTGGACGAGAGTCTGATAAAGGAGCCGATGACGTCGGGTCCGCGCTTACGCTTGTTCGAACGTCAGGCTCCGGATCGGTGTCATTTCGCCTCAGCATCGTGGGGTCGTTCAGACTGTGATCGCTGGAGGCGTGGGAATAGACATCCGACGGGATGGCGTGTGATCGTGTAATTTATGCCTTATCATTGTCTTGGCATCATCCTCGACTCTACAACGAACCTGGGATCCTGCGCATGCCTCTTGCCCTGACAAGTCGCCTCACCTCACACCGCGCATTCATCACGGGCGCCGCGTCCGGTCTCGGCCGAGCGTTTTGCCGCCACTTGGCGCGCGACGGCTGGACGATCGGACTCGCAGACATCGACGCCGACGGTCTGGCGGAAGCGGCCCGAGAGATGCAGAACCTCGGTGCGGCCACTCATTCGGTTGAGCTTGACGTGACGGATGCGACTGCATTCGAGGCCGCAGCAAATGATTTCGTAGAGGCGACTGGCGGGATCGATCTCGTGATTAACAACGCAGGCCTCGGTGCTGGGGGCCCGTTCATGGATTCGACAATTGATCAGTGGCGCTCGGTCATTGACGTCAATCTCCTCGGCGTGGTGAACGGGTGCAAGGCCTTCGTTCCTCATCTCCAGCGCGGCGGCGGACACCTGATGAACATAGCAAGCATTGCCGCTGTGGCCTCAGCGCCGCGGATGTCAATGTACAACGTGACCAAAGCCGGCGTCCGCTCCCTGTCCGAAACATTGTACGGCGAACTAAAGGACGACGGAATTCACGTCTCGGTCGTGATGCCATCCTTCTTCCAAACAAACATCGATCGAGACCTTGTCGGCCCCGACTCCGCCCGGTCGATGACGCAGGCGCTGATGGCCAAATCCGACCTCTCAGCTGCAGACGTCGCGGAGCATGCTCTGGAGAAAGCTGCCAAAGAGACGATCCACGTCATCTATCCGACGTGGATGTCTCGCATGATCTGGTACTGGAAACGCCTCTTTCCGGGTAGTTACGTACGAAGCCTTCCCGGGCGCGAAGAGGAGGCCAGAAATTTCGCCAATCGATCCGAAAGGTGATCTGAGGCAAACGGGACCGCCATTACACGTCAAACAAGTTCTGGAATTTGGTCGCCATCGCCATGGAGCCGGAAACCGACATCTCGCCCTGCATCATCAATGACATCGGGTTGGCCTCTCCACGGTGAATGTCCAGCCAGTGCTGGGCCGTCGTCTTAATCGTGACTTCCGGGTCGGCGTGTCTGCCTTCCTCAATGTCTAGCGATTGATCCGCAATCTCGAGATAGTAGGTCCCTCCCTTCTCTCCAGAAATGTCAAGTTGCACGACGCCATCCATTCCCTTTGCCGCCTCCGGATTAAAGGCGTTCGGGTACAGCTCAAGCAATTCGGGCACAGTCGAAAAAGCAGGCATCGTGTTCAGCGGTTTTTGCCGTCATGTAGGGATCGAGAGAAGCGTCCACCCTCACGCACAAAAAAGCGGACAGGGTATTTCGGCAATCGTCCCTACAATCGCAGGTTTCCCCGTCGAGGAATCATAACAACTTTGTGGGACCACACTCGCACCGCTTTCTCTCGCTCGTCGCGCTACGCATTGGCTCGCTCGCGCTCCTGCTTCACGAGATCACGACGTAGGATTTTACCGGAAGCTGTTTTCGGAATCTCATCAACGAACTCGACGAGGCGGACCTTCTTGTACGGCGCAACCTGGGATGCCACGAATGTCATGATGTCCTCCGCGGTCAGGTCTCGGGCGTGCTGCTTGCGCACGATGAATGCCTTTGGGACCTCGCCCGCTTCTTCGTCTGGACTCGGGATCACGGCCGCATCGGCCACGTCGTCGTGCGACTGAAGCACCTCCTCAAGCTCTGCCGGAGCGACCTGATATCCCTTGTATTTGATGAGCTCCTTGACGCGATCGACGATGTACACGTATTCGTCCTCGTCGACGACCGCCACATCTCCGGTGTGAAGCCAGCCATCTCGATCAATCGTATCGTCGGTCGCCGCCTTATTGTTGTGATAGCCTTTCATGACCTGCGGTCCACGGATCCAGAGTTCTCCTTTCTCGCCCGGATCCACATCGCTCTCGCCCGCCACGTCCACGACGCGAAATTCGGTATTCGGCACGACGTGGCCGACGGAATCGATCGGCGTATCCGTCGCATCGCGCGGCACCAGGTGGGTCACGGGACTCGTCTCGGTCATTCCGTAGCCCTGCTTCACCATACAGCCGATGCGTTCTGCACAGTTTTCAGCCACCGAAACAGGGAGCGGCGCGGCCCCGCTTGTAATGTAGTCCAGACTCGAGAGATCGTAGTTGTCAATCACCGGCTGCTTCGCGAGTCCGAGGATGATCGGCGGGACCAGGTACGCGCTCTTGATCTTGTGCTCCTGGACGAGGCCACAGAACGGCTCCATCTCGAACTTCGGCATGGTAATCACCGTCGCCCCTTGACGGAGCGCCATGCTGAGGATGACGGTCATCCCGTAAATGTGGTAGAACGGAAGTATGCCCACCGTCCGCTCCTCAGGCTGGATTCCCTCGATCGGAACGCACTGGCACACATTTGCCACGAGGTTCCGGTGGGTCAGCATCACGCCCTTCGGTAGACCCGTCGTGCCGCTCGAGTACGGCAGGGCGGCGACATCATCTGAAGGGTCAATATCAAGCTCCGGCGCTGGCGAATCCTGTCGCATGAGGCTGGAGAACGGCGTCGCCCCCTCGGCCTCGCCAAGCACAAAGACCTCCTCTATCCCGGATGCGTCGGCAGCCTCCTTCGCTTTGTCGAGGAAGGGCGGGACCGTCAGAAGGAAACGAGCGCCGGCATCCTCGAGCTGATGCTGCGCCTCGTTCGCCGTGTAGAGCGGATTCAACGTCGTGACGACGCCCCCCGCACGCAAAATGCCGAAAAACGCAATCGCGTATTCCGGCACATTGGGCATGTAAATGGCAAACACATCGCCCCGTCCGAAGTCGCGTTCGGCGAGACCCGCTGCGAAGGCTTTGATCGCACCTCCGAGTTCACCGAAGCTGATCGTGCGACCGCTGGGTCCATCGATCAACGCCGGCTGTTGCCGACGGTCTTCGAATCCGGACATGACATACTCCGGCAGCGATACATTCGGAATTTCGACGTCAGCGTACGGGCTGGTGTAAGGCATGGACGGATCAATTGGCTCGCGGACGGGAGGACGAACACCGGCAGCGGCTTCTCTCAAACGCTAGAAGCTCTCAACGGCCGCACCGGCAGCAACACGTCCATCATACGGCGCGGACACCGACTTCGCAAATCCTTCACGGTGCCCTTATCTGTGCCAGAACCGATCCATGCAACGGGAATGGTATTCCTCGTTGTCGGGCGCCGATGCATCTGCGTCACGTCGCAGACCCACAGAAATCCGTGCGCAGCCCTTATGCCAGAACCGTATGTCCGGCCGTTGATCCGACTGGTCAGGCCGACCGTTCGTGAGCAGTCACTTCCGGTGCCTCAGACGCGGCTCCGTCCGATCCAGGGGCATCGCCGAGCGCGTCGGCATTGCGGACGATCTGCATGTAATAGGCGATCATCGTCCGGTAGCAAGAGATAGAAATACGCTCGTTGATCCCGTGAATGCGGTGCTTATCATCCTCCGTCAGGCGGAACGGTGCGAAGCGGTACACATGCTCCGAGATCGATGCGTAGTGGCGACTATCCGTCGTCCCCGGCACCAGGAACGGGGCAACAACAACACCGTCGGCGACCTCTCGGATGGTGCGCTGGACGAGATCGAACCACTCATCGTTCATCGGAGAAACGCGCGTCGGCTCGCCCTGCTGTTGAGGATGCAACGTGATCGGCAGGTCGGACAGTTGGGAGCGAACGTGATCCATGACATCTTTCACGCTCTCGCTCGGCCGGATTCTGAAGTTGACAACGGCACGGGCGGTGCTCGGGACGACGTTGTCCTTGACTCCGGCATCGAGAATGGTCGGCGCCGTCGTCGTGCGGATGGCAGCATCCGTCGTGGGATCCTTCGTCAGAGCCCACGTGATGAGGCCGCGCAGCAGCCACAGGTTCGCAAATGCCGTTTTGCCGGCCGGTCCCATCTCGGGAGCGATAAACTGGAGCGTTTCGCCGGTGACGCCCGACAGGCTCGCCCGCAGCGGGTTGTCCCGAAGACGCTGGACCGCCGTGGTGACAACATCGATGCTCGTTTGCTCCGGTGGGATGGACGAGTGACCGCCCATGCCGTCGGCACGAATTTCTACGCTGAGGTAGCCTTTCTCCGCGACCCCAACGAGTGCGACCGGCTCAGACACATCCGGAACGGCGCCCACCGTGATTGCTCCCCCTTCGTCAATAACAACCGAGGGCGACACCCCGTGTTGCTCAAGATAATCTGCGATCGCAGCGGCACCATCTTCCCCGCCGACCTCCTCATCGTGACCGATTGCAAGGTACACGGTACGGCGCGGCGAGTAACCCGCGGCGATGAGCATTTCCATCGACTCGAAGAGCGCGATCGCTGATGCCTTGTCGTCGAGGGCACCGCGACCGTAGACGAAGTCGTCTTCAATCACCCCGTCGAACGGACCGTGGTCCCACTGGTCAGGCGCATCGACCGGTACGACATCATAGTGTGCTGCAAGAACGACCGACCCCGAGTCGGAATCGGTTCCCTCCCAGCGATAGAGGATGCTGTGCTCATTGATTTCCGTCCGGTCCATGGCGTCATGAACCTTCGGAAAGGCCTCCTCCAGGTACTCCCGGTAGGCACGATACGCATCGGCGTCGATCTCAGACGGATCCCGCTGCGTGATGGTCTTAAACTGAAGTGCCCGCGCGAGCCTCCGAGGTGCCTCAGGGTCCAGGTCAGGAGCGTCAATTCCGCGGACCGCGACCTGACGGGTCCGGAACATTGCCGTGCGAATGGCAAGGACGGCGAGCAAGACGAGCAGGGCAAGACCCGCCAAGAGCAAGGGATCGAGACTCATACAGAGTGGAAAACCGGAGCGATGCTGGTAGTCTGTGGAATATAGCGCCGTGATCGGGATCCAGAGCCGCGCACACTAGATCGAGATGCGCTCAACCTCACGGTAGGGGCTACGCTTAGAAAGCGCAATCAACGCGTTGACGTTTCGGTAACGCCTCAATGGGTCTTGACGGCTTCTCCATGCGCAGCAAGGCTCATCAAAGGAGCAGACGTTATTCAGGTGCTTCTTCCCTATTTGCCGGAGAAGTTCGGCGCACGCTTGTCCATGAACGCCGAGACTGCTTCCGCAAGATCTTCGGACTGCAAAAAGGCGCTATTCCAGAGAGCGACATGTTCAAGGCCTTCCTCGACCGTCTGAGATCGTCCGGCACGAAGGACGGACTTCGCACCCTGGACCGCGAGCGGAGAATTCGAGGCGATCTCCTGTGCCATTTCGCCGGCCGCACGATGAAGGGATTCATCGCTATCGTACCCGTGGTTGACCAGTCCGATTTCCTTTGCTCGCACCGCGTCGACGTCTTTTCCCGTATATACCAGTTCAGCCACGTGCCCGTCGGAGACGATTCTGGGAAGGCGCTGAAGCGTCCCGAGGTCTGCGACCATGGCCAGCCTCGTTTCTCGGACGGAGAACGTCGCGTCGGATGCGGCAAGCCGGATATCGCAGGCCGTCGCGAGATCGACCCCTCCGCCGATGCACGCACCATGAATCGCTGCGATCACCGGTTTCCTGCATTCGTCCACCGTGGTCATCGCTTTCTGCATGTACCGAACCTTCTCGAGAAGCTCCTGTCGGTTCTGCACGGGTGATTTATCAGCGTCCGGCTGCAGCACATCCATTCCCATCGTCTTAAGGTCGAGCCCGGCGGAAAAGGCCGATCCTCGCGCTGCAATGACAATGCACCGGACCGACGAATCCTCGCTAAGTGCCGCCATAGACGCCGGCATGTCAGCGAAGAAGTCCGGGCCCATCGCATTGAGTGCACCCGGCCGGTCGAGCCAGACCGTTGCGACCGCTCCATCGCGCTCAACGCTAAGGACGTCGGAGTCAGGAATCGCTTGCGCTTCAGTAGACGTGTCTTCAGGCATCGACAGATTTCGGAACCGGTGTAGGAGACGGCGAACATTCGCTGATCACGCATACAATTTACGTCATGCTCCTGTACCCGATGCGACGGACTTCGATCCAACTCCGGTCAAGCAAGACGGAATCCCTTTCCCTCCACCAAGGGGAGTGGATCGGCGCTTGCGTTTCGTCAAGCAGACCATCACTCTGATGGATGATACCGTTCACTCACCGGCCGCTCTCTGCCGGCTGTCCCGGTCGCGAACAAAGTGCCCACATGGTACTGAGCACCTCCGCGAACGGTGACCGCAGAAAGAAATGCATCTTTCTGGTCCGGCGCGCGTCCATGTTTATGCATCGGGCGTCTGTACCGGTGCCCCTATGTTCTCGCCTTTCAACTGCCCACGCTTCCCACATGTCTAAGCGTACCCTCGCCCTCGGCCTCCTCGTGATCGTGATTGGAGCGATCGGCTATTTCGGATATGGAATGCTAACCGAGTCCGAAGCGGAGAAACAGGCTCAGACGCAACAGCAGCAATTCCCGAGCGGCATCCTGCAGACCACTGGCGGCGGCACATTTGAATTTGCCAGCGTCCCGAAGGACCGACCCGTTGTGCTGATGTTCTTCAGCCCCACATGCCCCTACTGCCAGCAGGAAACTGCAGAGATCGTTCAACACAAGCAGCTTCCACAGGACGCAACGATCCTGATGGTCTCAACCTTTGCGCGGAATGCCCTGCAGGCCTACGTGAAAGAGTACAACCTGGACCAGTTCGACAATATTCGCGTGCTTCGCGATTTCGGTGGATCCCTCTTCCAGAAATACGGCGTGGAGGGCGTGCCGTACACGATCGTATATGACGAGTCGCACCGGTACGTGCGCGCTTTCAAAGGAAAAGCCGACGTAAACCGCCTCTACGCCGCAGTCTCATCACCGGAAACAGTAGAGTCCGCCAACTAGGTACATCCTTTAACCGGAAAACGCCGGGTACGGCTTACAGAGCGCCCCACCCCGTTCTCTGATTCTCGTCAGAGAACGTGCGGTGCGGGCGTTTTCCTTTTGCCATTCGATGCGCGAACGGCCCGCCACCGGTCCGTTCCATTACGCCTCCGCTTTCTGCGAAGCATCGGTCAGCAAGATGCCGGTCAGGATAATGGCGAGAAGGACCAGGTTACGCACGAGGGTCCCTTCAGCCGATAGATCGAGTCCCAGCGCCCCGAAACAACCACAGGTGGCGACCACCTGATCGCTCATCACGATGGACCCAACGACGAAGGTAAAGATCGCCACCAGAACGAAGGTCGCTGTAAACGCAGCCATTAGGTGCCGTCCCCAGGCCAGCCAACCGACGAGGACGAGCTCACTCAGTGTGACGAGATAAACGATGAGCGTGGCGTAGTCGACGAACACAGAGTCCGCTCCCATGACCACGCCGACAAGAGATTCGGCGCCCGTCGGATCGAGCAATTTCCCAATCCCGGACAGGAGCAGAACCAGACCAAGGAGGAAGCGGACCGCAATGCGGCCGATGCGGGTCAGAGATGTGCTCATAACGATTTTTGCGTGTCGAATCAGGGTCGCGCTTCTGACGGAGTCGCTAACTCGTTCGAGAAGCCGAAATCAGTATGCAGAAGCCTCCGTGAAGGTGTCCACCGACCGGCGTGCCCCCGGCACCAGCTCGCGCGCAACAGCGTCCTCGGGAGCAACGATGACCGTATCTCGTGCCTGCAGTTGACCGCTCACCTGGGCCACAGACTCCGAACGCAAGCCGACAGCCACCTCGACCATGTGGACCACACCGCCTGTTAGCACGAACACGACGCGTCGGAGGTCATCCGGTTCTCCGGTGGGCGGGCGACGCAACCGTGCGAACTCTGCCACGGCACTGGAGTCCAGTCGTGATACGTTCCTCGTCGTGACGGCCGCCCTCGGGACGGCGAGTGCATCCGCGATCGACGCCGCCAGAATTCGCACCTCCCCGCTCATCCCCGGACGCAGCACGGGCACGCCCGATTCGTCAGCAGAATCGGTAGCGGTCACCGACACGGGCTCGAGCCGGGCTGCTAATTTATGTGGGCTCGTGACTCGAACGTGGACCGGATACTCGGGCTCCGACGCCGATCCGATCCCTCCCTCTCCCATCCGGGCGGCATTTGCCAGTTCGACGACCCGCCCTTTCAGGAGACGCTCGCCGTACGACTCCGTCTGAATCTCGGCCGCGTCGCCGACATCCACGGTGCGGATCTGGTCTTCCGGGACGGAAACGACAAACTCCATGGCTTCGGGACCGCCGAGTCGCATTATTTCCGTCCCTTGAACGCGCATCGTTCCGAGGACACGCTCACCCACCTCCACGTTGAGCTGGGTAACGATTCCTGTTATCGGCGTAGAAATACGAGTCTGCTGCGCCAGCTCGCGCGCCCGATCGAGTAGGGCTTCCGTCTGCTTGACGGCCGCTTCTGTAGCCTCCAGCCGGGCAACGGATTGATCGTAAGCGGACTGCGCTTCCTGCACGGACGACTGCGGCACCATTTCGCGTTCGAACAAACGCTCTTCTCTCGCGAGCGTCCGGGCAACACGGAACGAATCCGCACGGGCCGCCGCGACATCTGCCTGTGCCCGAAGAACCGACGCACGACGCTGCTGGATGGCCGCTCGATAGTCGTCGTCGCGAAGACGGACCAGTGGGTCACCTTCTCGCACACGATCGCCCTCTTTGACGTAGAGCTCCATGATCTCGCCGGATACCTCCGACCGGATCGGGATCTCAACCGACGGGCGGGCACGGCCGAACCCTTTCACGACGCTCTCGATGGGCCGCTCGGAAATGCCGGCCGTATGAACACCCGGCTCATCGGACCGAAAATACGTTTCGTACGCAAACGCGCCGCCGGCAGCAAAGAGAATCAGAGCCGCGATTCCGGAGAGGACCAGTGACTGTCGGCTTAACTCCATGGGGGTATCGGTAGAGAGAGGATGGGGACCGGCCCATGGTCGGCCGGATCGAGGTGAAAAAGCAGGGTCTTGAATGTCAGCCTGTTTTGCGAGTTTCCCAAACCCACCCTCTGTCGCAACGCGACCGTAGGCAAAGCCTGGCCGATCCGAGCAGGCGAAACGCATAGCACCTTCGCGCGACCATCACATTGCCTTTCGCGACGGATCGTCCTATGTTGCAGCATCAACTTAACGACGTTAACCGACCGGGTTCATCCATGAGCGACACGCCGACTCCAGACGCGCTTTCCGCTGACGCACCCACGTACGAAACCGTCTTGTTCGAACGAGACGGCGCGGTCGTCACGCTGACCATGAACCGGCCGGAACGCCGAAACGCCCTTCATCCCTCACTCGACCGCGACCTGCGAGACGCTTTCGATCATGTAAGCGAAGATGACTCGATTCGAGCGGTGGTCCTCACCGGCGCGGGAAATGGGTTTTGTGCCGGAGCTGACCTTTCGGTGCTAAAAGACAGCCCCACGCCTGAGGATCTGTACGATCACCTGACGACGCGGTATCTTCCGTTGATCGAGGGAATCCAGTCGTGTCCCAAACCGATCATTGCCGGCGTCAACGGGATGGCTGCTGGAGCCGGAATGGCCCTCGCCCTTGCCTGCGACCTGATCGTCATGGCCGATGACGCCGCCATGATCATGGCCTTCAGTCAGATCGGCTTCGTCCCCGACAGTGGAGCGTCATACTTCCTCGTCCGCCAGGTCGGCTACAACCGAGCCTTCGAACTAGCGGCCGAGGCCCAACCCATCGGCGCCGAGCAGTGCCATGACCTCGGCATTGCAAACAAAGTCGTCCCCTCTAGCACCCTCCTTGAGGCGACCGCAGACTGGGCGCAACACCTTGCGGAGCGACCGACGACCGCCCTTGCGCTCACGAAGGAAGCCCTACAGTTCGCACAGGATCACGACCTAAAGGAAACCATCGAGTTCGAGTCGGAACTCCAGATGAACGCGATCCAGACGCGAGACCATCGCGAAGGGTTGTCGGCCTTTCTTGAAAAGCGAGAGCCTGAGTTTCGCGGTGACTGACCCGCCGGCTACATCGCCTTCCCTACTCCCGCCCTCCCCCTGTTTTTCCTGGAAACACCTCATGCCCGACCCCAACGCTCGCTTCGACGTCCAGGATCGTGTTGTTCTCATCACCGGTGCCAGCCGCGGTATCGGGCGAGCCTTCGCTGAAGCCTTCGCGGATGCCGGCGCCCGTGTCGTGCTAACGAGCCGAACGCAGGAGACGCTGGATGAAGTCGCGTCAGACATCGAGGCGGACGGTGGCACCGCTCTACCCGTCGCGGCGCACGTCGGGGAAATCGATGCCATCGACGACCTCCTGGACACCGTGGACGAAGCGTTCGGGGGCGTCGATGTCTTGATCAACAATGCAGCCACCAACCCGCACTTCGGCCCGCTACTAACGGCCGAGGACAGTCACTGGGACAAGACCTTCGACGTGAACGTCAAGGGATACTGGCGGATGGTAAAGGCGTGCTATCCACGCATGAAAGCACGCGGAGGAGGCAAGGTAATTAATATCGCGTCCGTCGCCGGTGAACAGCCGATGGCAGGCATGGGCG
This sequence comes from Longibacter salinarum, assembly GCF_002554795.1. Taxonomy (NCBI): domain Bacteria; kingdom Pseudomonadati; phylum Rhodothermota; class Rhodothermia; order Rhodothermales; family Salisaetaceae; genus Longibacter; species Longibacter salinarum. The sequence continues at coordinate 221,141 of NZ_PDEQ01000006.1, read as the reverse complement.
TCTACGGCGTCACGAAAGCCGGTGTACTTATGCTCACAAAAACGCTGGCCGCTGAACTCGCTCAGGCAAATGTTCAAGTCAACGCGATCGTGCCTGGCTTCATCAAGACGAAGTTCAGCAAAGCCATCTGGGCGAATGACGACCTCAGCGAGTCGGTCCTGAAGTCGACACCGCAGCATCGCATGGCGGACCCGGACGAACTCGCGGGGCTCGCGCTGTATCTGGGCTCACCAGCATCTGACTTCGTCACCGGCTCCGCCTTCCGGGCCGACGGTGGACTCCTCGTGGGATCCGGGATGCTTGAATAGTCCGGGATGCCCATCACACTCGCTCTACAGAACCGAGCCACGCACTTCAGTTATGACGACGACCACGGCGACGGACATGGACACCCTCCTCTCCGATGTGCGGAATTTCGTGGAGGAACGCCTTATCCCTCTCGAACCCAAACTTCGAACCGACGGTCTCGCGGCGATATCCTCCGGCATTGAGTCGGCTCGCGAGGTGGCGAAGGAGAACGGCTGGTGGTGCCCGCAGATGAACGCCGAGCACGGTGGCATGGGGCTCTCGCTCCACGACTTTGGACGCCTGAGCGAGGTCCTCGGTCGATCGCCTCTGGGACACCTTGCATTGAACTGCCAGGCACCGGACGCAGGCAACATGGAGATCCTGGCTGATCATGCCTCTGAGGCGCAAAAAGACGCCTTCCTTGACCCGCTGACTGCGGGCGAGGTCCGGAGTTGCTTTGCTATGACGGAACCGGAAAACGCAGGCTCGAATCCAAAGCAACTCTCGACGACGGCCGAGCGCGTCTCCGACGAAAATGGTGAAGCATACGTTCTCAACGGGCATAAGTGGTTTACGACGGGGGCCGACGGCGCGGACTTCACGATCGTTATGGCCGTCACGAATCCCGACGCCGACAACCCCTATCAGCGGGCCAGCATGATCATCGTGCCGATGGACGCCGAGGGACTGGAGCACGTTCGCAAGATCCCGATCATGGGCGAAGAAGGAGAGGGCTGGCTCTCCCACTCCGAGCTTCGATTTCATGATGTGAGAGTGCCGGTGGACAACCGGCTGGGGCCGGAGAAGCACGGATTCACGATTGCCCAGGAGCGGCTCGGTCCGGGACGCATCCATCACTGCATGCGATGGATCGGCATCTGTGAACGGGCCTTCGAAATGATGTGTGAACGGGCCGCCTCGCGGGAACTGTCACCCGGGACGCCCCTGGCCTCGAAGCAGACGATCCAGAACTGGGTCGCCGAGTCCCGCGCCCGTATCGATGCCGCGCGGCTGATGGTGCTGAAAGCTGCCCGGACGATCGATGAGAAAGGCGCTAGAGCCGCGCGCGTCGATATTTCGACCATCAAGTACTTTGTGGCGGATACACTGCACGAGGTTCTCGACCAGGCAATTCAGGTTCATGGCGCCCTTGGCGTGACGGACGACACACTCCTCAGCTTCTGGTATCGCCATGAGCGCGGGGCGTCGATCTATGATGGGCCGAGTGAGGTCCACAAATCCGTTGTCGCTCGGCGCGTCTTCAGGGAATATGGAGTAAACCTGTAGACCACGTCTTTGTACTCGTAGCGTATGACCCCTCCAAGTGCGGGCGTGTTTACGCTTTATGTTACACCTCCGCGGTTACGCCAATTTTACCCCATCCGCTCGACCGATATGCCGTACGTTACCGTCAATGGTTGCGAGTACTTTGTCAAAGATACAGAAGAGGGTCCGGAGACCATCGTCTTTGGACACGGCTACCTGATGACACACCGTCTGTTCGACGCTCAGGTCGACGCGCTTAGTGACTCCTATCGCTGCATCGCATTCGACTGGCGGGGGCAGGGGATGACGCAGATTACGACCGGTGGCTACGACGTCCGGGATCTCGCGCGAGATGTCGCCTCCCTACTCGACGCGATGGACGTGGACCGATGTCACTACGTGGGGCTGTCCATGGGCGGGTTTGTCGGCTTCCGCCTGCTGGCTCACTACGGCGACCGCTTGCACTCGGCCGTCCTTCTCGACAGCGATGCCGGCGCGGAAAGCATGTTGCGCTGGCTAAAGTATCAGGCCATGCTCACCATGGTTGAGCATTTCGGCTACGACAGCGTGATCGACCGTGTGATTCCTCTCATGTTCGGTGAAACCTTCCGACGAGAACAGCCCGAAGCGGTTGAAATGTGGACCGAGCGCATCACGGCGCAGGATCCACGCGGCATCGTTCCGGCCGGCCGGGGCATCTTTTCGCGGGAAAGCGCGCTGCCGCTCCTCGGGAAAGCGCGGACGCCTACCCTCCTCATGGTCGGTGGTGAAGATGTAACGACCCCTCCCGAAAAAACTGCCGCTGCACACGACGCCCTCCCCAATTCGAAGATGCTCATCGTCCCACAGGCTGGCCATTCCTCCGCGGTCGAGCAACCCGAAGCCGTAACGCATGCGATCCGAAGATTTTTGGCCGAGGACATCTCCGTACCGTCCTGATCGCTGAAAGCAACCGATCGAATCCATACACACGAGCAATCCCGCTGGCCACAACCCGCCCCTGCTCATTTCTGGCGCAATAGCAGGGTTTTTCCCTGCGTGGGTTTCGCTTAAAGTGCTCGAAGTAACGACGAGTTCGGCATAGTGACTGCAGTATTTTCAGACTGCGCAGTGACTGCCCAACGTGCGCACTGTTAGACGCTGACCTTTTGCACGACGACGCCTCGGCTGCATGCCTCCTAACGCCTCCAAAATTGCACAACTCGACAATCAGTTCTCCGATGACCGCGTTCTCCAGGGATATCTGGAGCGCCTTCTTCCGGACAACGTGCTCAACGACGTACGCCCCGATCTCGAAGCATTGGGCGAAAAGGCAGGGGGCGAGCTTTACGATCTACAGCTGTCAGATCGCACGTCTCGCCCTGAGCTAACTCAGTGGGATGCTACCGGCAACCGGATCGATCATGTCGAGCTGACGGATAGCTGGAAACGCGCCATTGAGGTAGCCGCGGAGCACGGGATTATCGCCACGGCCTACGAGCGGGAGCACGGCAAGTACAGTCGCGTCCATCAGATGGCGAAAGCCTACCTGTTTACGCCATCCACCGACATGATCGGATTCTTGATGGCGACGACCGACGGGGCGGTGCGTACGCTGCTTGATCTCGGGCAGCCCCGCGACACGGCCGAGGCCGTCCAACACTTTCTCTCCCGCGATCCGGAATCCATCTGGACATGCGGGCAGTGGCGCACCGAACAGGCCGGCGGAACGGATCTCTCCCGGATCAAAACGAGAGCTGTGCCAAATGACGACGGCACGTGGTCCCTCCACGGCCGAAAATGGTTCACCTCCTCGAGCGCTGCGAATGCAGCTCTCGTCCTGGCGCATCCAGAACGTCCTGGGAAGAGCGCCGAAAACGGCGAAAGCAATCACGACGAACTCGGTCTCTTCTACGTCCCGATTCGCGAGAATCCCGACACGCCTCCGAACGAAGGGATTGGCGTCAACCGAATCAAGGAGAACCTCGGCGCCCGAAAGATTCCCGTTTCCGAGATTCGTCTCGACGGAGCGAAGGCGCTTCCTCTCGAAACGCGTCATGGCACGCGGTACCTGACGCCGATGGTCGAGATCGCGCGCGTCTGGAATGCCGTGATGGCGACCGGTTTCATGCGTCGCGGCCTGGCACTGGCCCGCGACTTCTCCCGGAAGCGCGAGGCCTTCGGCACGCCGATCATCGAGAAACCCCTTCATTACGATACGCTCGCCTCGCTTCAGTCGACGATGGAAGGAGCCTTCCACCTGACGTTCCGGACGGTCGAACTGCTGGGCGAGCTTGAAGCCGGTGAACTGGATGACGACGGCGTCCAGCTACTTCGCGCACTCACGCCCATCGTCAAACTACTGACGGCGAAGCAGTCGGTGCAGGTGATCGGGGAAGTCGTGGAAGCCTTCGGCGGGGCCGGTTACGTCGAGGAAACAGGCATTCCCCTCTTGCTCCGCGACGTCCACGCACTCACGATCTGGGAGGGAACGACGAACGTCATGTCCCTCATAGCACTCCAATCGCTTCGTCGCGAACGCCGCCTGAAAGCCATCCGAAACGAACTGAACCGGTGCCGCGAGGCCGTTGAATCGCCTGTCCTCGTTCAGGCCGTCGAGTCCGCACAGTCGGCCTTCCGGTCGGCCGTCATGTGGCTGGCGGAATCGCTGGAGGAGTCGCCGGATGCCACCGAAGCGGGCGCACGCCGCTTCGCCATGACCATTGGCAAAAGCCTCGAACTGGCCCTTCTCGCCCGTCACGCGCAGTGGGCAATGCCGCGCGAAGGAAATCGCGCCGTCGCGGTCGTCGAGCACTTTGCCACCCAGGGCATCGACGACATCGCCGCGCGCCGAACCTACGATGCACGGATGCTTGGCCAGGACTCCACGGCCCAGTCGCTCTTCCGCTCCTAGCTGCAACCTGTAACGACCCGGCTCTGGACGGTACCGAATGGGCGATTATTCCATAATGAACGGCGCATTCACTCTCATGCGGCGTACAACAATAAGGGTCTGTTGACATCTCCGGTGCACCGATTGAACTCGGCGTACGTGATTCTACCGATGTCCATCCTGACCGAAACGTTTTCCACGAAAGCCCTCGCCCCGCCATGACTCCCTCCGATGCTGACGTTACACAGGAGCCGCCCGCACTCGGAAATCAGTATGACAATGACCGCGCGCTGGTAAGCTATCTCGCTCGCACGCTTTCAGCCGATCAGCTTGAACGCGTCGAGGGAGAGCTTCGGTCACTCGGCGAGCTCGCGGGAAACGAGCTGTACGATCTGTTTCTAAACGACCTGCAAAACGAACCTGTTCTGACGCGGTGGGGCGCATGGGGGGATCGCGTCGACGAGATCGAGGTCACGGATGTGTGGACGCGCGCTGAGCGCGTCGCGGCAGAGTATGGCGTTGTAGCTGCAGGCTACGAGGGCACGCTGGGCGACTGCAGTCGCGTTCATCAGTTCGCACTCGCGCATCTCTTCATTCCCTCCACGGACATGTACGGCTGCCCCCTCGCGATGACGGATGGCGCGGCCAGCACGCTTCTCGCCTCCGGCAATGAGGACCTCATTGAGAAGGCCGTTCCGCACCTGACGAGTCGCGACCCAGCGACCTTCTGGACCTCGGGTCAATGGATGACCGAGTTATCCGGTGGCTCGGATGTCGGTCGGTCGAAAACGACCGCGCGACAGGACGAAGATGGAACGTGGCGGCTCTACGGTCGAAAGTGGTTCACGAGCGCGATCACGGCAAACATGGCGCTCGCACTTGCCCGACCGGAGGGAAACCCGGATGGTGGTCGCGGCCTCGCCCTGTTTTACGTGCCAATCCGTGAAGACGATACGCTTGCCAACGGTATCGCCGTCAACCGGCTCAAAGACAAACTGGGGACGCGCAAACTGCCGACCGCGGAGCTCGACCTCGATGGCGCGCGCGCCTACCCCGTTGGTGAGCTGAAGAACGGGACGCGCAACATTGCGCCGATGCTCAACGTGACGCGGACCTGGAACGCGGTGACGGCGACGAGCTTCGTGCGGCGGGGACTCGCCCTCGCCCGGGATTATGCGCGGAAACGAGAAGCCTTCGGCGATACCATAATCAACCATCCGCTCCATCAAGAGACCCTTGCCGATGTGCAGGCAACCTATGAAGGAATGCTGCATCTCTCGTTTCGGGTCGCTGAGCTTTTGGGGAAAGCCGAGCATGGCACGTTGACAGGTGAGCAGCAGGGCCTTCTTCGACTCCTTACGCCGATCACAAAGCTCACCACGGGCAAACAGGTCGTTCCCGCCGTAAGCGAACTCCTCGAAGCATTCGGCGGAGCGGGCTACGTTGAAGACACCGGCCTTCCAACTCTGCTTCGCGACGCTCAGGTGCTACCGATCTGGGAAGGCACGACCAACGTGCTGTCCCTCGACACCCTGCGAGCGATCCAGTCGGTCGGAGGCGTTGCGCCGCTCAAGGAAGAATTTCAGCGATGTGCACGTGGCGTTCAGGCCCCTCGCCTGCAGGAAGCGATGGCCGTGGCCGTGCGCGCCTTCCGGGACGCTGTCGTTTGGCTGAAAGAAGCGATGGGCGACGAAGACGCCATGCAGGCCGGTGCTCGTCGATTTGCTCTCACGCTCGGCAACTCGCTCGAACTGGCGCTCACCTGCAGCCATGCCCAGTGGGCGCTCGATAACGAACAGGATGGTCGATCCGCGGCCGCGGCAGAGCGCCTCGCGGCACAGCGAATCTCACACGTGACAGACGTTGACCACCATGGCGCCTACGTGCTGGTGTGGGATTTCAATTGCCCGACCCTCTACGAATGTCACTCGACGTCCGGTGACGGAGCGTCGCGTGCAGATGAACGGCTCACCGAACTTATCGACACGTCGGACGACTGACCGCCCCAAAATACGCTGACACACAAAAACCTCCCGGCGCTTTCGTAGCCACCGGGAGGTTTACCCTTTTTGCCCAGTAACCTTGCTCAGGTTAGCTGCACACCGAGAACGTCAGGTCGTCGAAGGGCGTCCCCGCTTGAAACGAGTCATCCAGGCAATAGCCATTTTGACCAGCAGCGGTGATGTCCTCCACGCGCCCGAGTTCACTCAAGCGGGGGGGCTCATACGACTTGCTCTTCTTGTTATCCATTGGAAGGCGAGTGATTGTGAGAAGAAACGAAGACCGCCGAAACGGCCTTCTCGATCAGGCGCGGCACGAAAACGACACCGGCGCCCGAGTTTGACGGGCATGAGTCAAATCGACCCTATGCCATAGTGAATTACCTCATCGGCGGATGGGTAAATGCGGTCTGAAGGGAATAGGGAGCCAAGATCGTGGTGCCGAACCGGTATCGTATGCTCCATCCCTCCATCGCCCCTTCCGTTCTTGGTTTATTCCGCAACTGTTTTTTCTGGGGGCTTCTCGCAAGAACTCCCTCCTCGAATCTCATCTACGATTCTGTTCGCCATCTCCGGAAGCGCCGACAGATCCGCTGGGCGAACCAGGTGACGCACGGGGACATGGCTAACGACTTCTCCGTACTGCGCCACGGGTGTTGCGGCGCGGTCAGCCGTTTGGAGACGCTCTCGTAAATCGGGTAAGTGATACGAAAACGAGTGCAGCGTAATAAATGCCTTCGATGGGGCGAGCGGCTCGATCGCCAGTTGATCGCCTCGCTTGAGAACGAACAGTCGACGGAGCGGAATCGGCGTATCCGGCGCAACTTCAGGCGGTAGCGTGCAAAGACGTTTTTCGACACGTTCGTGCAAGGTCGGCCAAGCTTCCGCTCCTGTCCCTGTTGCGGGCGAAACCGACTCGGGCCACAGCTTCAGTACGGGAAAACCCGGCCAGACCAGCGGCGTCGAGCCGTCCTGCGGGACATGCACCGCGAGAAGGTCGTCGGCGATGAGAGGATGTCCCTGCGCGTGAAGTGCGGCAGCGGTCGTCGACTTTCCGTATCCCTTGTGGCCGAGAAATGCGACGACGCCGTCGTCCACCACGACGGCACTCGCGTGCAACACCAGAAACCCACGCTGAAGGAGGATGGCCCCGAGCACGAGTCCCAACAGAGGGAGCCGTGCGATGTCCGGATCGACATTATCGTTTAGATCTGCGATCACGTGTTTTCCCCGACGCGCCTCGAACCGTCCCACCTCTTCCCACGAAAAGTATGCTGTGTCCGGTTCGTCCATCTCTTCCCGATCCGGGTCGAGAGACTGCAGGCGAATAACGACATCTGGGGCTGCGTTGCCTTCTGCCGGGACGAGTTCGGGAAGAGGGAGGTCGGAGTGAATACGTAGACCGTACGCGATGTATCGATTCATCGGTGTCAAGGGGTGGGGATAGCAGGGTTGGCGTGTGAGCCTTGGCGCGGAAAACAGGCGGATCCCGAAGCGACGGAGTCCAGATCATCCTGAAGCGTTTTGAGCCAGGCAAAGAGAACGAGGACTCGCCATAGAAGAAGCAGGTCGCCGGGATGGGTTTCCGGGTCGCACGCCACGTTCAGCAGAGAGCGGACCGTATCAATCTGAACGAACGGTCGCGCAGGATTCGATTCGTCCTCAATGAGGTTACGGGCGCTCTCAATCTCGGCCCGCAAGCCATCGCGAAAGGACGGAAAGAAGTTGGTTTTTTCCGTACGCCAGCGGATCGCATCGGGAAGGACGCCCGCCGTCGCGTCGCGGAGGATGTACCGATCCCAACCGTCCCTTAACTTCCACTCGCCTGGAAGGGAGAGGCAAAATTCCACCAGGTCACGATCCCAGAAGGGAAACCGCAATTCCACGCCGTGTGAGGCTGCGAGACGCGTCAGTGATTCTAGAAAAAACGGCTGGTCAGTCCCGCTTACGAGCCGACGGTGGGCTTCGTGACTGGTGGACGCGGCCCTGTGGTCAAGCCGACGAGCCTGTTCTACTCGTCCGGAACAGACGTCCACGAGGTCTGGACGCAGCACGTCGCGCCATGTCGCCGTGGGTGATCCGCGTTCGGGCGAGGCCATTGCCTGCATTCGACCTATCAAACTCTGAACTCGGCTTCGAACGCGGTGAGGGAGATTCTGCGTCAACCGGTGCCCGACGCCACGATAGACGGCCAACCCCCAGAGGAGCGCAGCGTGATGAGGGATCGTCGGATCGGCCATTCCCCGCGCCTCTCGCGCGAGCTGCCACCAGCGACCGCTCACGGCCAGCTCTCTCATTCGCACCGGCCCGTGTGACACGACTTCGTCGCCTCCGTGTCCATCCAGAAGGATACGGACGCCGGCGTCGCGGGCCGCCTCGAACCGGTCCTCCGAGGCGGAGGCATGTGGGGCAAAAAGAGGCTCGCGTAGCCGAGAGACGATCTGCAGAAGATGATCGATTGGACGGAGATCGTCCGCCGGAACGGGCATCCAGTCGAATCCGCCGGTTTCGGTCACGGCCTCCACGAAGTCGATTTCCGAACACTCCTCCCGGGAATAGACCGACGTGAGTGCGGTGACGGGTCCGCGGTCGCGAGTCTGGGCATGATCTCGTGCACAGCAGGCGATGAGCGACGAATCCAGGCCTCCGCTCAGCAGAACGGCCGGCGGACGATCATCCAGTTCGTCCGGGGTACCTCCGGCATCACAACGCACTCGAACGGCCGACCGGAACCGCTCAAGAAAAGCAGCCCGAACATCGGACGGGTCCTTTCGGCGAAAACAAGCATCGGAGTGAAATGCATCATAGCGCTCCACCCGTGTACCCGCACCGTCCGCCACGAGCATATGCCCGGGAGGGACGCGGTGGACCCGCTCGTACATCGTTGCGGATGCCAATCGTGGGGCACCTGCAAGAAATTCGGCTACGGCGTCCTCTCGTACCCGATCCAGCCCGCCAAAGGCCCTAAACGCGACCAACTCGGATGACACAACGATGCCATCGCTCGTTTCCTGGTAGAAGAGCGGGCGCGTTCCAATGCGATCCCGTGCTGCCAGAAGCTGTTCCTTGCGTTCGTCCCAGATCACGATGGCCAGATCCCCCGGAAGGTATCGAGGCGCATCTCCATCATATTCCCGATACGCAGCCTGGACAATGTCCGCAGCGGGTGCGTTCGGAGAAACGGGGAATCCGGCTCTGAGGTCATCGATGTGATCGAACCTCGCGTCTGCTACGCACGCCGTTTCCCCATCGTCCGCGATCCACGTTCGCTCGGTCGCTCCCTCCGGCCGGACGCACGACATGCCAGCAAACGGAGACACCAAGCTGACGTCCAGCACGCCGGGGACGACCTCGAGCAACGATGCCGCCTCCTTGCGCAGTTGAGATGCGGTGAGTGGAGCACCTTGGCGCCGAACGTGAACAAACAGAGGGATCATGAAGCGCGAAGGGCGGGCAGCGGACCTGTCGGATCGGAAGGGATAGCAGAGATGCTCCACAGTATCCGCTGACCGGCCTCGCACATTGTACCGACTGCGGCGCATCGGTGCGCAGGATTAGGCATCAGCGAGGCAATCCTCTGGAGCACGCCGTCGCGACACATACGTCGTCAGACTCTCCCAAGTCGCCACATATCCCCCACGGACGTGGCTCATCATGATCCACTCATAAAAAGTTATGATATGGATACACGATAAACCTCAGTGCGCTCATCCAGATGGCCCTTCGCCATCACGACCACACTAAGCGTACGTTTTTTATGCCCACCTACACGCCCACAGTTCGCTATTCTTGTTCTTACGAGAATCACATACCGAGTTTGCCATCGCTCGACGAGTCTGAAATAACACATGTATGCCTGCAGTCATTCACGCGCATTCGCGCATTTGCGCCTAGAATGCAAAGGAAGAGCACACTCGTGGTTGGGCTGTGGGTCTTCAAAGGTTGTACATCAATGATCCAGAAGTAATCGATACCGATCCTAGCGTGGTTGACGCGATAGCACGTACAAGAACCATACATTCAATGTACTCAATCTCTCCCGGCCTCCTGATGCTCGGTTAAATACAGAATGAATCGTAGCAAACAGGTTGGCCACCTCCCATTTCTACTTCCGGCTGAATCATGAGCGGTTTACGAAGAGTCACGCGACGGTATTTTACGTCCTGGGCGACGACCCTCAATGGATACCTGTTCCTCCTCCTCCTCCTCGTCTCGCTGCTGTTATACCCTGTCTCTGCAGTAGCGCAAAGCTTTACTACCAGCACGCTGCAAAACCTCGATCTCTCCGCTCCAACCTCGCTCCAGTTTGGCCCGGACGGTCGACTGTACGTAGCCCAGCAGAACGGACTGATTCAGGCCATCACGATATCCAAAGGTTCAGCTAACAACTACACAGCGACAGCGGTCGAGTCGATAACCGCCATTCAGAGTATTCCGAATCACAACGACGATGGGACGCTGGCACCGTCTGAGTGGCAAGGGCAACGACAAGTAACCGGTATTTACGTTAGCTCGAATCCGCAAGATGAGTCGCTGCCAGTGCTTTACGTCGGATCAAGCGACCCACGCATAGGAGCAGGAAGCGACGGTTCAGATGCAAATCTCGATACGAATTCCGGTGTGTTGACGAAATTGACGTACGATGGCACGTCATGGTCTGCCATCGACTTGGTGCGAGGTCTACCAAGATCCGAGGAGAATCATTCCGTAAACGGGATTCAAATGGACGCGACCAGCAATACGCTCTACGTCGCGGTCGGCGGCCACACGAACGCTGGTGCCCCGTCGAACAATTTTGCTCTAACAACGGAATACGCCTATTCGGCAGCGGTCTTAACCATCGATCTCGCAACGATCGAGGCGCTCCCGACGAAGACGGACTCGAACGGGCGCATGTACAAATATAACATGCCGACCTTGAACGATCCGACACGAACCGATGTCGGAATCGGGGTGTGGCAGACGGATGCGGCCGGCATTGAGGACCGACATGAAACGTCGTTCATCAATGTTGACGGCCGATTCTACATGATCGGGAGTCGCGAATCTCAAACTGTTCAGACCTACGACCCAGTTTCGGCGTCTTGGAGTGCAGGATCCACCATGCCAACCGGTACGGGCTGGCCGGGCTCGCTCCACCACTTCCAAGCCGTAGAAATAGGTGGGGTTGTGTACGCAGTCGGGGGAATGACAGGAGCCTGTTGCAATGAACCACCGGCCACCAACGTTTACGAATACGATACCGCTTCGGACTCCTGGTCGATTGGAGCGGAAATTCCGGTCGATCGTCGACGTGGCGGTGGAGGCGCAGCCGTCTATAACGGGCAGATCTACCTTTTGGGCGGCAATGCTAACGGCCACAATGGCCCGGCGACTGCTAAATTCGACGCGTTCGATCCCTCTACCGGCACATGGACAACGCTTCCTGATGCACCGCACGCGCGCGACCATTTTTTCGTAACGGTATACAACAACAAACTATACGCGATAGGAGGACGCGAGTCGGACCCATCCGATGGGACAATCTTCAATCAAACCGTCCCGGAGGTGGATGTATACGACTTCGACTCAGGGACATGGAGCACGCTAGCTGAGTCAAGCAATCTCCCTACGCCTCGTGCAGCTGCCCCTACAGGCCTTATCAACGGCGAAATTATCGTCGCAGGAGGGGAAAGCAACCTTCAATCGAATGCCTACGACACGGTCGAGGCCTTTAACGTCGCCACAGAAACTTGGCGAACGCTCTCCCCCATGAACTCCGGTCGGCACGGGACGCAGGCCGTCGTATACGACAACCAGATGTATGTAGCTGCCGGTTCGCCTTTCCAGGGGTCTCCGCAGGGTGTAACACTAGATGTTGAAGTACTGGACCTGTCCCCCTCCTCTGGATACACCGACGAAAACGACCCATTCGGAGGAAATGACGGACTGAACCAGGCAAAAATCACCACCGACAGTCCGGTCCAGATCTATTCCCCTGGATGGCGCAATGCGTATGACCTCGTACTGACCGAGGGCGGAAACCTGTGGGTAATTGATAATGGAGCCAACCCCGGCTGGGGAGGACATCCATTAGGAGAATCTGACTATCCCAGCGATCCAGATGGCGATCTCCCCGGCACGTGTACCAATGCATACGATCCAAACGAACCTGGCTCGACGAGCATGGGCCCGGGCGGAGATCCCAAGGTTAACAACAAAGATAATCTCCATCTGGTGACAGCCGGCTACTATGGTGGTCACCCTGCCCCTGTTCGCGGAAACGACGAAGCTGGCCTCTATCTGAACGGCGCTTGGCTCGAGCCTGGGGACCCCCAACTCCCGTCGGACTGGGCCGAAGTCGTTCCTACCGCGAACCCGATTGAGTGTGACTACCGAAGCGCGGGCGATGATGACGGTGCTCTTGCAACGTGGCACAAACTGTCCGTGAACGGAATTGCAGAGTACCTGGCGCAGGGCAACCTGCAAGGCGACCTCATGCTTGCAAGCCTGAACGACGGGACCATCAAGCATGTCGATGTCGATGCGTCGGGAACAGGTGTGGTTACGACCTCCAATCTCGCCTCAGGACTGTCCGCACCGCTTGACCTTACCATTACAGGAGACGACTCACCCTACCCGGGTGTTATCTGGGTTGCGACGTACGGCGGTGGAGGCTCGATTGCTATACTCGAGCCTGACGAAGACCTGCTGTGCAGCGGAACGTACGACGATACGATCGACGAAGATGGCGACAATTACACAAACGCAGATGAGATTGACAACGGCGTCAACGCATGCTCCGCATCAGACGTCCCGCTCAATAATGACGCTGCCCTGGAGCAAGAAGAGATTGACAGTGGCACCCGGGACTTTCTCGTATCGGATCTGAATGATCCGGATGACGACAACGACGGCGAAGCCGATCTAACCGACCCGTTTCAGGTTGATGGATCGAACGGCACAAATCTGAATGTCCCCGCCTTCAAGGACCTGTTCCTTGCGGATTTGAACGTCAATCTCGCCGGCGGCATCGGATTTACTGGGCTCATGACGAATGGGTCGACCGACTACAAGTCCATGTTTGAGCCCTCAAACCTCTTGACGGGCGGAGCAACCGGACAGTTTTCTATCATTGAGGTCGGAAGCGGCACAGCGTATGGCACAACGAACAATCTGAGCAATGGCTTCCAATTCGGAATCGCACCGCCCAGCGTACCATACCGCGTCGAGGCCCAGCTAATCGGGTCGTACTTTAACAACGCGCCGACCGACGGTTTTGAGCAGGGCATATTCGTGGGTACAGGAGACCAATCCAACTTTGTCTCGCTCACCCTCAGTGCGAGTTCTGACTTTTCCGCGCAGGGAGCCGATGGAGGCCTTGAGTTTGTAATTGAGTCCGATGATAGCGTATCGCGCCAACTATTTCCCGTAAATGGACTCGTCGATACAGCAGAGAATGTCAGCCTATTTATCTACATCGACCCTGACGCATCTACGGTACAGGCGGCATATGCAGTGGGTTCGAATCCTGAGGTGAAGCTCGGAACCTCGGTCTCGGTGTCCGGCGCGCTGTTGGACGCGATGACAGGATCGCATACGCTTTCCAGCAGCGGTCTACCCACGGGCCTTGCGGTTGGTACCATGGCCACAACGGGGGGCAGTGCAAGTACATTCCAGGCTGATTACGAGTACTTCCGGATTGAAGAGGCGCCGCAGACATCGGCTGGTACCTTAGCCGTAACGCAGAATGGGACCATCGACGCCACAACTTCCTCATCCGGAGCATTTGTTGTGACAAACGATTCTGCCGACGGTGAGCTCATCCAGTCCGTCCGTATTGACCTTCGATCTGCTCTGATTTCCGACGCTGTATTCGATCCACTCGGAACGGCCGGTGCAACTGATGCTGTGACACTGACCCCTGCAGACGGAGGTTCATCAACAGGCTTTTCGGGACATTCCTTTGTCGAACCCACAAACGGGACGGATGGGGACGACGGGTACGGTGTGCTCGAACTGACGTTTACAGAGTTCGACCCGACCGAAAGCTTTTCATTTTCCGTCGATGTGGATCCAACAAGCATCAAAGGCACGGAACCTCCGGGGCCAAACAATGCCGCCCATGTTTCTGGCCTTGAGCTTACGGGCACAGATGTCCAGATGACATTTTCGACGGGGTTGAGCTACTCGAGCAAGATCTTCCGTGGATATGGATCTTCGACGACTAGCGGGGGCGTGGCGATAGCGAAAAGCGGTCGACCCGCAACGCCATCGATTTCTATTGATGGAATCACCACGCTCCCCACAACAGTGAACAGCGCTGGGCAGACCGTCCGCGTAACGGGCACGCCCGGCGAGACCGTTCGACTCCTGCAGACCGAGGCTGCCCTCCATCTTCCGTCAACCGGTGGCTACCAGGTCTCGCCGTATGATGTGAACAGTGTTAAGCAAGTCCAGGAGTATACGGCTACGCTTGACAACAACGGCACAGCGGAGATCTCCATCAACTTGCTGAATAGCTCTGCAGACGGCGGCTACAACGTACTGAGCGCGGTCGTTGTCGACCAATCCGGCTCTCAGAGCGACCCGTCTGACCGGGTCCTACTTAAATATGAGCCCCTCCAGCTGGTATCGGAACAGCGCCTGAACACTGGCGGGTCAGCATACACAGCGACCACGGGTGAAGTATGGAGCGGTGATCAATACAACTCCGGCGGAACCAAATATAAGGTAAGTAGCACCACCGCGATTGCGGGGACCCAAGAGGACCCACTCTACCGAACGGAGCGGTACGGGGACATGACCTACGACATTCCGGTGAGCGACGGCTCATATACGGTCCGACTACACTTTGCGGAACTGTTCTTCGGCGTCGAACGCGGGACGAATGACCCTGGACAGCGGGTATTCGATGTATCCGCTGAAGGCTCACTGATCCTCGACGATTTCGACATCCTCGCAGAGACGGGAGCCCCCTTAACGGCGCTCGTTAAAGAAGTATCAGGGATAACAGTCTCAGACGGATCCCTGACTCTGAACTTCACCAGCGTAGTAAACAACGCGAAGGTCAGCGCAATCGAAGTCTTGAGTGAAGACACATCGGTGTCTTACACGCTGACGACAAATGTCCAGGGAAGCGGGACGGTCACCCAATCCCCGGACCAAAGCACGTATGCACCTGGAACGATCGTCGAGCTCACGGCCACGCCAGCAGCCGGCTGGGAGTTCGTCGAGTGGACCGGTGATGTCACGGGATCGACAAACCCAATCAGTGTCACGATGGACTCCGATGTGACCGTTAGTGCAACGTTCACCGAGTCCACAAGCGCCACATACACGGTGTCGACCTCGACCCAAGGCACTGGAACGGTGACGAAAACTCCGGATCAAGCATCGTACGATGCTGGATCAAGTGTCGAACTCACTGCAGAGCCCGGCTCAGGGTGGCTTTTCGCTGGCTGGTCCGGTGATGTGACGGGCACGTCAAACCCGATTTCGGTCACGGTCGACTCCAACATTGCTGTTACAGCAACCTTCTCCGAGCAAATCGAGCAGTACACGCTTAATACGCAGGTCGTGGGCGAGGGAAGCATCGTGAAAAGCCCTAACCAGGACTTTTATGATCAAGGCACTGTCGTGTCGGTCGAAGCCGTACCGGCAAGCGGATGGTACTTCGCAGGTTGGTCTGGAGAACGCACCGGGACAAACAACCCGATCGAGTTCACCATGAATGCCGACTATCTCATCACGGCAACGTTCGAGCCTTTGCCGACGTCTGACTCGTTCGTCGCCTCGATGTCCGTTACCTCTGGTTCAGTAACCCTTCAACGTTCGTTCGGCACGTCGGGAACGGCAACCAGTGGCTTCGACCCTGGCGAGGATGTCAAGGCACCGCCTACTCCGCCTGTGGACGCATTCGACGCGCGATTCATAGGAGGCAGCTTTGACCTATTCACGGATATTCGTCCGAGCGTAACCTATCCGTCTACCCTCGAGTGGACACTAGATGTACAAGGAAGCACGAATCCAATTACACTTTCGTGGGAGCCTGCACTGTTACCGTTGGGCACGTTCGAGATGAGCTCATCGTCGAGTTCGAACGTCGTGAACATGAAGTCTCAGTCCTCGACCACTCTTTCGGGGACTCCCTCAACCCTGACGATCACATTCTCACCGTATGACCCGGCCGATCTGGCGAGCTTTACGGAGTCAATTGGAACCGGTTGGACCCTATGGGGACTGTCTTATGACGTAGGAGCTGTGCCGTCGGCGACCTTGCTTCCCCTCATTGAGCCAGGTTCGATCCTGGGGTACAATGGTGGATATGTCGCCTTCTCGCAGGTCCGGAATGGTCAAGGGTACTGGATAAATGCCCCCGCGGGGGGATCCCAGACGTACGATGGATTCCCGCTTACATCCGTACGGGTGCACCTGAACACGGGCTGGAATTTGATTTCGGGGCCGAACTGCACGGTTCCTCTCCCCTCCGAGGTGGTTACTGCGTACCGTTATAGCAACGGAAGCTACACCACAACGACATCGACGGTGCCATTCGAGGGGATCTGGGTTCGTGTTTCGGACCCAATCACTATCACGCTCGATTGTACTTCCTCCGCCACGATCGCGAGCTCAAAGTCGATGTCCGATGCCGAACCAGTCGAACCTCGGATGTCGATGCAATTCAAAGATGCACATGGGGCGACGCAAGTCCTTCAGATCTCGGACGTGAATAACCCTGCCATCGTGGATCAGTATGCGATGCCTCCTAAACCACCGACGGGCTCATTCGACGTCCGTTTCGACGGAGATAGTCGTCTACTCACTACAACAACGAGCACGATTTCGCTGCAGGCGTCTGCGTATCCCATTTCCGTATCCGTCTCCGGAAAGGCTGCGGCCGGGACCGCAGAGGAAGTTGGAGGCGGAGCCAGCAGACGAACGTATGACCTGAGGGATGGGGCCACCTTTGTTCTCAACGATTCAACCGTGTCCTCGCTCAGACTGTCGTTGCCACTTAGTGCTTTGAAGGACGTCCCTTCGTCCTTCGAGCTGAAAGGGAATTACCCGAACCCATTCCATTCGTCGACTGACATTGTGCTTGACGTACCCATACCTGCTGTCGTTAGCATGGACGTCTACAATGTCCTGGGACAACGCGTCATCCGCGTACCGGAACGCGGCATTCAGGCCGGAAGAAACCAGCGGCTGACACTGGAGGCAGGTAACCTGGCGGCAGGAATGTACTTGTATCGCCTGACGGTGAAGATCGATGACCGATCGATAAGTCGAACTG
Source organism: Longibacter salinarum (assembly GCF_002554795.1). NCBI lineage: Bacteria > Pseudomonadati > Rhodothermota > Rhodothermia > Rhodothermales > Salisaetaceae > Longibacter > Longibacter salinarum. The sequence goes on along the minus strand of NZ_PDEQ01000006.1, from coordinate 203,440 downwards.
GAAAAATGACCATCATCCGATAGAACCGGTGACACCAAGAGAGGAGACCGGCTCATCTCTCATTCATTCATGAGGCCGACGTTTTTCCAGTTACAAAAAAAAGAAACTGAATGGTCTCGCGGCTGCCGCGGTTACTCCCGTGGCAGCCGTATTTCAGTTTCTGGCATGATCGCGAACCTTGATGTTTATGCCCAAATTGATACCCCTCAGTAATCCAGAGGAGTATCCACGTATCTCGTCGTGCCCGTAATCTTCTCGCACACTGAATTCCCCCTTCCGTGATAGGTCTATGTCCAACTCCGAGCTGCGCCGTCTTGCGTCGTTTCTGACTGTGATTGTTTTCATTACTGGCGTGCCTTTATCAACGTATGCGCAGGGCGTAGCCGGTTCAGGAAGCACCCCGACGGACGCAAATATCCAAACATACGCCCGCCCTGGAGAAGCCACGATGATTGTGAACGTCTGGGGAGAAGCCAATCGACCCGGTATTTGGCGCGTTGAGCGAGATGTCGATCTCGTCGAGTTTCTCTCCGTCGTTCAGGTTCCAGGAATCGGCCTCGATCAAATCGGGCAGCGATCGACTCCATATGTCGTGATCTACCGATCCGTTGGTGGCGAACGAAAACAGATCTACCGGGAAAAGATCGAGGACATATTGGAGGAGGGGTCGTCATACCCAGATCTTCAGAACAACGATATATTAGCTATTGAAGTGAAGCGACGCCGAACGATCGGGCTACGCATGATCAGCACACTGATCGGCACAGCCTCAAGCCTGACCCTTTTGGTGCTCCGATTGTCCCGTTGATACGTCCACCGCGCGAGGCAGGTGCCCGATCCAGGACGATTGTCGAATTAGTCTGCTTGCACCATTCCGTCGAGTCGTTTCACAACTCAGCACCATGGGGGAATTCCCCTGTTTGACTACTGGCCCGCCCCTTGATGTTTCGTCGAACCGGTCCTCGACTATGCGCACACACCCTCTCTCCCTTTCCATCGTCATCGCAGCCTCGAGCCGAACGGAAAAACTGTCGCGCACAATTCAGTCGCTTGCTTCGTGTGATTTTCCCTCATGCTACAACAAAACGGTCATTGTAGAGAACGGTGATTCTGCGACATTGCGTCATCTGTCCTCTACGAACACGGGCATCCCAAATCTTCAGTATATCTTTCGCAGTCGTCCGGGAAAAACATCGGCTCTGAATGCAGCTCTCCGCGCGATCGAAGATGGACTCATCTTCTTTACGGACGACGACATCACCTTCCATTCCGACATTCTAAACGCATACGTTCACGCAGCAGAATCTGCCCCCAAACGAGCCTATTTCGGAGGGCCACATGAAACGCCAAAAAACCGTGTCATTCCAACCCATATAAAAGCATACCTCCCCGCTTCAGCGCAAGATCGAATCCACAACCCCGTTACCAAGGATAGAAGGTTTACGGGATTTATGGGCTTTAACTGGGCGGCCTACGCACACGACCTGCGCGCGACCGGAGGATTCGATCCACGGCTGGGTCCCGGATCCACCTTAAATTCGGTCGGGGACGAAACGGAGATGCAAATTCGACTTCAGGAATCAGGCTGCGAACCGATATTTGTCCCCGACGCCCGTGTAGAACATCGCGTATCTCCCGCAACATACACGGAAGAATGGATCCTCGATCGTCGGTATCGCGAGGCGTTGTGGCCGGGATGGACGTTATGCGCGAAACATTTGGCGTCGAATAAGACACACACGCCGGTGTGGCTCTACATGAACTGGATTACCCAGGGTCTTCGGTCAATCGTGGCGCGTTCCTTCGCTTCTGACAGACGATTTATCGAAGCCTATCAATTTGCGTGGCATCGAGGCTTCCTAACCGGCTACACGCGCGCCAAGCGCCGTGATGACCTGTTGCTGTCCGTATCGGCGATAACGGGCATGAACGGCCGTTCGAAGGCTACGTCTTCCTTGTAGCCTTCGTGTTTTGTACTCAGATATTTATCCCTCATGTCGCGCGCTCAGAAAATACTCACGATTACACCAGGATTGAAGACGGGCGGGGTCCAACGTGTATCGACGAATTACGCAACGGGTTATGCTCGCTGTGGACGTGATTCCCGGCTGTGGGCGGCTGAAAGCGGTCCGATGTATGCAGATCTTGAAGCAGAGGGCGTACCGACCTGGATCGGCGTCATGAATCCCGGTACGGCGAGAACGGACGCCGTATTACGGGAGGTCGAGGAATGGTCTCCTGACGCTGTTCATATTCACTCCCACAGCGTCCCAGCGTCTCTGGTCCCGCTTTTGAAGAGCCGACTGTCGCGACAAACTGTTTTTATCGAGAAGAATATATGGGGTGAGCCAAGCTCCTACGAGTCTCTTCTTCATGCCAGTTGCCAGTTGTCATCGTGGTGCTGCTGGGCCTATGAACAACGCTCACTGAATCGAAAGAGCCGAGCGTCGTCGAAGCCGGTACTCGTCACGGTACCGAATGCCGTGCGTGGTGATCGCTTTTTCCCCACGTCGTCGAAACTCCGAACGGACTGGCGCCAATCGCACGGCATCCCCGATGATGCTGTGCTGCTGGGTCGGGTTGGTCAATCATATGCTGGGAAGTCTCATTCGTCTCTTCTGCCCCTTGTCCGACGCCTTCGAGCTTGTGGGGTGAATGCCTGGCTCGTCTCCGTCGCGCCGTCAGAGAAATTCAGATCCGCAGTAGGCATGCTTGATCCGAAGACGCGGCCTTACATCCGAATCCTGGATCGAATTGACGACCCGACCGAACTTAGACGTGCGTACGGAGCATTCGATATCTTTATGCACATCACACGTCAGGGCGAGACGTTCGGAAACGTTCTGGCAGAATCGCAAGCGTGCGGCGTGCCGGTCGTAACCCTTTCTACACCCAGTCGCGACAACAGCCAGTGTGAAGTCGTACGCAATGGCCAGACAGGATACGTTGTAGCAAAGTGGTCGAAGCTTTTTGACGCGGTTTACGACCTCGCAACCGATCAACGCCGTCGTGAGGCCATGGGGGCCGAGGGCCGACGCTATGTACTAAGCCACTTCAACGACGAGGTCGTCATTGAGCGTCTTCTCTCGCTGATTGATACCCTTCACGGCTTGCTCCAGTCCCCTTCCTCCCGACCCGACGAGATTCGTGAAACTCTCGTCGAAAGGGGATTGCTATCCGACATCTCTCACGAGACGGCAATGGCCGAGCGTCTGCGCGATTGCTTCGGCGGGCTTCCGCTATCGTGGTCGCTGTGGAGCCGTTTCGACCGTTCTCGGGGTATTCCCTTTCGCGTGGCTCGCCGAATTGACCATATGCGCCGGAACGTGGCCGAAGAAACCTTCTTCGCTGTGGATCCCGATCGCGCGAAAGACCCGATGACTTCGCTCATTGGTCAGCTCACACACCTACGTCTGCATACGTAGCTGGTGGGATGTCAGTCGACAACTCGCACCGGTCCAACACCCTGCATCTGGATCCTTTCCGACCCACTTTTAGCTGCCTGGTGCTGTACCGCGACCGTCGTCCGGTCGTCTTCCTTCTCTCCGTTGGATCATCCTCGACACGCTAAAAGCTCAGAGATTCTTGTGCTTGTGTAGATACCTTCAGGCTGTTGTAGGTTCGAAGCGATGATCAACTTCGCTGAGCGAAAGCCGTCGGTGTACAGATTTTCTTGGCATGACTCAAGCGTTTCGAGCCCGATCTACTTTCTGCCAGGACACCTTTTGCTTTAGCACGATGGTGGTACGTACTCGTCCATCGCCCTTCGTTCCTTCGTATGCCATCCCCGGTCGTCTTCCCCCTTCAGTAGACACATGCCAACCGGGGTGCGGCGTATGCTTCCTTTCAGGAACGCCCACTCATTCCTCTTCTCATGGCCTCATTTTTTCGGACCGATAACGGCACGCTGACGAATGAGTCCCCCTCGCGGGTGCTTCGTCTTCTGCGCGCACTGTATACGAAATATCTTCGCCCGAAGGACAAATATCGTCGATTTCTGCTTCGCCACCTCTGGTATGAGCGGAAGACGTTCGCTGTCACGGTCGTCTTTCTTGGGCTCGGAGCCCTCTTCGAGGGGCTCGGGCTCGGGCTCCTAATCCCTTTTCTGGAGGGCCTAACGTCACCAGATCAAGAATCATGGCGAAGTGGGATTGAATTCATCGACACATATATTCTGGCTGTCGATGCTGATGTCGAGTACCGATTATTCCACATCTCGGGCCTGATCCTCCTGAGCATTTTCATGCGTGCGGGGTTTGGGTATCTGGGCCAATATTTTAGCATCCGCATGAAGCAAGACATCCTGCACCGAATTCGGTGTGAGGTGGTCGACCAGATCAACGCACTGTCGTTGTCTTACTTCTCGAAAAACGACGCGGGGCGGATTCTGAACACAGTCCGTGGAGAGGTTTCGCGGGTCCAGTATTTTTTCGATACGGCGGTTCAGATCATGATCCAGGGCTACATGATTGTGATGTATTCCGCCGCGATTGTTTTGCTTTCCTGGAAGCTCACGTCGCTCGTTGTGCTGCTCTGTGGGATTCTATTCGGTGGGATGACCCTCTTCGTCCGGCGTCTACGGAAGGAAGGACGTGAAATACCGAAGGTCAATAGCCGCGTGATGTCGATCGTCTCTCAGATGATTCAGGGTATCCGTACCGTCTCGCTTTCGGGCAATAATGAGTATGAGGCTGAACGCTACAAAAGAGAGAGCCGACGCCTTGCTGACGTCGCAGTCGATATTGGGCGGATGAATTCGATGATCGGCCCGATCTCGCAGTCCGTCTCCTCCACGGCTCTGATCACACTCATCGTGATCGCAATGAAGTACTTCGTCCTTGCGGGGACGATGAGTGTCGCGACGCTTCTCACGTATCTCTTCGCCCTCTTTCGGTTGATGCCCTTCCTGCAGAACGTAAATGGCTTGCGAGGGCAATGGGCCGCACAGCGGGGCTCGCTGGAAGACGTTGTCGAGTTTCTGGACGCAGCAAACAAACCGTACATTCAGGACGGAAACCGGCGCTTACCCGCCTTTACCGATCGAATCGTGCTGGAGCACGTCAGCTTCGAATACGAACCAGGGAGTAAGGTCATTCGGGATGTGAGCTTTGAAATTGAGCGGGGACAGACAGTGGCCTTCGTGGGCGGATCCGGAGCCGGCAAGTCCACCTTGGCAGATCTAATTATCCGTGTGTACGACCCAACAGAAGGGAGAATCCTGTACGACGGGCACGACATCCGGGAGTACCGACTGTCCGATCTCCGCAATCGAATTGCAGTCGTGAGCCAGAGCACATTCTTGTTCAACGCCTCCGTGCGCGACAACATCTGCTACGGACTGGATGGTGTGGACGAACAACGGCTCCGTGCGGTCGCAGCCCAAGCGAATGCGCTCGACTTCATCGAAGAAATGGCGGACGGGTTTGATACGCCTCTGGGTGACCGAGGCGTCCGCCTCTCAGGGGGCCAGCGACAACGGATTGCAATTGCTCGATCGCTCCTGCAAGACCCGGACATCCTCGTCCTTGATGAGGCGACCAGTGCACTTGATTCGGCATCAGAAAAGCTGGTCCACGATTCCCTTGAACACCTGATGCAGAACCGAACGGTCATCATCATCGCACATCGACTGTCTACCGTAGAGTCTGCCGACAAAGTATTCGTGCTAGAAGAAGGTAAGATCGTCGAGAACGGATCCTACGGTGAACTCATCGACCAGCAGGGCAAGCTTTGGGAGTATCACAAACTGCAGGTACAAATGGCGTAGACGCCCCTCAACCCACGTTTTACCACGGGTTCGCCCCTCTCCACACGATGCTCAAGCAATTTATCGACTTCACGCGTCCCATCGGCCGAAAGGTGCTGAGCCACTTTCGGGATCGACGCGACATCTCGATTGAAACGTTCGATGACATGTTCCCGAACGTCGAAAAGACGACGCTTATCGAGCCGCGTCGTATCGAAACAGTTGAGCTCGAAAATGCCACCTTGGTTCCGGATGTAAAGCACTATCAAGCGCCGCACTTTGACTCCCCGCGTGCCTTCGCGGCGATTCTACGAAACGTGCTCTACTGCCCGTTCAATAACGTCATCCTGAACCGAGACGGAGAGGTTTTAGCGGAGTCCATGAGTACGATTCGCCGTACCGAATATCTGGACCATTACGCACTTTCAGCATCGAAAATCATTCGCATCGATCAACCGGTGACCCCGTTGCGGTCCAGGTTTAACCACTACTATCACACGTTGATCGATCACGCCCCCCGACTTTTTCTTCTTCAAGCACCGTTCTTTCAGTCTTTTGATCGTATCGGTCTCTTACTCCGAGACGGCCCAACTCCGCTCGAAGAGCTTCTCGTATCACGCATGGCTCCGTCGAATGTCCATCCGCTCAGATTGCGCCGACGGGTGCTCTATGAGTTCGATACGCTTCTATTTACCTCTTTTATGACCCGCCGCCATGCGGGCTACCTACCGGCGGAGTACCTGCGCTACGTATCGGATCGAATGCTGCCAAACCGTCCCCGTGAACGCAAGAACAGGATCTATATTAGCCGCGCAGGGAATTCGAAGGGACGACAGGTTCTAAACGAAGAAGCCGTCCTCGAAGCGCTTCGTCCATTCGGCTTTCGTTCGTATCGGCTGCAAGATCTTTCGTACGAGGACCAGATCCATCTTTTCTATGATGCCGAGGCCGTAGTCGGACCGCACGGCGCAGGCTTCTCCAACTTGCTTTGGGCCGACCGAGCATTTGTTCTAGAGCTTTTCCCGTCGCACCATCTCGTTCCATCATTCTACTTTCTGTCTGCTTCGCGTAATCACACATACAGGCGGATGCACTCGACGGGCGCATGGAGAGACGATGATTTCAATGTAGACCTCATCGAAATGCAAGAGATAATGCATACGCATCTTTCGCCTTCTGACACGTAGCGTCCGGAAGTACTTATTGCCCTCCCTCACCCCCTTCAAGACAATGAACTACGCATACTTTGGCCATCACAAATGCGCCTCGACGTGGGTGCGCACCATCATCGAGCACGTTCTCCGGGAGGCTGGTTACACGTACTCGGTCGTCGTAGACCCCGGGACGCCCCTCAAACACGCCCTGTTGACCGACTACGAGTCCAGGTTCGAGAGAAGCGAAATGTGCTCGTACATAGCATCGAAAGACATAGACTTCATCTCTTGCATTACGGCCGATGTTTCTCAGGCTGATTGCCTTATGGCGAGTAAAGATGCGAAAGGCTTTCACGTCATCCGGGATCCGCGAGACATTGTGGTCTCAGCTTATTTTTCCCACCGAAACAGCCATCCGGTGGACGGCTTGCCACATCTAAAGGCGCACCGCGCCAAGCTCCTGAGTACGTCTTTTGAGGAGGGCCTTTTCATGGAAATGGACTTCCTGAAGGCGTGTCTTCAGGATATTGACACCTGGGACTACAACCGGGACAACATCCTCGAGGTGCGCATGGAAAATCTAACAACGGATCCGTACGGGGGCTTCGTTAAGATATTCGACTTTCTTGAACTCATGGCCTGGGAGGATGACACGCGAATGATAGATAAAACGAAGCGATTCCTGCAAACTGCGTGGAATCGCCTTGTTAGTCGACATTCAGGCCTATCAATGCTTCGACACCAAACCAGTGTAAGCGGCTCGATGCTTCTCGGACCGGTCTACGATAATCGCTTCGAGAAGAAAGCGGGTGGCCGAACGAAAGGGGAAAGCGATGCTCAGAGCCACTACAGGAAAGGCGTTGCCGGAGACTGGATAAACCACTTCAACACAGCACACGCCGACTATTTTCTAGAGCGGTTCGGCGACATTCTCCTCAACACCGGTTACGAAACGAGTAACGACTGGGTTGCCATGGTCGACCGAGAGAAGCGTACCGTTCCGGCAGCAAACGTGTCTCTTACTTAACCAGCCTCCGACGTGCCATGAATGTACTTCTCGTAGCGCAGCGATATCATCCCTACGTCGGCGGCGTAGAGACCCAGACGCGTCTCGTTATGAATGAGCTCGCTAAACGGGATCATGTGGAGGTCGCGGCAGCCCAGTTCGACGACGTCGACCTCCCTAAGCGTCTCGGCGTACTAGAAGACAGTTTGTTTCTTCCCTCCGCGACCGGGTTCGACGACGGCGATGTCACGGTTCATGCGCTTACTCCTTCGCTGATGGACCGGCTTCGGATGCTTCCAATCGCCACCCGTGCCATCCCCAGGCTCGGTCGATACAAGTATCACGCGCTTCGACGTTTCGGGTATCCGTTCTTCCGACGCGTGTACGAGGAGCGATTTCGGCAGTTAATGAAGGATGTTGATGTCGTCCACTCGATTGCCGGCGGCTACCTGGGGTGGACGGCGCAACACATGGCGCAACAATTGGACATCCCGTTTGTGGTCACCCCGTATGTTCATCCCGGGCAGCACGGGGACGACCCCGATAGCGTCGCGTACTACAGGCGATCCGACGCCGTCCTCGCTCTTCTGGAAACGGACCAGGAGATGTTGGTCAATCTCGGCGTCGCACGCGATCGGATTCACCTCTACGGCGTTGTGCCGCTCTTGCCCCCGACATCCGATGGTTCCGAATTTCGCCGTCAACACGATCTGGGAGATCGACCTGTCGTCCTCTTCGTCGGACGAATGGTCGAATACAAAGGCGTAAAGGCCATGGAGGAGGCTGCGCCAATCGTATGGAAACGGAATCCAGATGTACAGTTCGTATTCGTCGGTCCAGTCTCCGATGACGCTAAAGAACGGCTTTCCAGCACAGATCCTCGGCTTCACGTGCTTGGATTCGTGTCAAAGCAAGAGAAGGCCGATGCGTACGCCGCGTGCGACATCTTTTGCATGCCATCAAAGTTTGAGATATTGCCTGCTGTTTATCTTGAGGCATGGAGCTACGGAAAGCCCGTCATCGGCGGTCCTGCTCATGGTCTCGATGCCCTGATTGAAGGCAATGATGGAGGCATTGTTGTTGACCAAACGGCCACCAGTGTCGCTGAGGGCATCTCATTCGTTTTGGATCACCCCGATCGCTCGAAACAAATGGGAGAAAATGGTCGCATGCTCGTTCAGAATAAGTTCTCCGTCGACTCGCTGGTAGACAAGCTAGAAGCGGTGTACCAATCTGTGCAGAACGCCCCATCGACATGGAACCAGGATCAGTCGAGAAATGCCATTTCCGTCTAACGGGGCTTCGCTCTGCATGACGTGATCGCAATCGATTACAAGAACGGTCCGGCCCCCATCAGGTGGGCCGGACCGTTTTGCGTTTTCTCCGTACCCACGCGCATGCGCATACAGTGGACAAAGAATATTATCCGTGCGGACCAATGGCGCAGCGAGTTCGCAGCTTTGGATTCTAATTATCATCCGAGCCGCACTTGAGGATGACCGTCACCGCACGCAATCCCCCTTCCGAATCATCCACAGGTGTGTGCGCCAAGCCGTCGTCTCGCAGTACTTTCGAAGTGCCTTGATCTCCTTCGGACCGACCTGACCTTCCAACATGACGCAAGCACGAATCTTCATCACCGGCGGTGCCGGATTCATTGGGCGCTGGATCGCAAAACAGTGCTTAAACCGTTCATACGACGTCGCAGTGTATGACAATTTCTGCGCGGGCACCCCAGAAAACATCGCCGAGTTCGCGTCTGATATCGACGTGTTTGAAGATGACATCTTGGATCGAGCCGCTGTTCAGCAAGCGATGAGCACGTTTCAGCCGACCCATGTCTTCCACATGGCCGCGCATCACTTTATCCCCTTCTGTAATGAGAATCCCGACGAAACACTACGCGTCAACGTAGAGGGAACGAACATCGTCTTGGACGTCGCAGCACAACATGGTGTTACGACCGCGGTTGTGGCCTCCAGCGGCGCGATATACCCAAGCGTCGATGATCTCATCTCCGAAGATCTTCCCCATGAGCCCGTGGATGTTTATGGCTTGAGTAAGCTTCTCACGGAGAATGTCTGCGAACACGTCGCGCGGACAACAGACCTGCAGGTCGTCGCTGCTCGGCTATTCAATACATATGGGGCCTACGAAACCAATCCTCATCTCATTCCCCACATCATAGAGAGTCTGCATGCAGGGCCGGTGGTCCCCCTTGGTAATATCCATACGAAACGCGACTACATCTACGCCGAAGACGTCGCTGAACTTCTCATCGCCGCCGCCATGGCCGATCTGACCGACCGCAAGAACGGGTATGCCGTCACCAACGTGGGGACCGGGGTCGAATATTCGGCGGAAGACATCATCGATATTCTTCGTGAGCTGACCGGAATCGATATTACGATTCGTCAGCGGGCAAATCGCAAACGATCTGTCGACAAGCTGCACCAACGAGCGGACACTACCCGACTTTTAGCACTCACTGGCATCCGAGCCCAACATCGTCTCGAAGAGGGATTGTCGAAGCTGCTCACGCACGAGAAACTTCCCGTCATTGCTTAGGAGGCAACTGTTCTCGCTCCCCCGTTGGCGCTCTTCTTCCCCGCTATGAGCCGCTCCCCCCGACCTGCCCTCATCTGCATGACGCCGGTCAAGAATGAGGCATGGATTCTCGACCGGTTTCTTCAGTGTGCCTCAACCTGGGCCGACCATATCGTCGTGGCCGACCAACACTCGGACGACAACAGCCGCGCGATCGCCAAAACATTCGACAAGGTCCATGTCGTCGACAATCCCTTCCCGGGATACGATGAGGCCGGCCGTCAGCGTCTCTTAATCGACGAAGCGCGGCGAATCGATATCGGCGATCGGCAACGTGTTATGATCGCTCTCGATGCCGACGAGATTTTGACAGCCAACTGGATGAGTCATCCCGAGTGGGACACGCTCATCCACTCTCCACCTGGTACCGTCCTCGGATTTCGGTGGGTGAACGTCGGCCCTGATGTAGCTGGAGGATGGCTGGACAATGAATCCAAACCATTCGGATACGTCGATGATGGTGCCGCCCATGAGGGAGAGCTAATTCACAGTCCGCGCGTCCCGGTGCCGCCGGATGCCCCATGGCAGCATGCTGAATCTATCCATGTGCTTCACTATCAGTACGCCAACTGGGAGCGCATGCTTAGTAAGCAGCGCTGGTATCAATGCTGGGAACGAGTCAACAAGCCCGACAAGCGACCTGTCACGATTTATCGGCAGTACAATTTCATGCACGCCGATATCCAGAACATGAAGCCACTCGCAGACGACTGGCTGGATGGCTACGAACAGCGCGGAATCGATATGCGCACGATTGAGAACGACGCGCCCTACCACTGGGACGAATCCGTCGTAGAGATGCTTCACGACCATGGGCCGGACACCTTTCGAAAAATCGATATCTGGGACGTGGACTGGCGTGAAACAAGCCGCGAGCTCGGCATGCCCAGCAACGGTGACCTTTCCGACCCGCGGGGACCGTTCGAGCGGCAGATTCACCGTTGGCTTTCTCAGACGCAATCCAATATGCACTCTACCACGGTGCGCAGTGTCCAGGCCCTTCTTCGCCTTGCCGGATGGTGAAGGTCTGCCCCTCCCGTCCACTGCGTGCAACGCGGCCGCGAGGGCCTGACTTGACGCTGGCTCCTGACCTCATTCGGCAACTCTACTCCGACGTGACCGATGCTGACCATTTTCACTCATATACCCAAGACCGCAGGCACGAGCTTCTTCCGTCGGGTCTTCCACCCGAACGTCGAGCCGAACGAGATCCTTTCACAAACTTCGCTCCTCTCCTTCCGGCGATCTCTTCGACCCGATCACCGCGTTGTCACAGGCCATCGAGCGTTCGGGCTTCATCGTCTCACTCGTCGGCCCTGCCGCTACGTGACCATGCTTCGGCAACCTGTAGACAGAGCCATTTCGGCCTACCACTTCATCCTCCAGTGCGACCCGGCTCTCTGCGAACACACGCTCTACGATATTGCACGAAGGAATTCGATTTCCGATTTCTACTCCATGCCTCGATTCCAAAATGAGATGACGCAGATGCTGGCAGGAATGGAATACGAACTGATGCGGCGGTACATCGGTCAGCCATGGTTCGAGAAGCGAATGCTCGACCGTGCCAAATACAATCTTGAGCATCGGTACATCGCTTTCGGGATCAAGGAAGAGTTCGCGACCTCGGCGGCACACGTCTCCCGTGCCCTTGGCTTTCCTGCTGATCCGCCGGCTGATGAAACCGGAAGAAGACACAAACAGACGCGCGCCCGTCCCACCATCAATGGATTGTCCGAGCAGACGCGTCGAACATTGATCGAAAGTCACCAGCTTGACATGGAGCTCTACGAATTTGCATGCGAGCTCTTTCAAAGACGGATCCAAACACAGCAAACCGTCGCGCCCTCACCGACCCGTTCCGCCCCAACATCAACCTCAAATGCCTAGAAAACTACTTGTTACCGGCTCATCTGGACTCATTGGATCTGAGGTATGCACGTACTTCTCAAAGCGAGGATGGGCGGTGCACGGTGTCGACGCAAACTTGCGACGCGAATTCTTCGGTGCCGAAGGAGATACACGATGGAACCAGCACCGACTGGAGTCGACGCTTAAGGACTTCACGCACCACGAACTCGATATCCGGAATCGAGAGGGCGTGCTGAACCTGATTGACCACCTTCGACCGACCGCGATCGTCCATTCGGCCGCTCAACCCTCTCATGACCGAGCAGCAGCTATTCCGTTCGACGACTTCGACACGAACGCCGTTGGGACGCTGAACTTGCTCGAAGCAACACGCCGGTTCACGCCGCAAAGCCCGTTCGTGCATATGTCGACGAACAAGGTCTACGGCGATCGACCCAATACGCTTGACCTCGTCGAAACGGAAACGCGATACGACTACGCGGACCGTGATTTCGCGAACGGCATTTCAGAGACCTTTCCAATTGACCAATCAAAACACTCGCTCTTCGGCGCCTCGAAGGTGGCTGCCGACGTAATGGTACAAGAGTACGGACGCTACTTCGACATGAAAACGGCCTGTCTTCGCGGCGGGTGCTTAACCGGTCCGAACCACTCAGGTGTCGAACTACATGGGTTTCTGAGCTATCTCGTCAAATGCAATATGATCGGCCGAAAGTACACGATTTTCGGCTACAAGGGGAAGCAGGTACGCGACAACATCCATTCACTGGACGTTGCGCGATTCATGGAGGCATTCATCGAAGCGCCGCGGACGGCAGAGGTATACAACCTCGGCGGCGGCCGGGAAAACAGTTGCTCGATTCTCGAGGCGTTCTCGATAATTGAGTCTATTTCCGGAAAAGAAATGCTGTATGATTACGACGAGCAAAACCGCTCGGGTGACCATATCTGCTATATCTCCGACCTCACGAAAATGCGATCCCACTACCCGTCATGGGATATCAGCAAATCGCTCGACGACATCTTCGGAGAGATCCATGAAAGCTGGGCGTCGCGGCTGGCACAGCTCAAAACCTGAATGCCCCTATGATTCTTTCTGTTCAGCCATTTGGACTTGCGTCTCCGGGTGGCGGTGCTCGTATCCTCCGATCGCTCTTTGAGGGCGCACCCGTACCGATTCTGAGCGTGTGTACGAGCCCGCAGGCGCCCAACGAGATGGACACAGAGCGAGAACGGCACCTTCCCGTGCGTCCCTACTTCGGACGTATTGAGCATACGCGACTGTCGTATCCGATTTCCGCCGTCACGCTCGCTTATCGCCCGCAGTTTCGTCAGCAACTTCGGTCGCTTTGCATCGAACAGGACGTCAAGCTGATTCACGCTATCCCCCATGGAATCGACTTTTGGGATGCGTACCTCGTGTCCCGTGACCTCGGCCTTCCGTATATCCTCACGGTCCACGACGATCTGACGTACAACCTCCAGGATCGTGTTTACTTAACGCAGGCCATGAAGCGCCTAGCTACTGTTTGGCGTAAATCGGACGCTCGAATGGTGATATCGGATGCAATGGGACAGGCCTACAACAACCGCTACGGGGACCGACAATACTCCGTCGTAACAGATGGCGTTCACACCATTCAACCCGCGCCACGGAGCGCCCACGACGGTTCCTTCCATCTCTACTTCATGGGCTCGGTGCACATGACGTATCGTGAACCATTTCAGGCGTTGGTTCTCGCTTTAGAGCGCTTAAAAGCGTCCGACTCTAGCCTTGACGTGCGACTGACCGTCCGAGGGAGCATCCCATTCGAACTAACGACCGGATCGGTCCCGGTCGACGTTCTCGGTTGGGGTACGCAAGATGACGTAGAACGAGAAATAGCCGAAGCAGACGCTTTATATCTGCCTCTCCCATTCGACAGCGAGTTCAGTACGTTTGTCCGGTTCAGCCTATCAACAAAGATGATCACCTACGTAGCGTCCGGGGTTCCGATTCTGTATCACGGACCCGAACAGTCCGCCGCCGCAGACCTGCTCCGACGACACGACGCCGGCATTCTCTCCGAGTCCCTCGATCCGAAGGACATCCTCTCGGCCGTGCGTTCCATTCCAGAGCGGCGTGCGCACGTCGTGAAGGGAGCGCTTGAATTAGCCGAATCGCGCTTCCGCATCGAGGAGCAGCGTCGGCGGTTTTGGAATGTGGTCCTCGACTGCTATCCAGCCAAGCACGCTATCGCCTCGTAAGCTCACACTTCTCCTTTCCCCACCACTTCGGGTCCCGTGCGCATCGACATCCTCTTCCCCACATTGCCTCCATCATTAGACGGGATCGGCGATCATACCTCGAGGATCGCGCGAGAGATGACCTCTCGTGCGGACGTGAGGGTGCTCACAGCGGCATCGGAGGTCACCCCTATCCCAGATGTTCGCGTCTGCCGCAACGCCTTCGCGACTCAACCCATCTGGCGCACCAGCGAGTTTATCGAAACGGTTCTCTCTGACCCGCCCGACTGGCTGCTCGTTCAATTCAATCAGTTCAGTTATGGTCGATGGGGGTTGAATCCGTTTCTTCCCTGGGCACTCCACCGCCTCAAACGAACAGATCCATCCATCGGAATTGCCTGGATGGCCCACGAGGACTTCGTACCGGCAATCTCTTGGAAGTTTGCCATAATGAGCGTGTGGCAGCGGGCACAATTTCGGGCTCTGGGACGAGTGGCAGACCGGATCTATTTTTCCATTGCTCCCTGGGTGGATAGATACAATGACTGGTTCGAAGATACACCCGTCTGCCATTTTCCAATCGGATCGAATATACCCCTCGTCAATGAACGCTCAACAGACCTGAAGCAATTCCTTGAGCTCTCTGATGACCGATTCGTCATTGGTTTCTTTGGCACCCTTCGTGGCCGACTCATTGACCACATCGACGCGGCCGTCCAGGCAATTCGACGCCGGGCACAGTCACGAGGAGAACAAGATCCTGTGCTTCTCTACGTGGGCCCGAATGGGACCGAACTTAAGCAAATGTTACCGGCACATTGCATCGTTGACGCCGGCCGTCTTCCCGCCGAAGACGTTTCGCGTCACCTGCAGATCATGGACCTTCATCTGACGCCATTTCCGGACGGCATCTCGTCTAGACGCGGATCATTTATGGCCGGCCTCCAGCACGCCGTGCCAACACTGGGCACTCGAGGCCACCTCACGGATCAAGCCCTGATTGAAGCTGACGGAACGGCCTTTTGTCTCGCCCCCGCCGACGATCCAGCGTCTTTCGGTGCCCGAGCATCCGAGCTTTATGAAGACACACGTCGACGAAAAACGATAGGTCAAGCGGGACGCCGGCTGTACAATGAAACGTACGACTTTCGCATCACAGTCCCCCGTTTCATGGACTCACTCGAACGAGCGATTCCAACAAACCCAAACGATGCCACGACACCCTCCCCTCTCATCGAATCCTCCCTGCCATGACAGTAGACGTGATCGTCGTAATGCCTTTGGCGGAGCAGCGAGGCGGAGCGGAGTTAATGCTTAAACAACTCGTTACCACGCCGCCGGAAGCCGCTCCCACAACGATCCACTGGCATGTGGTCTTCCTCGAAGATGGCCCCATGGTGGACGAGTGCCGGTCGGAGTGGTCCGATACGCACGTTTTTCCTGCTGGACGCCTCCGCCATGTGATGTCATATGGGCGGACGATTCGCCAGCTCGTTGAGCTTGGAAAAGACGTTCAAGCGCGGGGCATTCTCGGCTGGATGAGCAAGGGGCACGTGTATGGAGGTCCAGCAGCGTTTACGCTCGGCTGCCCCGCCTTCTGGTTCCAGCTCGGTTTGCCCGCGGATGTCCACTGGATGGACCGACTCGCAACCGCCATTCCCGCCCGTCGCGTCCTGACGTGTTCGAACGCCGGCGCCAAAGCCCAGGCGGCTCTCTTCCCGCACCGTCGGACCGCAGTCGTGCACCCCGGGACAGATGTTAGACACTTTGCACCTGGACCTGAACACCGCAGCGCCATCCGACGACGCCTTGGACTGGACGAAACTGCGCCAACGGCTGTTATCGTCGGCCGGCTTCAGCGCTGGAAAGGCATGCATGTTTTCATCGAGAGTATCGATCAAGTCCGGCAGGACTATCCCGATGTTCAAGGGATTGTGGTTGGAGGGAAGCACGATCTAGAGCCGGAGTACCCGCAGTACCTCAAGGATCTGATTCAACGGAGAAACCTCGAGGAGTCTATCCACATGGTCGGATTTCAGTCCAACGTTCGCGACTGGATGCACGCAGCCGATGTCGTCGTCCACGCATCAGACCGTGAGCCGTTCGGCATTGTCGTGATCGAAGCCATGGCGTCTGCTCGACCGGTTATTGCCTCCGATACAGCCGGACCGACCGAAGTCATCGAGCATGGCCAAACCGGCCTTCTTACGCCGTATGGTGACGCTGAGGCCATGGCAAAAGCGATAGTTCGGTACTTCGGCGACGCAGAGTTTTCGGACCGCGTTGCGCACAATGCAGCGATTCGAGCCCGCAGCTTTTCCGTGAAAGCCTTCGCCTCCAGAATCAACGAGTTGCTTATCGCTGAGACGACAGATGCCGTTGACGTCCCCTCCCCTCGGCCTACCCTAGCACGATGACCACGCTAAGCTCCCTCACCATGTCGCGCGAACGCTGGCTACGCCTTGCGATTGTCGTCGCTATGTTTCTCGGCGCTGCGACGATTACAGTGCTCATTGATGCAGGACACGTTCGCCTTGTTGTGGCAGGCACATGCGGTTTGATTCTTTTTGGAATCGCGCTCAAGAACGTGCGACTCGCGATTCTCGCGCTGCTTATCTACCTAACACTTCTCGGAGACCTTCGCCGTCTTCTCGTGCCGATATCGGGGTGGTCAGGGAATGATCCGATTCTGCTCGTCGGTCCCGCGCTTACGCTCATTCTTTTTATTGCCGCTGTAATGTGGAGACGAGTTTCGCTGGACTCCACGGCCGCGAAGGTGATCGCCCTGTTCATGGTGTTCATGACGCTGCAGATCTTCAACCCCAAGCAAGGAGGATTGATGGTCGGGGTCGCCGGCGCGATGCTTTATTTGGTACCGATGCTCTGGTTCTGGATCGGACAAGCGTTTACGACAGAGCAAATGATGCGCACCTGGTTCTTGCGCATTATGCCTGCCCTTGCTCTCGTTGCTGCTCTGATGGGCCTGTACCAGGTGTTCTACGGTTGGCTTCCATACCAGCTCGACTGGTACCGGATCGCAGGATACAGTGCACTGGGCCCAAACGAACAGATGCTCCGATCGATCTCAATATTCCCTAACATCAGCGAATACATCCAGTACATCGGAATCGTCGTGGTCGTGGCAAGTGCCGCCGCCTTTAAAAAGCAGCGCGGCCTTCTGCTTCTCTCCATCGTGATCTTTGCGGCGCTCTTCCTAGCGGGGAGCCGCGGCCCGATCGCCAAGATCATCGTCGCCATATCGATTCTATATACAGTCCAGGGACGAAGCATCGCTACGTGGGCCCCACGCCTTGCTTTTACAGTTCTGATCGGCGGGATGGCCCTCTTCTGGGGATTGAGCCAGGCAGGCCAACTGGCAAGTAGTGGCTCAATCGATCATCAGCGCGTGAGTCGGGTTCTCGATCGGCAATCCGACCTCATTCCGACGACACCTGGGGCTGGGGGGACCGTGGCGATCCATGGTCACTTGTTCTGGATCGGGATCAAATCGGGCTTTACAGATCCGCTCGGCAAAGGAATCGGCGCGACGACGTTGGCCGCATCCAAGTACGGAGACAGCGGCGGAAGCACGGAAAAGGACCTCTCAGACATGTTCAAGGGCGGCGGTTTGATCGGAGGCTTCCTCTACCTGTGCATCCTAGTCCTCGTCGCCGTCAAGGCCGTCCGATATTGGCAACGAGAGCGATCGCTTATCGGGCTCGTCTTTGTCGGCATGCTAGCCTTTACCGGTTTATCGTGGCTCAAGCCGGGGTTCTATGTATTGACACCGCTTACCTGGCTGACGATCGGCGCTCTCGACCACCTTGATCGCACGTCCGAGACGGACAATGCCGAGTCTCGATAGGTTGCTGCTCCCATCACCTCTTCCACCTACGTCGCCAGGAATCCATGCACATAACGATTGTCACGAATCGCTTAATCAAGGGTGAGGGACAGGGTCGTGTCAATTTAGAACTCGCTCGCCTCTCCGCCCAACACGGACATACCATCACATGTTTGGCGTCTGACGTCGACAACCGACTTCTGATGGAGCCGAATGTGGAGTGGGTTCCGATGCCTGACGCGAACGCTCCTAATGCGTTGTTGGGAAATCTACGCTTCGCCCAGGAGAGCACATCGTGGATACAAGAACACGGACAGGACGTCGATTTAATCGTTGCGAACGGCGCCAATACCTGGGCACCGGTAGACGTCAACATCATTCACTTCGTTCATTCTGCCTGGCGCACCTCCAACGTTCATGATTCCAAAATTCGCCGCGACGTGAAGGGAATGTATCAGTGGGTGTACTCGAAGGTGAATGCGAACATTGAGCAGCGAGTGTTGCCGAGGGCAAGACGGCTGGTTGCGGTCTCTGAGAAAGTAAAACGCGAACTAATCCATGTTGGCTGCCCCCCCGAGAACATATCGGTCATCCACAACGGTGTCGACGCAACTGAATTTCATCCTGGTCCTGCATCACGGCAGCAGTTGGGCTTACCCGATGGTGTGCCCATAGGGCTTTTTGCCGGTGATATTCGAACGCCGAGGAAAGGGCTCGACACCGTGATTAAGGCCCTTCCCGATGCGAAAGGTATTCACATCGCTGTTGCCGGGCGAATCGAAGGAAGCCCCTTCCCACAAATGTGCTCAGAAATCGGCGTTGCCGATCGCGTACACTTCCTTGGGTTTCGCAGTGACATCCCCGATCTGATGCGTGCATCCGACTTCTTCGTCTTTCCTTCTCGTTACGAAGCCTGCTCGCTCGTACTCCTCGAGGCGCTTGGCTCGGGGCTCCCCATTCTGACTGCTCAATCCGCCGGAGGCGCAGAGCTGGTCCAGTCGTCAGCCGGCGTCGTGATTGACGATCCCGACGACGTGACACGCGTTGCGGTCGAACTGCGTCGGCTCGCTGCAGAAACACGTACCTCCGACTCCATGAGCCGGGCGGCCCGAAGAATCGCCGAGAACCACTCTTGGAATGGGATGGCTCGGAAGTACTTATCTCTTTTCGATACGCTGTCCATCTCCTCATGCGAGCCGTCCTTTGTCTAGCTCTCGCTCACGCTCGTCGTCAGGTACAGATCTATGTCCATTGACCCCACATCGATCGAATCATGGGTGTTCGTTACGGGCATGATCCGTAGCGGCACGACATTTTTGGCCTCGGTACTGAGCCACCCTGTGAGCGTCGACTACATCCACGAGCCATTTAATGGAGGCTATACGATTCCCGAGGGGATTGCTCTCAAGGCTCGGTACGTCGATAAAAACGACCATTCGCATGCCGCTCGTCGATATCGCGACCATGTGCGACACATTTTTACGTACGACATCGGGATGTCGTCTGCGAAATACGACGATGACCCCCTCGCTCGAAAGGTCGCGAAGAGACTTTTCGGGAGTCGCGGCCCCTTCTACCTTCGACTCGCTAAAGCAAATTGGTTTCGGCGTCACGCTTTAATCAAAGACCCGATGGCGGGCCTAACGACCGACTTTCTCTACCGAGAGTTCGGTGTCAAGCCGGTTGTGATCGTCCGTCACCCGGTTTCGCTTGCAGCCAGCTTGAAGCGATTATCATGGTTTCCGGAAGTGTACGACTTCGCATTGCAACCCGACGTTATCGCCAACCACCTAGAAGATGACCTGCATCTCTTGCACACCAACTGGGAGGATCGCCTGCTGGAGTCTATGGCACACTGGCGCATGCTTTATCGCGTGTTGCTTGATCAGGCTGAAAAACACGGTGACTGGATCGTGGTCACACACGAAGAGCTCTCTTCACACCCGGTGAGGGTCTTTCGCCGAATCTATCGAGAGTGCGGGCTCCCCTGGTCTGATGGCGTACATAAGAAAATCCTATCGCTAACGACCAACAACGGGAAAGCGTACGCTTCGGATGGTCGGGTGCAGGACTTTAAGCGTGACAGTGCGAGCATCTTCGAGATGCGGCGTGACTCTGTCCCGCTCAACACAAGGCGCGATATTTTTGAGATCACGTCAGAGATAGCACTTCGCATCTATGATCGCGAAAGTTTTAAACTAGGCGATTTAACCCCTTCCTGACTCTTTGTTCGGAATCCCCCGTCGGTACAAGATGAAACTTCTCGTCGTAAGCCACGACTGCGCGACACCTACCAATCAGCAGTTCTACAGCGTCGTCGAACGGGTCTCAGACGTTGATATCACGCTCGTCTCTCCATCCATGTGGGTTGACGATTACGGAAACCAGCGCTCTCTCGAACGATGGCCCGCATTTCGGGGGCGTCTTGAAGCGATACCTGTCTGGATGAATGGCAGCGTCCCTCTCCACGTCTACCGTACCACCTTTCGGCACATCCTAAAGCGAGACAAGCCCGATGTGATTTACGTGCGCCACGAACCATACGGCGCCGCTACCGCTCAGGTCTACCAGGCAAATCGGTTGTGGCACGATTGCCCGATCGGCTTTTTTACCTGGCAAAATATTCAGAAAACTTATCCGCCGCCCTTCGCCCAAACCGAACGCATGGTACTTCGAGAAAGCGCCTTTGCATTTGCCGGCTCCGACAGCGCTACAGAGATCCTTCGAGCAAAAGGATATGACGGTCCGTGTGTGCTACTGCCGGGTAGTGTGGATCAATCGGCATACTACCCACGGGAATCGAACGACGAGCTTAAAGCCAATCTAAATGTCGGGAGCGATGAGATCGTCATTGGGTTCATGGGCCGCGTAAGCCAAGTGAAGGGTCTCGATACGGCGCTCGACGCGCTGTCGTCCATGCGCGACATTCCATGGCGCTTCGTGGTCGTAGGAAATGGAGATTATGCCGAGGTCCTTCGTTCCCGTGCTGAGTCTTTGGGCATTGGGGATCGGCTTCGCTTTACAGGATATGTTCCGCACGAAGAGGCCCCCGACTACCTCTCTTTGTTTGACGTTCTCGTACTTCCATCCGAGACCCAAGCGAACTGGAAAGAGCAATTCGGCCGTGTCCTGATTGAAGCCCTCGCCTGCGGGACTGCATTGATCGGATCCGACTCTGGGGAAATCCCGCATGTTATTCGAC
Organism: Longibacter salinarum; assembly: GCF_002554795.1. Lineage (NCBI taxonomy): Bacteria > Pseudomonadati > Rhodothermota > Rhodothermia > Rhodothermales > Salisaetaceae > Longibacter > Longibacter salinarum. Next base: position 181,783 of record NZ_PDEQ01000006.1, on the reverse strand, counting down.
GGTCCGGTGGTGGAATCTCCTTCGAGGAAGGCAACTCAACCGCACTCTCCAACGCACTGAGATTCATGGCCCAGCATCCGGACAAGCGCCGACGCTTTGCAGAAACAGGTCGTCAACACGTGCTCCGTACGCACACCGACGAGGTCCTCGCGAACAGATTCGTGTCGACCTTACATCGTGTGTTGGCCACCGAGGCCCCTGACAGCGGCTCACCCGGTCATTCTACCACGTCCTCGAAATCCTCTTCAGCAGAAACGGCATGAAGACCAAAGTACTCTACATCGCGGGTCGTGGGCGAAGTGGTAGCACCATCCTCGCCAACTGCCTCAACGAGATCACCAGCTACGTGAACATCGGGGAGGCTAATTATGCGTGGGAGAATATCTTCGTCGGAGGCCATGCATGCGGGTGCGGAGAGAAAATATCGTCATGCGCACTCTGGGGGCCGGTGTTTCGCTCGCTATATGGTTCTGTGGACGCTGTGCCAGTCGATGACCTGATACGACAGCGAAAGGCCCTCCCCTCAAACATTGAGATCGCTGCCGGTCTTGCGCCGACCAAGCAGGATGTACTGAAAGAATACGGTGCGGCCATCCAGGCGATCTACGAAGAAGTAGCAACGGTATCGGGAGCCGAGGTGATCGTCGACATGTCAAAAACGCCGTCACACCTGTATCTCTTGCTGAGCGCCACAAATCTCGACACTCGAGTCTTGCATCTTGTTCGCGATCCCAGGGGCAATGCAAACTCATGGTCAAAAAAGAAAAAGCGAACGGACGTGGCACCACAGGAAGACCTCTACATGCCCACGCTCTCTCCGGTCGGCAGCTGTCGAAGATACGTCGCGTGTAATCTGACGCTGGAGCAGTTACTGCGTCGACACGACGTTCCGAATATTCGCCTACGGTATGAAGATTTCTGCGCCAACCCCGCGCGAATGTTGGAGTCCACCGTCCGAGCACTTGGCCTCCCCTTTCCGGGGAGTCCATTTCACGGACAGCGCGAGATAACGCTTGGAACGAATCATACGATCTGGGGCAACCCAGGTCGCGCAAAATCTGGTGTGACCCGTATCCGAGAAGATGCTGCATGGAGGGTTAACATGGCGGGGATACATAAGGTACTCGTTACGGCACTCACACTGCCATTTCTGCTTCGATACGGATACAACGTCGTCCCAACGTCTCATCAGGCCGCTCTACCAGAAGCTGCCTGAGTGATTCCCCTCTATGCGACACGACTCCATGTCAATACACATTTATCAAATTGGCAAGACACGATTCTCCCCGTCATCCGGAGGCGGGTCCGATCGTGTGTTTGAGGCCCTACAACATCACCTACCAGCGACAGATGCGTACGTGCATGGACTCGTGGTAGACGGGTCAGGGAAGCAACGATCTCCGATTAGGGGACTTCACGGGGTCGCAGATGAGAAGGCGTCGCTGACCACGCGTTGGCGCGCGATCCGAAATCACGTTCAGTCGACAATCCAGGAAGTCGACCCTGATGTCGTAACCACGCATTTTGCCCTCTATACGCTCCCCGTTCTCGACTTAATTCGCGGTTACCCCACGATCGTCCATTTCCACGGCCCGTGGGCGCGCGAATCGCTGATGGAGGGCGAGTCTCGTCTCAAGGTCACCCTCAAGTCGCACATCGAGCGACTCGTGTACAACCGGGCGGACCGATTCGTTGTCCTATCGGAGGCGTTTCGGGATATCCTGAGCAGCGATTACGGCGTTCCGCCGGATCGTATCAGCATCATACCAGGGGGTGTTGACGTCGGTGCATTTGATCGAACTCACATTTCCCGCACCGACGCTCGACAGCTGCTAGGGTGGCCGACCGATCGTCCGATTTTCTTGTCGGTGCGCCGCCTCGTCCGCCGCGTCGGCCTCGAACAACTAATTGCTGCCCTAGATCGCGTCCGGCAGGTATGTCCCGACGTGATGCTCATGATCGCAGGTACGGGTCCACTTCGACCTCATTTGGAAGAGGACGTCGCCAATGCCGGCCTCAACGATCACGTACGATTTCTCGGCTTCGTCCCAGACGAGGACCTCGCACTAACCTACCGCGCCGCAACGGCTTCGGTCATGCCTACCGTCGCATTAGAAGGTTTCGGGCTCTCTGCAGTCGAGTCCCTGGCAGCCGGCACACCTGTGCTGGCGACTCCGGTGGGAGGACTCCCATCCATCGTGTCAGGGTTGAGCGATGATCTCGTCCTGGATCGGGCAGAGGTCCCATCCATCGCACGAGGGCTGCTAGAGGCACTCAATGGCGACCGTGTGCTCCCCGACGGGGCAACATGTAGAAACCATGCCGCAGAACATTTCGACTGGTCCGTGATCGCACGCAAAACACGAGACCTCTATGCGCGAACATCCGATCGACGTGCCCCAGCCGCGCTGCACTGATACGACATCTTTCGTCAAGCAAGACCGATATGTTGCCGCGCACCCTTTTTATCGACCACACGGGCTCACTCGGTGGCGCTGAGTTATATCTGTTGGACCTGGTCCGCGCCACGCCTGACTCCACCGTCTTGACGTTTGAACGCGGCCCGCTTGTAGAACGTCTTCACGCACAGGGACATGATGTCCGCGTGGTCGAAGCCCCCGCATCCGTGCTACGGGTTCAGAAAACTGCCACCGCTTGCGACGCGATCGCCGCGATCCCTGGGCTTACTCGTATGATCGCAAACGTATCTCGCGTCGCTCGCGACTACGACGTTGTCTTTCTGAACTCTCAAAAAGCCATGCTCATCGGTGCTCTTGCAAGCTGGCTTGCAAATCGCCCCGCAATATGGAGCTTGCACGACATCCTATCGAACGACCATTTTAGTCGTACCAATCGTTTTCTGGCGACGCGAATGTCGAATGCATTCGTCGACCGTGTCGTCGTCAATTCGCAGGCAACGGAAGCCGCCTACCGGTCCAGTGGGGGCCGCCGACCCACCGAGGTCGTGTACAATGGCATTGAGGAGCACTCCCACGCATCCACCTCCTCTCAAAATGGGTCGATTCGACGGGAGTTGAACCTCGGAGACACCCCTCTTGTCGGAATCTTCAGCCGACTCGCTCCCTGGAAGGGACAGCACGTTCTCATCGATGCGCTGGCATCGTTGCCAACGGTGCATGCCCTCGTTGTAGGTGACGCCTTATTTCCCGACGATGTCGCATACGCGGACGAAATCCGGGATCGATGCGAAAAGCGTGACGTCGCTGATCGCGTCCATTTTCTCGGCTTTCGCGACGACATCCCTCGTCTAATGCAGGAAGTCGACGCCGTCGTCCACGCGTCAACCGCTCCCGAGCCCTTCGGTCGGGTGGTGGTAGAGGGAATGCTCGCGAACCGACCCGTCGTTGCCTCCCGTGCGGGAGGCGTCAAGGAAATCATAGATCATCGCAGAACGGGGTACTTCGCCGAACCCGGCGACGCGCAATCACTCGCATCCGTTCTCGAGCAGATTTTCGAGAATGGCCGGGAAAGCACGATCATCGCCCGCCGAGGGCGGGAGGTTGCACGACACCGGTTTTCCGTCAAGCAGATGACGCACCGCCTCCACGACGTGTTACGGCAGACGCACGCCGATCATGCGTCCCACGAGCCCCACGTGTAGCCCTGAGCCCGCTTCGTGCTGTGCCAAGGATGGGGGTTCTCTCTACCCATCAATACGGAAAGAGGTGGATCCTGAATGTCGCCGCGGCGGTCATCCTATGGATTGTCCAAGCTGTAGCGTTTCACTAAGTGTCTCGATGAAACACCGCTGATCGCGCTCTGACCCACACAGAACTGGCTGACACGAGGACATTACACCCCGAAACGCCACGGCTAGCTGGGATATAATGGGCTACGAATTGTACGATACAGCTCTTTAGGCGCACTATAGCTGATCCGAAAGCTTACCCGATGCTCCACAAGGATCTTCGAGATGCGAATGATATCCCGAAGTGAGATTGAGCCAAACGAGGGATGCTGCCGATAACTTCAACGTTATTTTATATTCGGGAGGTTGTAACAAGACGACGATGTCCCACGGACTGCCCAAAACCCCTCTTTATTGAGCTAGCACCGGGGGTTGTCATGTTTTACAGTAGACGAAGATGACGCATCAGTTGGGTTCATAAGCGCAACGATACTGGACCAAAGCAAAAGTATCGCCTTCTTTAAACGCAGGAGATAGCGGGGAAATGTCACGTTTCCAGCGTTGTGACGTGGAAAATGGCCAATCCGGTACGCCACTTGTAGATCGTATCCGACGGATGACACGGGAGTCATTTCAACCTTCGTCGCTCAGTCTTTTCTCTGGCTGACGTTGTTTTCTGGATTACTCCAGGCTCATCCACTCTCACGTTGCATAACCTGAAGCGAAACCACGCACGTGGTTCAGTATCGCTACGTCGGTGTGCGGACAGCGTGATCTAGAGCCGCTCAAAACATCTCGATTGTGAAGCAATGCCTTACCCCCATCGGGACGACCAGAACAAGCAGTCTAGCCTCTGGTCGACCTTATCCCTCTTCTTTCTCTGTGTTGCTGCCATTTTCGTGGCGGGAGCCTACTCTACGTTCCAAACCGCAAGCAGTGGATCGGTCCAACTCCCACTTGAGGTCATCGGCGACAAAGGCCACACGGTCTCTGTGAATGTCGATGTCTCTGATGCAAGCGGAGTGGACAACCTGCATCTCGAGGTTCACAATCTCGCCTATCACTGGAGCGAGTGGGCTGAAAACGGTACCGACCCACATGTCACGAACGGAGGCGAGCGGTACGACCAGAAGGCCAGCTTCCGAATCAACGGCGGACCGTGGGTTGGCATGACAAAGGAGCGCATAACGTGTGATTCTCCAGAAAGTGAATTTGGCTGCATGGACGGCCCACTTTCGAATAAGACCATGCGCATAGCGGTAGATGCAACCGAGTCCGGCTCCTGGACATCGGGCCAAAACACGATCGAGTTTCGATTCAATGGCACAGAGGGGTACTCTAGCGGATACCGGATTCTCGATCTCGACGTGCGTGCGGGTACTCAGAGTCGTCTCGGCTCGACGACATTTACATGGGACGATCCGGCCTCCTGGTCCCCCCCGTACAGTAGTAGCAGCGACATCAGCAAGGGGAAGGAGCTTTGGCACGCTCGGGGCATTCTCGTTGAATCACCGCTCGACGGCAAGCCGATCACTGCTTCGTGCGCCGATTGTCACGCTCGTGATGGCCGCGACCTGAAGTACTTCAACTTCTCAAACAAGTCGATCGTAGCACGCTCGACGTTCCACGGTCTAACCGACAAGGAAGGTCGACAGATCGCAAGTTACATTCGGTCCGTCGATCTTGAGCTTCCGTCGGGGTATGACGTGTCCGATGCGGGTCGTCCATGGAACCCTCCGTATCAACCCGGCCCCGGTCTTGATGAGCGACCGGTTGAGCTATGGGCAGCAGGCGCCGGAATCGACTGCGTTGTCGATCGCGACGAAGACAGTGCTCCGTTCCTGTTCCCGAGCGATGGATCCGAGACGGTGCTGCGCAACGCCGACCACGACCCCGATCGCGGCGTCGACTGCAACAAGCTCGCCGATCAGATCTCAATGACCTCTGATCAGTCGAAGATGTTCGCGATGGCGCACACCGACTCCACGATGAACAACCGTGAGGTCCCCGTCCAGGTGCAGTGGCCGGATATCTTCGAGTGGTGGCCCGACGTTCACCCCGTGGATATCTGGGATGTCTCAACGGTGGAAAATCAGGACTGGTACAAGAACTATCTCTCCATCCACGACGACCTTGAAACGAGTCGGGAGCAGATGATCGCTACCGCACGAGACAACGTCGGCGAGCGTAGAGGCGGTAACACCACACGACTTGATCGCCGAATAAGCAAATTGCTTGATCGGTGGAATAATTGGGATCCTCCAGTCGACGCGAGCTTCTCGACCGAATTCGAGAAACGCTACTCAACGCGGCAGTTTCTTTCGATGAAGCTCTGGGAGATCATGCACGAGCACAAACTCGAAGGACTCGGTGCGGAGATTTACGGTCCCGAGGGACAACCGGACCGCCTCGCATGGGGCCCGGAAGCAGGCTCACTCCCGAATGGGATCTTTGCCGGAGGTCAGGATCGCGTCTGGTTCAATAACGCGAATGTGTACGACACAAGCCCACACAAAAATCAACGGAAGTGTTGTGGCGCGGGTGGAGGAACGCCCCAATATGGGCAAGGTGCTGGTACACACCGGAACGCGCGGTCTCGTAACTACTGGGGAGATATTTGGTACGATCTGGCTCTGACTCTGGCGCCAGGCAACCGGCTCGCAACCGGGAATAACCCGTACGACTGGAATTATAACTCGATGCACATTCAGTCGACGAGCGAGTACAACAGCAACCAGGGGGTACGTTACTTCCGACACTATATCTCGGCCATCCAGCAGTTCAACCGATTCTATCAGCCCGATAGCGACATAAAAGCCGAACGAAAGGGTTCATGGCCATGGTCGATTCACGGTCACAGCCTGCAAAAGCTCGAAGTGTGGGAAGTGCAGAATATGCTTACGTCCATGAATTCGAACCTGCGCAATCGATTCACCGAAGCAGCGATCGATTCGTGGATCAAGCAAAATAATGAATGGGCCGTGAGCGACTGGCGAAGAGACGACAAGGGAAATAGCCGAATCCCGGACCAGACGTATAAGCCCCAAAAGGTAAATTCCATTAAGTGGTCAGCCAATCGCGCAGACATGTTCTACTCGATGATGCACCTCTGGTCGGGACGCAATCTCGACGGACGTGTACTGGATCGAGCCGCCCGTTGGGGGGAGAAAATGTGGCCGAATGGAGACTGGGAACAGTGGTTCGTTGAGCAGTCCTCGTCGGACATGTCTCTCAACTCTGGTTGGAATATCGTGTCGAGCTCGATCGCTCCAGATGATGCCTCAATGGAAACGGTCTTTGGTTCGATCGTGTCGGACGTCGTGCTTGTAAAAAATGAAGTCGGAGAGACGTACATCCCAGACTATGGAATCAACACTATCGGCTCATGGTCTTCCGACGAAGCCTACAAGGTTTACCTGACGAAGGACAGCAAACTGTCGATGAATGGATCAGTGCTAGACCCCACAGCACCGATCAAACTTGAGCAGGGTTGGAACCTAGTAGCGTACTGGCCGGATGGTTCGATGTCTGCCGAGGAAGCCTTCTCGTCAATATCGAGTGAGCTCGTAATCGTTAAGGATTATGCAGGAGATGCATATATTCCGTCTGAAAATTTGAATACGCTTGATGCCGGAAGCGGTCTTGTTCGACCGGGACAGGGGTATCAAATTTACGTAGACAACGCGACAACTCTTACTTACCCCTCATCAAAGGCTGCGTATGCGAAAACGTCGTCCGCAAAGGCACGGCGCGGTCATGCTGTGACAGCGACGGCGATCGTGGAATCACCATCCATGAGCGACGGAACATCATTACTCGCCAAAACAGCAAAAGGACGAATTGTTGGTAAGGGAATAGTGAGCGATGGTCGCGGGATCGTCCGATTGTGGGGTGACGATCCACAAACCACACCCGTTGATGGGGCAACGTCCGGTGAACGCTTATCCATCTACGTAGGAAGCGAGACTGGGGAATCCCTCGACGTCCAGAAGGTAGAGGACATGCTCTCTGACCGTCCCATCTCTAAGATCGCATTTCAGGAAAACGCCGTCCTGAAATTGGTCGCCGGTGACCAGAACACCGAGTTGCTGCTGCGTGGAATCGCACCGAATCCCGTCCAGGGATCTGCTACGATCGAGTTCGTCCTACCGAAGCAAGAACGTGTTTCGCTGGAGGTATATGATGTTCTCGGTCGTCGCGTCGCAACACTCGTCGATGAATTGCGCCGCGCGGGTGAGCATAAAGTCCGTATGGATGCAAGCCGACTCGACAGCGGTCCATATTTCTACCGCCTACGTGCCGGTTCGACTACGCTCACCAAGAAGATGACGGTCGTGCGTTAGGAAGGAGTGGCAATGTTTTACCCTTAGCACGTCGATGCATAACACGAAAGGTCACTCTGCATTGCGCGGAGTGACCTTTCTTCTATACACCGGAGCCTTCAACTTGCCGTAATCTGAAATGCCTGTCGGCACGCCAGATTGCTCTCTACCGTACACGATGTACAAGGAGGAGAAGAACGTTTTGGACTTTCAATCCCACAAGACCATGCTACATAGGCTGTTACTCTCAATCTGCGCCTTCATGATCGGTGCGTTGCCACACCCCGGCTACGCGCAACCCACATTCCCGACCGATTGCGTTGAGAATGTGAATAACGCAACGGTCGTCATTGAGACAAGTGCAGCGGCGAATGCGGTGCAAAAGAGCCCTCTCACCGAGGGAGATGTCTTGATAGCCGTAACCCCAGATGGGAATACCTGCACCGGCGAGACACGTATCGACTCGTCGGAACCAAACAGTTTTGCGATCGCAGAGCAAAACCCACAAACCTCCGCGCCGGGCTACCGCCCTGGAGATACCTTACGATTCTGGGCACAGACATCTACCGGGGATATATACGAACTAACGCCTACATTCCAGCCATGTCAGCCGGATGAGAACTTGTGTGTTGATGAGGCAATCTATGACCGGAATGGCATTTACACCATTACCGACTTCGATCCCTTCTTCCTCCCCGTCGAATTGGTTTCGTGGCAGGCCTTCGTGGATGGGAGCACAATTGTCCTAGAATGGGAGACAGCAACGGAAACGAATAACGCGGGCTTTGACGTGATAATGCGTCCCACGAACGAACCTGCGTCCCTATGGGAAAAGGTCGCGTTCATCGACGGTGCGGGCACGACAGATCGCCCTCAATCATACCAGTATAAATTCACGGTTGATGCGCCCGGTCAGTACAATATACGACTCCGTCAGGTAGACGTAGACGGTGCGATATCGCTCAGTCGGGTCTTACACGTGACCGTCGGTACAAACAGAAGTCTGTTCCTGTCTCCCATCGCACCGCATCCGGTTACCGCGTCATCCCAGGTGACGGTCAAATCGTCAATTGCTCAGGATGTTAGCATTGACTTGTTCTCTGTAACAGGCCAACACATCAGCACCATTCTGAAGACGAAGCTGCGTACCGGTGAGCACCGGACGTTCTCAATCGACGCAGCCAGCCTCTCTAGCGGTCCGTATGTTCTATCCGTCCAGGGTAAAACGCAAACAGTGTCGCAGCTCGTCCATGTCGTCAAGTGACGACACGGACCCTTTCGCTGGAGCACACTCGATCGAGCGAACACTCTCCGGCTTATGACACCATGCGATAGTTGTCGCTGTGATAATATCCGTACTTATAATTCGAACCGGACGCCTTGGCGTCGTCAAAGCGGTTAAATATGACACCGCTTATCGAAACCCCAACCCCTTCCAACATGTCACGCGTCAGATCGAGCGAGTCCACATCGGTTGAGTTTGCCGACGTTACAACCAGGGTCGCGTCTGCTCGTGGTGCCAGAACCAGTGGATCACTCGCTGCTAAAACCGGCGGAGTGTCAATAATGACGATATCGCACCTGGACTTGCCTAGTTCGATGAGCTTGTCCATCCGGACCGAATCTAGCGCTTCGGTTGGTGGATCCTCTGCTTTTCCTGCTGGCACGAAGTAGAGACCATCGACATAGGTTCGACGGACAACCTGAACCTTGTCATCCCCGCGGAGCATCTCTGCAAGACCGGGAGATCGCTCCATTCCAAGTAGCTTATGAGCTGTCGGACGACGCATATCGGCGTCGATCAAAAGCACTTTCTTCCCACTCAACACAAAGGTCAGCGCGAGATTTATGGCTGTTGTCGTCTTTCCGTCTCCCGGCTCCGGACTGGTCACAAGAATCGTTTGTGGCGGTTCGCCATACGATTGACCGGATCCGGCATACTGCATGTTCGTCCGAATCAATCGGTAGTTCTCAGTCACGGGTGACCACGGACTCAGAATAGGAAGAAGCCGCGTGGACAACTCGTGTCCTTCAATCTCGACGGTATCACGACCTCGAAATTCTTTTTTGATTTCGTTATCCATTTTGGGAACGACGCCGGTTACGCGATAGCCGTTCCGAAGAAGGTCGTCCGGACGATAAATTCGCGAGTTGGATGCTAAACGGAGAAAGGCCAGTCCGATGCCGAAACCGACGCCGAGAAGCAAACCGAGAAGCAGGTTTTGTTGAACGTTCGGTTTCACAGGAATCGACGGCACGAACGCCTTTCGGACCGTCTCCACGTATCCAAGTTCTGACTCTTCAGCAATGATGGTTTTCTGAAGTTCGGACGTTATGGACTGATAAAAACGTTCGGCCTGCTGTAGCTTACGATCGATTTGCTCCCGCTGAATCGTTTGCTGCGGAATTCGGTTCAATCGCGGCTCATAGCTTTGTATGGCGCTTTCTAAACCGGCAATTTGCGCCTCAATCTGACCGATTCGGATTTCTTGCTCTGTGATCCGGGTTTTAAGCTGCATGATGCGGTTTAAGGCACTGGTCCCCATCTGGGAGTCATTCCCGGCCGTTGCTCCCGGAAGTCCCGAGCTCTGCGTAGCCTCTGCAACAAGTTGATTCGTTAGCGAACGCTTGCGCTTCTCAAGCCCATTAATCCGCTCAAGCAAATCAGCAAGCTGAGGAAATTCAGTCTCGATGCGGTCGGTATCCCCTTCGAGCCCATCATTGGCAACGTAGTATTGAGCAGCTTCTGCCCTCATTTCACCGATCTTACGCTCCAGAACGCTAATCTCGCTTCGTAGCCCGCTTGCTTCTTGTTCCTGTTGAACCGTTTCACGAAGACCCGGCTCGAACTGAGCTAACTGATCGCGGAGGAGGCGAAGGGCTTCTTCCTCTTGCTCTAACTCAAATCGAAGAGCGTCACGTCGTGCAGTCAATTCGGTATATTCCGCCACGAGTCGCTCACCGCCGATCCCCTGCGTGACCACCTGATTATTCTGTGCAAAGGTTTCCCATTGTTGCTCCAGTTCTCGAATCTCCTCGCGGCGTTTCTCCGCCTGCGTTTCCAGGAAATCGCGCGCCGCCGTAACGCTCGCTCTCGCTTTCTCTCGGCTAAAGATTTCGTACTGCGAAGAATACAGATTCGCTACCGTGGACGCTTCTTCCGGGACACCGCTTTCCACGGTGAACTGGATCATGCTCTGGCTCTGCATGGGAACGAAACTCACACGTTGCATCATGTGAGACATCACTTCATTGGTTGACCTCGCTTGACCGTCCTCGCCGTATAATAGAGGAAACTTTCCTTTTTCCTCGAGAGCGGACTCGGTCGCACGTAACTCAGCAACGACCCGGGAGGCGAGTTCAGCGGAATACTGAAGAACGCCGACTTCACTCGCCAGATCACGCTGCTGCCCGAAGGCCCCCATCCCTCCAGGCCCGGATTGTGCACCTAAATCGATCTTCACGATACTCTTCGCCTCGTACACAGGGTCGACCGTGTAGGTGTACGCTCCGACCAGTGCAACCACAACAATCGTCGTGGCAGCGATAATCCACTTGCCGCGACGGAGCATATCCAGAATTTCCGCGACATCAATTCCTGCATTGGCTTCTGACGAAGAGCCAGACGAACCGCCACCATGGTGGGCCGAACCGTTCATCCGATTACTCGCGTGCCCGTTTCGAAGCGGAGCCGGCGTCATGTCGCCGCTGTCAAAGCGACTCAGATTCTTGTCATTCATGGGTCTGGGGGTGTTGCAATGATGGGGCGTACCGAAAGAAGGAGTGTTGAGGTTCTCTATAACCGCGTTCTGCACCCGAACGCTGAGTCAAGATGCGCCCTCGCCCGAAAGGACCACGGGCACGGTGCGAATGAGCAGGTAGAGGTCAAGCCATGGCGACCAGTTCTTGAAGTAGTGCACATCCAAATCCACGCGCCGCTCGAAGCTCAGAGCGTTTCGACCTGAAACCTGCCACAGCCCAGTGATTCCCGGTGGGGTCTGAAGAACGATGCGAGCGAGATTTTTCATCTTGGGAAGTTCTCTCGGCATGTACGCGCGAGGCCCCACGAGACTCATATCTCCTGCGATCACGTTGAAAAGCTGCGGGAGCTCGTCCAGACTGTATCGACGCAACACGCGCCCAATCCGGGTCACCCGCGGGTCTTCCTGCAGTTTGTGAAACTGCTCGTACTCGGCCCGTAGCGTGGGGTCCTTATCGAGCAAGTCGGCCAGGATGGCGTCTGCATCCACATGCATCGTCCGAAATTTCAACACGGAGAAACATCGGCCCTGGCGTCCCATCCGGTTCTGGCTGTAGAACACGCCCCCGGGGGAGTCGATCTTGATCAGAACGGCGATCGTCAAAAGCAGGGGAAACGATACAATCGTGAGTAGCAGGGCACCGATCATGTCGATGATGCGCTTGGCGAACCGCGCACCGACCTGCAATTCGTAGTGACTCACGCCGTACCCGACAAGGCCCTGATGCGAGCGTCCGGTTCGCCACAGCGCGGCGGCTCCCTTCTTCACGTCGGGGACGACGAGCACGTTGTCGAAGAACTTGCTGTAGCGTGCGACAAGATGGTCGTGCTCTTCGGCGTCGAGATTCGGTTCGACGACAATCGCGTACGGTATATCGTGATTCGCGGCCACATGTAGGGCCGTCCCGCTCGGGCCAGACCAGATCGGTGTATCAACAGGTCGATCGGTGAGAAGCGCAACGGGACGCAGCCCAATTTCCGGCCATCGTTTCAGCGTATCGGTCACCGTCAATGCTTCCTCCTTCTCGCCGATGACCACGGCAGGTTGTCCCCACCACTCTGCCCGTGCACAAATGACTCGGAAGAATCCCCGGCAAAGCGGGACCACAACTGCCCCAAGCAGAGCAGCTGCCACCATAGTCATCGCCACGATGGAGTTGCCGCCGCCCACGTACACAGCGATGGCCGCTGTCAAGCCGATGGTCACCGTCACCTGACTCGCCATCCGCATCTCATCTGCTGGATGCATTCGGGTGTGGTGATACAGCCCGAGAAAGACGAACGCAATGAGGATGACAGGAAGTAGAGCCGCCGCCGACCAGACCGTGCTCGCGTACGCAGGGGCAACGGCATAGGCCGCCAGATCGAGGATCCCAAGAACCGACCCAAACGCGACGAAATCGGTCACAGCAAGAGCCAGGAGCGTCATCCAGCGTGCACGTCGTGCATGTACGGCTTCTAACGACTGTGTGGACGCCGAAGCGACGTCTGCACGAGAGACAATCGTCAACTCGGGCGCAGGAGGCCCGATCATCGAATCATGCTGAAGAGTCGCAGCCACAGGATCTAGGTCGAAAGCGAAACAGATGATGAATGACCCACCGAAGGGCCGATGCGGCAACGGATCTCACGATCCGACGACTTCCGGCGCCACGGTACGCATTGCGTGGTCGTTGGACACGAAGTGATCGTCGATGAACTCGGCATAGGCTCGATTTACTGCTCGCGTGAAGGCGTCGCGGAATACCTGCGGCGAAAATCGCTCGGCATTTGCACGGATGGTTTCCGGATCAAGACGATCTTCAACCGCCTCAAAATCGTCAATAGCGTTTTTTAAATGAGCTACGTCTTGCTCCTGAAAGAAAATGCCCGTTTGTCCCGGCACGATCGTTTCCAGCGCACCGCCCCGCCCGTACGCGATGACAGGTGTTCCACAGGCCTGTGCTTCGACGGGTACAATGCCGAAATCCTCTTCTGCGGCAAAGACGAAGGCCCGGGCGTTTTGCATGTAGTACTCCACCGCCTCATCTGGCTGATAACCCAGAAGCGTCACGTTGGGCCCGGCGAGCTTCTCGATCTTCTTCATCTCCGGACCATCTCCAATGACGACGAGCTCCTTGTCTGGCATGGCCGTAAAGGCCTCGACGATCAGATCGATGCGCTTGTATGGCACGAGACGGGACATCGTGAGGTAGAAATCCTCCTTTTTCGCCTGAAGCTGGAACCGATCAACGTCTACCGGAGGGTAGATGACCTGCGCCTTGCGCCGATACGTCTTCCATATTCGGCGCGCTACATGCTGGGAGTTTGCGAGGAAGACGTCCACACGATTGGCCGCGATGGCGTCGTAGAGGCGAATGTAGTGAAGGATCGCACGGGCACACATGCTGCGAATGCCGCTTGTCAGTCCACTTTCGCGGAGGTAATCATGGTGGAGGTCCCAGGCATACCGGATCGGACTGTGCACGTAACTGACGTGGAGCTGATCGGCCTTCGTGAGGATCCCCTTTGCCACAGCGTAGCTAGACGAGACCACGACGTCGTAGTCCGTGAGGTCGAACTGCTCGATCGCCATCGGTGCCAGCGGCAGGTAGTAGCGGTACTTTGACTTGGAGAATGGTAGGCGCTGAATGAACGATGTCTCAACCGATTTCCCCTGCAAAAAGTCACGTTGATCATCAGGGATAAAGTCGATGAGACTGTACAGATCTGAGGAGGGGTACGCACGAATGATTTGTTCTAAAACACGCTCGGCACCCGCATACACCGGCAGCCAGTCATGCACTAAACCAACGTGTCCCGGCCGCAGCACGGTGGACGCATCGGGACCACCGTCTCCTTGCATCATACTCATGGAGCCAGATCGGTGGAGAATGTCGTGCGATATTGAGGGCATGTATCGTCAGAACGTTAGCGGAGTCGAAGATGACGAACGTGCCGATAGTCTACGACACGACGCGTCCAGACACGGTACAGGAGTAGCGCAATGATGACGGGCTTATGGCAAACAGATATGTCCAACGGATAGCCCTTTTTCCAGAACGGAGTGCGCCAAAGATCGGGGGACGTATGGTTGGAAATGTGCGCGAAATGGGTGATTGCATGAACCATCTTTTCTCGATGGACTCGCATCCGGAATCGAGACCGGACTCGCGGATACAGATCGTTACTGCCCATTCGCAGAACCCTCCTCTTCTCGACCATACGCCCATTGAACAGCGTATTGAAGGAGCTCGGCGACCGTCTCGAAGCCAAGCTTTTCTTTTGCACGGCGACGGTACGTCTCTATCGTTTTTCGACTCAGATCGAGCTGGGCGGCAATTTCGCGGACACTGTAGCCTTCCCCAAGCTTTTGAAAAACGGTCATCTCCCGATCCGTCAGCTTCTCTGTCGCCGAACCAAGCTGATAGTCCTGCTGCCGGATCACCTTGCTCAGGATGCGAGACGACATGCGACGACTCAGGTATACATCCCCTTCGCTCACGGCTTTCACTGCATTGACGACGTTTTGCGTCGGCTCGCTTTTCATGATATACCCAGACGCGCCGGCCCGTATCGCTCGCTCGGCGTAGACGCTTTCATCATACATCGAGAAGACGATGATCCGAACCGATGGAAACCGATCGCGGATCTCCTCTACGAGGTCGAGCCCGTGCGCGTCGTCCAGCGAAATGTCGACGATCACGACATCGGGGGCGTTGCGCTCCATTTGTCGCAGTGCTTGCGTCGCTGACCCGCTCTCCCCCACGAGACGCATATCGACCTTGCTATTGATCGTCGTCGCAAGCGCCTCGCGAATTGCAGGATGATCGTCGATGACAAACACGCGTGTTCGGTCGGAGGATGTGTTGTGCGAAGAATCCCGCCGAATGCGCGAGGACTGTGCCTCAGATGTTTCGTTCATGCGATTTTTGGTCACCTGTGGGTGCGGACCCGATCCCAAGAAGAGGACAGCCATCCGCGGAGTGAGGTCGTATCGTTCTACCCGCCAGGGCAGTAGTGCGCGGGTCGGCATCCGGAGATCAATTCCCATGCGCGCTCAATCTGGCTGGAGGCGATTGATTCACTTGGATGAGACAGTCTCTCGGAGGCGACGAGAAGAAAGTATCTTTTTGCTCTTTCCGCTTCGCATGAGTTCTCGCCCAACCCACAGTGTAGTTCGGGCGCATCTCCGGTTAACCGTTCCTATGGCACGAGTCAGACCTCGGGCGCGCGTCCAACGTGTATTGCGACCCATGCCATACCGTGGATGTCACTTGCTCCTGCCGCGAGTCATCGAGGCCGCCTTGATCTCAACTGAGATATAGGCGTTCTATGACCCGCGTGCATCGATGACGACACCGTACGAGATCCCATCCCCGGGTGAATGAATCTTTCCACCCCGCGCCCACACGGCCCTAGATTCTTCGCATAGACCCGTCGCGGACATGAATCGCGTTCCCCGCCCGGACGACACGAGGTGCAGTCGCGTCTCCGCACGTACCCTCTGTCCGATCGATCGACTCCGTGTCCCTCCCAAAACCGGGTGAGACGGTTGCGTACAGGTCCCCGCTACAGACCAGACGACGCTGACAACAACGCTCTGAATGACGTATGGGATAAACACACGACAGGCCCATCCTCCGAAGAGAATGAGCCTGTGGCTTGAGCACCGCTGGGGATGCAGCACGTTCAAAAACGTTCACGTGCTACGTGGGGATTGATGATGCAGCGCGTTGCACCATCATGATGAACAGGTCACTACACTATGAGGTGGAAGCGGGGGGCTTGGGCGTCGGCACATCCGCATCACGACCATGAGTACCCTGCCCGTACGTCCATTGGACGGCGTACTGCAGCAGTTCGGATACGGTATCGAACCCGAGTTTCTCTTTCGCTCGGCGGCGATACGTTTCGATCGTCTTACGGCTCAGACTGAGCCGATCCTGAATGTCCTGGACACTGTATCCCTGTCCAAGCATCTGAAAAACGGCCATCTCCCGATCGGTAAGCTCGTCAATCGCAAAGCTCGGCTCGGAGTTACGTCCCATTGCAACTTTGTTCAGAATCCGAGACGCCATCTTCCGGCTGAGGTATACCTCCCCGCGGTGGACACTTCGGATGGCTTCAATGACGCTTTTGGTCGGCTCACTCTTCATGAGGTAGCCCGACGCTCCAGCACGAATCGCCCGCTCAGCATACACGTTTTCATCGTACATGGAGAATACGATCATCTTCACATCCGGGTACTGTGCCCGGACATTTTGAACGAGGTCGAGCCCGTGTGCATCGTTGAGAGAAATATCGACGATCGCGACATCCGGCTCGAGTTCCTCGATCATGCGGAAGGCTTCATCAGAAGAGCTTGCCTGTCCACAGATTTCAAGGTCCATAGTGCCGTCGATCGTATCAGCGACCGCCTCGCGAATCGCAGGATGATCGTCGACGATGAAGACACGGATGTGGTCGCTCGCGCGGTTGTTCGTAGAGTTGGCCATGAGTGGTCGGTGCGGTCTGCTTCGGTCACAGGAAAGAAAGCGGGGAGTGTTCACCAACGAACGAACCCGCTAGGGTCCGACCCATCACACTTTTCGTCCCTGCGAGGAGTAATACGCTAACCTCGCAAGGAGACTACATCTGGATGATCGGAAGTCAACTGCCTACAACAACGTCAATACTGAGTGCGCCTCATTCATCTTTTGGATGAGAGAACACGGTACGCGGGGATCACAGATGGCGCAATTCGAGAATGTCTAGGCAATCCGCGCGCAAAAGCGTATTCCGCCTTATCCAAACCTTCGTTTAAAAGATACTGCACGCGAACCGAATAGCAAACTCGCGGGGAATATTGGCTTGCTCCTTCGGTCCTTTCGGGGCGCGTCTGGGATGGATCGCCCCGTCTTTCTCTCCATCATCGTAGCACCTTTCGTCGTCTGAAACGGGCAAACGCGCAATCAAGCGTGGGATACGCTCGCATCAAGCGACAAACGGCCCGTGGTTAGGCTCGGTCGCCGAACGCGGGAGTGTGACCTCGATCCGCGTTCCCTCCCCTTCCGACGAGTCGATGTGCAGCGATGCCCCAATGACGTGTGCACGATACCTCATACTGTGCAGACCAAGCGCCGACGCTTCCCCTTCCTGAAGGCGCTCGGGGTTGAAGCCCGCGCCGTCGTCCTCCACTTTCAGGTGGATGGATGATTCGGTGCCAACCAGTTCGATGTGGATGTGTGACGGATCACCGTGTGTAAGTGCATTTCGCGTCGCCTCCTGGGCGATACGGTACATCTGTAGCTTCACTTCGTGGTCATCGACATCCGTTCGACCGTCATGATCGTAGGTGCACCTGATTCCGGGAAGACGATCGATCCGGCTGCTCAGTTCGCGGAGTCCCTGCGCCAGTCCATCCCGATCTACCTGGACCGGCATCACGCCTCGCTGTAGATCTGAGACGTGCTGTGCAGCCTCCTGAACGTAATCGATAATCTTGTTGACCTCTCGCTGTCCCCTGGGATCATCATCGAAGTATCGGGACGACAGGTTTTGCGCGAGCATTCGGGTACCAGCAAGCTGCTGACTCACCCGGTCGTGGAGATCATGCCCAAACCGTTGCTGCTGCCGCTCAAGCGCTTCTACCATTCGGCGCTCAAGCACGACGCGATCGGTGACCTCGGCCCCACTCCCCCAGATGCCCTCGATTCCATTTCCGTCGTCCACACCCACGGTGTTGATGACGAAGTAGCGAGATGGCTGATCGTCGATCGACACCACATACTCGTACTGCTGAAGCTCAAATCCAGCCTCCGCGAGCTCAAAAAGAAAGTCCCGATTTACCTCCTTCATGAACTGAGATACAGGAATATCAATCAGCGCCTCCGGTGATGACACGCCAAAGAGATCTGCGAGTGCCGCATTGGCTTCGCTAACGACTCCGTATTCCAAAACATGATCGACCTGAGCCTGCACCGATGCCTCCTCAGGTAGCGGACGCGCCAGATCGATGCGCCAGATGGCTTCGGCGATCGTATCGACAAAGTAGCGATACCGCTGCTCGCTTCGACGCAGCGCCTCTTCCGATAGCTGTCGACGAAGATACGTGCACAGCATATCACCGAGGACGGAAAGGACCCGTGCATCCTCGTCATGATACGGGGCTGAGCCAACCTCATACTCGATGCCAAGGTATCCGAAAAGTTGATCGTCAGACGAAAGGATCGGAACGGCAAAAGTCGGCCCACTCTCAGCCTCCACATTCCGCTCATGCGATATTTTCGGAGACAGAAACCACTCGTACTGCCGGTAGGTGTCGAGGTGGATAGGCTGCCGGGTTACGTCCGATAGAGATCCACTCTGCGGAAAACCGACGACGTCATCGGGCGTGATGATGACGAGATACGCGTACTGCGCCCCGGTCGCTTGTCCGACAATATCGAGCAACTCGTCGAAGTCACATGCATCGGAGGAGACGAGCAACCTCGAGGCGTCGACCAGCGCACGCTCCGCTCGTACGCGGCGCCGAAGACTCAGATTCTGACGTTCGTTTGTTAGCGTGCAAACGTTTTCAGCCGTGCTTTGAAACCAGCACACCGAGCATACAGGCTCATCGGCGTCGTGTATTGGAGTCACATGCAGACGAAGGGAAACCGCGTCCGTCGCTCCGACCGACACATTGACGTCCAGTTCGGTTCCGTCTCGTAGAGCCGCGCGCAAGTCACCCCGACGCTCAACCGGTCGCACGACCGGAATCAGCCCTCCGTTCCGGTTGAGGCCCACACGCGTCTGCCCACAGATGTCGACAAGAGCATCATTCTGATACATGACCTGACCATCGGGGCTCACGACAGCGACGCCCCCCTTGAGCTGGCCAGACGACTCGGCATGCTCGATGACCTGAGATACCACATCCGGAAGTGGCGTCTGCCTGACCGATCGAGACCGGCTATGCCGAATGGCCTCGCCAAAATTCTGAGCCATGAGTTGCAGCACACTGATGCGCCGGCGAGTCCACTCCGCACGAGCGCTGGATGTCTGAAATTGAAGCGTCCCCCACGTCATGTCGCCAACGGTGATCGGCAACGTCATGGAAAAACCTGCTCCCTTCGCCGCCGAATGCTCGCCCCCTTGATCGGGCGAATCGGCTGCCGTCACGGTTTCCTCCGCAGGGGTCGACCAGGAATAGAGCAGTTGGGCGTGTACGCCCGAGGAATCGTCCCGGTGCTCGCGTGTCGCTGTCGTTTTGACATCGCTGACTGCGGCTGCCCGAGATGGCGTATACTCGTAGATGGCAGCGGCATCCGCTCCGACGGCTTGCCCCACCAGGTCAAGCGCGCGCTCCACGGCGAGATGCAGGTCATCACCGCGAAGCAGTTGTGCCGTAGCTAAAATGATGTTGCGCAGGAGAGCGCCGTTCTCTGTTTCCTCCATAGCAGGTAGAGCGGGTGCAGCCGAGCGGTCAATACTCATGGATAGAGTGTGTTGTAAGAGACCCGAATGTACTGGAAGGACACCACGAGTCTCGACTTGAGAAAACGGGAACGATACGATCGATACTCCGCCCGGGGTGCGTTCCAATACGTATTGAAGCGTATGACTTCAACATGCTGCTGAAGAATCAGTCAACTGATGTTGCAAAGCCAAGAACGACAGAAGATCGCTCTCTGTTGCCCCGCCAAATTGCCCGTACAGGCACAGTTCGGCATCATCCTATGGAGCATGCCGGCTCATCCTAAATCATAGGAATCTACTTCCATTCATAAGTCTCTCTTATATTACATGTTTTCATTCCGGAATCCATTACCCCATGCGCTAGCGAATACTCATGGACGGCAACGAATACGACCCGGTAACGACCGTCTAGACAATAAAAAAAGACGACGAAGGACGTTGAATCCTTCGTCGTCTAAGCCGATCTCGCGGAGCGGGTGATGAGATTCGAACTCACGACCTTCTGCATGGCAAGCAGATGCTCTAGCCACTGAGCTACACCCGCTGGAGGCGTCGATAACACCGTAAGCTACATACGTGCGATGCTATCTCAAAAATAAAATGTATACTCTGCCGGGTCAACCGGTCTGGAGCGGGTGATGAGATTCGAACTCACGACCTTCTGCATGGCAAGCAGATGCTCTAGCCACTGAGCTACACCCGCGGATTGCGGATCAAAACGGTACCAAATCGCACCGTCGATGTCAAGTCCGCGCCGCAGCATCACACGATTTGCACGAGCGGCCAACCCGTCCCGTGTGCTGCTCGGTTAAGGGATGCTGCGAAACGCCGCCCCCTACCCTCGGTTCCTAGACGAATCCGATCTTTTTCGTTCCTTCGTCATCCTTGGCATCCTCGGCGACCTCCCTCTCTATCGTGTACGTCTGAGAGAATGCAACGGCGTCCTGTGCTTCCCAGAAGTCTCGTGCACCGCGATTCAAGTCGAGGACGCTCAGTCGGATACGCTCGGCGTGAACGCGGTCACTCCATGCCACAACCGCCTCGACAAGCTGCTTCCCCCGGCCGGCACGCCGATAGTCCGGCTGGACGTAGATCTCATCAAGGTAGACCTCTCCGCGCGACTCGTAAATCGGCGGAGGAGCGGTGCGATGAGCGGTCGCAAAGCCAACGACATCACCATCTGCTTCGACTACATAGACGCGCCGAGTCTCGTCTTCTAGCCAGGCGGGAAAGTCGTTTTTCCAGCGCTCTTCTGCATCTTCCGACACGTCCAGACGGTCGTCGGTCTCCGCCTGCTCATCCAAAAAGTTGATCCACAGCTCCGTTACAGCATCACGGTCAGTTTTGAGCGCGCGGCGTACATCAGCGTAGGCCATACAAACATGTATCGGATGAATGAAAGCGATCGGATCCGGACGCATGCGTCCACGAACAATGTCCGTAGAGCACCCAGGAAGCTTTTACCTCATGCGGACAGGTAGCCATCGCGAGCGAGCAATTCGGCGTTTAGAACCGCACCGCCGGCTGCCCCCCGAATCGTGTTGTGTGACAGCGCAACGAACTTCACATGGTTAACGGGGCATTCCTGAATGCGACCAATCGAAACGGTCATCCCGTTGCCGTTCTTCACATGACGAAGCGGCTGCGGAGCATCCACTTCGTCCATCACGCGCAGGAACGCATCTGGCACGCTCGGTAGATCTTCAGACGTCAGAGGCGACCGGTATGACTCCAGTGCGTCAGTGACATCCGTAACGTTCACAGGCTCAGTGCAGGCGACGGAGATGCACGCGAGGTGACCCTGTCGAACCGGCACGCGATTGCACTGTGCGCTCACGACCATGTCCGCCGGCCTGATTTCGCCATTTTCCAGTTGCCCAAGAATCTTCCGTGGCTCCGTCGCAAGTTTGTCCTCTTCTCCTCCAATGTACGGAATCACGTTCCCGAGCGCATCGAGCGATGAAACGCCCGGATATCCCGCTCCTGAAAGGGCCTGCAGCATGGTCACCTGCACCTTCTCTACTCCGAAGGCGTCAACGAGTGGACGCAACGCGCACACAAGTCCAACCGTCGAACAATTTGGATTGGTGACGATGAACCCGTCAGAGCCCCAGTCCTGGTTCTCGACCAGTCGGGCGTGATCCGCGTTCACTTCCGGGATGAGCAGCGGCACGTCCTCCTGCATTCGGTAATTCTTCGCGTTGGAGATTACCGGAAAGCCAGCCTCCGCAAACGCCTTCTCAACGTCACCCGCAACGGACGAACTGAGGCCCGAGAACACGAAGTCGCAATCCATCTCCGACGGCTCCGTGGTCGTCACCTCGAGCTCGGCGACAGCATCGGGCATCCGCTTTCCGCTGAGCCAGTTGGCCGCCTCCCGGTACGGTTTACCTGCGGAACGCTCCGAAGCAGCGAGAGCCGTGACGGTGAACCAGGGATGATCTTCGAGGAGTCGGATGAATGTCTGTCCGACAGCGCCCGTAGCACCGAGAATCCCGACGTTGAACGAAGGCATAGACATGAGGCAGAAGGAATAGGTCTGGGGAAAAGGGCCGTCCGGTCGAGGGTCAGTCGGCCGCTGGCACTGGAGGTACGATCACGGAAAGGTCGACGCCGGTCGGGAGGATGCAGGTACCACGCGCCTGCGGGCGCAAGATCGATCGAACCTGCATCGGAATACCTGCGTGCACGAGTGGACGGAGCGTTTTGGGGTGCATGCCGAGAGCACCGGACTCCGTTCGCGCGTAGGCCTCTTCCATGTCGATCCGGTCGAGGCGTTCCGCGTTCGCGTCCGTGTTTGGGTCCGACGTGTATAGGCCGTTGACATCCGTGTATCGGGTGAGCGCACCGGCCTCAAGAATCGCGGCGAAAAGCGCGGCCGAATAGTCGCTCCCTTCGAACCCGAGGGTCGTGATTGTCCCGGCTCGTGTCGCACCGATGAATCCTGCTACGACTGGGATAGCCTTTTCGTCGAGCCCGCCATACCAGCGCCGGATGCGATCGGCTGAATCGGTGAGTTGAACATTGGCTCCACCGAACGCGTCGTCTGTAACCACAAGTTGCGTGGCGTCGCAATGGGGTGCGAGATATCCTGCGTCCTGTAGAGCAAGGGTGAGAATCGGAACCGACATCTGCTCTCCGGCCGCAAGCACGGAGTCCCGCAGCGCTGGAGAAAACCCTTCCTCCCGGACGCGCCCGAAAACGGTTCGAAGGCGAGACAGATGATCGTCCAGGATGAGTCGATACGCTTCGAGAGAGTCAGATCGCAGCGCCGCCTCGGCGTGATCGAGATGACGCCGTCGGAGCGTATCGACCAATTCATCGACGACGCCTTCGTCGTGATGATGCGTGGTAAAGTTTTCGAGGGCACCCGAGAGAAGTCGCGTGACCCGCGCGAGCGCAGAGGCAATGACGACGATGGGACCGTGCTTTACCGACTCAGATACCACATCCACCACGGTGGAGAACGTTTCGGGCGAGCCGACGGATGAGCCTCCGAACTTCAACACGGCCACTGGACGAGCGGCAAGAGGGACATTAGACCAGGAGGACGGCGAGATCGGCGACGGCGAAGCAGCGGTGGACATGCGATAAGCGCGGTGGCAGGAGGCGACGTGAGCGAAATCGGGGCGGCCCGGCCCGTTTTCGACTGGACGCGTTGCTACCCAGCGCCGACGAAGAACGTTCCGTTTGCGGTCCCGGGTTCACCTGCTGTCCTCGAAACGATCCGGGCATCTAGATCAAGCGGTACGTAGCCCGTTCATTTCGACCCATTACCACGTCGAAAAAGGGCCCTCCTCAATCACTTTTCGCATCTCTACGGGGAGGAGACGTTTCACACGGGGATAGCTTTTTGTATGGTGTAGAGTGTATTCTCCTCCACCGTCCCATCCTCACCGCTTTCTCCTCCCGTGGCCCAGATTCTCAACGGAAAAGAGCTCGCCCAATCCGTTCGCAATGACGTTGCTGCTGAAGTCCAAGCCTGGACCGACAGCGGACAACGCCCACCCTGCCTCCGCGTCGTCTTGATCGGCTCGAACCCGGCATCGGAAGCATATGTCCGCGGGAAGGAAAAGGACGCCCGCGAGGCCGGCATCGACAGTGAGACCCTCCGATTCGACGACGACATTTCCGAAGCCGACCTGCTCGGGGTCGTGGATCGACTGAATACCGATCCAAGCGTCGACGGCATTCTCGTCCAGCTTCCTCTCCCCGATCACATCGATGATCGCTCGGTGATTGACGCCATCGATCCAGAGAAGGATGTCGACGGGTTTCATCCGGAGAATCTTGGACGTCTCCTCATCGGTGCCCCGTCGTTCATCCCCGCGACGCCATTTGGCATCGTGGAAATGCTAAAGCGCTCGAAGATTGAGACAGAAGGAATGCGTGCTGTGATCGTTGGCCGCTCGAACATCGTCGGCAAACCACTGGCGGCCCTGTTGATGCAACGGGACATCAATGCGACGGTCACCGTATGCCATAGCCGGACCCGCAATCTTGCAGCACACACCCGCGAGGCTGATCTACTCGTTGCCGCCGTCGGGCGAGCCAATTTCATCACAGCTGACATGGTCAAGGAAGGCGCTGTCGTCGTCGACGTGGGCATCAATCGTGTGGACGATGAGTCCCGAGACAAGGGATACCGGCTCGCCGGAGACATCGATTTCGAGGGCGTTCGGGAGAAGGCCTCATGGATCACACCAGTTCCTGGCGGTGTCGGCTTGATGACGCGTGCCATGTTGCTAAAAAACACGATGAACGCAGCCCGTCGTCATGCTGACGTTGTGGCTCCGTAACGCGGCTCTTCTCTCAATCCCGTCGGAGCGTACTCGGACGTATCCGCTGCGCCTGCTTCCCAAACCGTTCTAGTCGTCTATGTTGCCTCAATCTGCCGATACGGCCGCTGCCGACTCGACGTCCGTGCCGTCATTTTTCAATCGAGGGATCTTCACGCCCTTCTCCAGCGGATCCAACGATTCAGCACCAACGGATTCGTCCGCAGTCGCTGATTCGGCCGATTCCAACCCGATGGATCAGGCAACGAATCTGGCTCAGGACTTTGGCGAGTTCGTCATTGACGTGATCCGCTATGCTCGTGCGGGCGACTGGCAGGCGATCGAGAAACTCGTTTACGAAGGCGCTATCGTCGCGGGAGGAAACATTCTTGCCAACGTGGTCGAGGCGCTTCTCTACCTCGTCATCTTGTTCACGATCTACCGACTCGTTGATCGCGCGCTGGCGCGCATCTTCGACCACAGTAGTAGAATTGATGCAGGCGTTCAGGGCCTGCTCATGAAATCATTTCGCGTCATCGCGATCACGTTCATCATCGCGATGGTCTTGAGTTCGCTCGGCGTGAATGTGACGGCCCTCGTAGCGGGTCTTTCGATTGCCGGTATCGCCGTCGGTTTTGCCGCACGTGACTCCCTCGAAAACTTCATCGCCGGTGTCACGATCCTCATGGATAAGCCGTTCAAGGTGGGCGACTACATCGTGATCAAAGATCACTACGGCCAGGTTCACGAAATCACGCTCCGCTCTACGCGTATCCGAAGCGTCCGGAACGAGGTGCTCGTCCTACCGAACACGGAGATGATAACACAGGAGGTCGTCAACCACACGAAGCAGAACACGCTCCGGATCGACATCGAGTTCGGGATCGCGTACAAAGAGTATCCGCAAGAGGCTCGTGAGGCCGTGCTTCCAATTCTGGAGGATGACGACCGCATTCTGACGCGGCCCGAGCCCTCTGTCGTCGTTACGGGGATGGCGGACTCGGCCGTCACCATGACACTCCGCTTCTTCATCCGCGAACCCAGCGAAGAGGTTCCGATGCGATGGGAGTACACCGAAAAGGTTCGCGAAGCCCTACGAGAGGCGGATATCGAGATTCCGTTCCCCCATCGCCAGCTCTTCCTCGACGAAGCTCGCGGCCTCCACGATAGCACGCTATTCAACAAACAGGAGAACGGGACGTCGACCAATCCTTCAGCTGAAGAGCCGGATGCATGACGGCCGGACATCGATCGGATATATCCGCATTGTCCTTACTCTTCCCCGTTCCACTGCCAGTCGCGAATGGATTTCAGGTGCTCGTAGGCAGTGAGATCAAACTGGATTGGCGTGACCGACACGTACCCATTTTCAATCGCCTCTAGATCGGTCTCGTCTCCATCGTCCAGGTTCACGAATTTGCCGGCTATCCAGTAGTAGGGCCGGTCGAACGGGTCGACGCGCGCCTCGAAGCTCTCTTCCCAACGCGACCGTGCCTGGCGGGTCACCCGGATTCCCTTAATTTCGCTCTTCTCGTAAGCGGGCACGTTCACATTTAGGAGTACGCCGGGCGGCAAGCCACCGGCTAACACGCGGTCAACAATCTGTTCGGCAAATCGACCTGCGGCTTCGTATTCGTCTCGAGTGAACGAGCACAGGGACACCGCAACCGCGTCGAATCCGAGAATGGCAGCTTCCGTAGCCGCACTCACGGTTCCGGAATAAAGAATGTTAACCGCCGTATTCGGCCCGCGATTGATTCCGCTCACGACAACATCCGGACGTCGGTCCAGCAGTTGGTGCGTCGCCAGCTTGATGCAGTCTGCCGGTGTCCCACTTACCGCCCAGGCCGGAATCGGGCCGGAAGGCACCTCGAACTCATACCTGTGCGCACGCACCGGATCGCGTACGGTAATGGCGTGACCCACGGCGCTCTGCTCCCGCTCGGGAGCGACGACGCAGAGATCACCATGCCCATCGAGGGCCGTGGCCAGCGCCTGGATTCCGGGAGCATCAATCCCGTCGTCGTTGCAGATGAGAATGAATGGGCGATCGGGGGTTGAATCGGTTGAAGACATGCAGATAGATCAAAAGAAGAATCTCATTCAGAAGTCGATTCCTACAGTCAAATCTCGACAGTAGGTCAGTAGCTTTCGTCTTCACTCGGAAAGTCGCGACTACGGACATCTTCGATATACCGCCCAACAGCACCTTTGATTTCCTCGTCTAAGCGCGCGTAGCGTCTCACAAATCGCGGATTAAAGTCCGTGGTAAGCCCGAGAGCATCGTGCATGACGAGGACCTGACCGTCCGTCCCACTTCCCGCACCAATACCGATGACGGGAATGTCGATCGACTCCGTCACCTTCGTAGCGAGACCGGCCGGGATTTTTTCCAGCACGAGAGCAAAGCATCCGGCCTCCTCTAATCGCTTCGCGTCTGCCAGCAACTGCTCGGCTTCTTCCTCTTCCTGGGCCCGGACTTTGTACGAACCGAAATTGTAAATGCTCTGCGGCGTGAGGCCGAGATGTCCCATCACCGGAATCCCCGCTGTCACGATTCGCTCGATCGTATCGGCTATGACGTGTCCACCCTCCAGCTTCACGCCGTGAGCACCTGCCTCTTTCATCACACGGATGGCGGACACGAGCGCCTCTCTCGAGTTGCCCTGGTACGTTCCAAACGGAAGGTCAACGACGACGAGGGCTCGCTCGATGGCATTCACCACGCACTGAGCGTGATAAATCATATGGTCGAGCGTCATGGGCAGTGTCGTCTCATTGCCCGCCATGACATTCGACGCGGAGTCACCCACTAGCAGGACATCAACACCCGCCTGGTCGAGTAGACGAGCCGACGTGAAATCGTATGCTGTGAGCATCGCGATCGGGATATCGGCCGACTTCATTTCTTGCAGCGTCTTTGTCGTGACGCGAGGGACGTCGGAGGGATTTGGAGGCGTCGTCTGGGTACTCATGGTTTCTGCTTTACGCGATCGAGGCGAGGAACGGGGTGGCAGGAGTAAGCGGGGCGGTGTAACGTACGAAAGATCTCGACTGCCCCCAAATGCGCATGCAGAATCTGTCGGCTCTCCATCCCGGCCATGCGAGCGTTCTGCGAGAACGCGTTCCGCCCAACACGACAGAAAACACGAAGCGCGGGCTCCCCGGTAAGGAACCCGCGCTCCGGCGTCATGCAATATACGATGTCGGGGGAAACGCCCGATCACGTCATGATCCGACGGACATCCCGACCTCGTGCTACAGGACTACGGCGTATCCGGACCCTCCATGTCGACCGTCGGCTCCGGCTGCGCATCGCCTTCCGGCACTTCAATGCCGAGCTGTCGCGCGACGTCAACGGTGATGTCAACGGCCGACTCTGTATTTTCAGAGACGTAGAGAAGGGCTTCCGTCCGCATCACGATGTCAATATTCTGCTGCTCGGAGACATCGCCAATGGCCGTTTGTAGTTCTTCGAGAAGCGGCTGCATAAGCTCCTGTTCGCGCTGAGCAAGCTGCTGCTCGCGCTGAGCGGCCGAACGCTGGAGCTCCTGCTGTTGCTGACGCAGCTCATTCTCTCGGCGAGCCTTTACGGAGTCAGCCAGTAGCGACTGCTGGCGCTGGTACGTCTGTAGACGCTGCTGAAACTGCTGCTGCTCCTGCTGCAGCTGCTGCTGCTGTTGCTGGGCCTCCTGCTGCAACTGCTGCTGCACGTTGGCGTATTCCGGCATGTTGACCAGGATCAGCTGCTGATTCGTGTAGCCGATCTTTTGTGCCTGCGCTGGAGCGGCAAGCAGAAGTCCGCCTACCAGAAGAAACAGGGCAAGCGTTTGTAGTCGTCGGATCATGATTAGTCAGTCGATTCTCGTAAGTACGATCAGGGGTGAAACGGAGGTCCGGTTGAGTTTCGTATCCGGGCTCGTATTCTTCACACGGAGCGGACTCAGCGCGGACAATGCACAATAATGTGCGCGGTCTCATTGGAAAAGGACCGTCTCTAGTTGTTGCGACGCCCGGGACTGTTCCCTTGCGGCTGCGTCCCGTTCGCCGGTGCAGCGTTGTTCTGCTGGCGATCGACATCGACGCCCAGCTCTCGCAGGACGGCGTCGCTCAAATCGTTCTGTTCTCGCGTAAACATGAAGAGGACGTCGCCACTTTGGTCCAGAACGTAATCGTATCCGTCGCTCGTAGCGACTTCTTCGACGGCGACCAGAATGCGTTCTTGAATCGGTCGCATCAGCTCGCGTTGGCGAGCAAACAGCTCACCATTTGGCCCGAAGTAGCGCTGTCGTAGCGCTTCTACTTCACGACGCGCTTCGTCAATCTCCTTCTGTCGCTCTGCTCGCTCTTCGTCCGTGTAGAGGAGCTCGCGCGCCTGGAACTCTTGACGCAGTTCTTCGACACGGTTCCGAGCCTCTTCTATCTCTGCTCGCCACTGCTGCTCGACCTGATCAAGCTTCTGCTGAACAGTCTTGTATTCAGGCAGTCGATCAAGAATGTACTGGGAATCGATATGCCCAATCTTCTGCTGCGCTTGAACAGACGACGGGATGAGGGCGGTGGTCAGAAGTAGAACGAGACATACGCACAGAGCACGTGCCTGGATCGAGCCCCCGTTCGAGCTCTGGCGTGTACCGCTCGTACGAGGGCGCGCTAGACATCGACGAGGTCGGAAATCAGGCACGGTGCGGGTTGTGCAAGTCAATGGAGAACATCGGGCGGAGACTCGCCCCAGCGGCAACAGAGCGCAAGAAACAGCTCAAGGCGAGACCCGGAAGGCGTTCTGCTAGTTAAATCCTCGGCCGAGAGAGAACTGGAACGTCCAGTCCGACACGCCGTCGTCGTTTGCCTCTAGCGGAACGTAGCTATCGAAGTTGTAGCCGTAGTTGACTTCGATCATTCCGACAATCGGTAGGAAGATCTTGAGTCCTACACCAGCAGCTCGGTATAGCTCGCTCGGATTGTAGCTATCAAACCCGATCCACGTATTTGCCGCATCGGCGAATAGGTACGGCTGGGCCTGCAGCTGCTGCGACTCGACGGCTTTCCAACGGAATTCGGCCGTATACTTATTCAGCACCGTACCGCCGATCGGAATCTGTCCGTCGTTGGCACGCGGGCCGATGACGCGGGCCGGGAAACCACGGACGAAGACAGGATCCGTCCCGTAATTATAGCCGCTGTAGTCGAAGGGCGTCCCGCCAACCTCAAAGCGCTCGAAGCCAACATCTTCGCCGGTCAGGGAGCCGATGTATCCGAAGTCGGTTCCGATGCCAAGCGAGAATTTATTGCCCATCGGTAGATTCCAGCGCGTATTCAGGCGCCACTTGTGGTACTGCTGCAAATCACCAATCGGCGGGGCCACCTCGAGCGAGAGCTCCATTTTGGAGCCACTTCGTGGGAAGAGCGGGTTGTCCTGAGAGTTGCGTGTCAGCGACTGGCGAATCGTCACCAGCTGGTTTCGCCCAGGCGGCACCGACGAAATCAGGCCGCGATTCACCGGCTCCGCACTAGGATCGGTGGAGGAGCGGTAGCGCTGCACGTTGTTGTATAGCTGGAAACCGAGCGTCGTGCCCGTGCTGAATTTGTCGTCCGGCCAACCGAGACGCCGCTCGTAAAAGACGGACCCGCTGACTCGCGTGAACCGGCCGTCGCCGACCTCCGTGCGGTCCTGCTGCTGAAAGCGGAACTGGCTGGGTGTGTTGCTGAAGCGCGAGTACGAGATCGACCCACCGAGAGGCGTAGGGCGGCCGCGGAACCATGGCTCGGTGAAGGACAGCGAATAGCTCTGGTAGAACGTACCGTTCGTGCGCACATTCACGCCGAGTTTCTGCCCGTCGCCGGTCGGCAGCGGGCGCCAGGCATCACCGTTGAAGAGATTCTGAATCGAGAAGTTGTTGAACTGGAACCCGAGCTGCAGGATAAGCCCCAGCTGGCGCCCATATGTTCCGGACAGCTCCACCTGGTCGCTTCCGACCTCCTCGACGTTGTAGGTCAGATTTGCCTGCTTGTCTTGCTCGTCAACTCGTACGTCTGGACCCGCTGCCAGCGATTCCTGACTGAAGTACTTCAGCTGCATGAGACGACGAATCGACTCCTGAATCGCGCTTCGGCTGAAACGCTGCCCCGGCACCGTGTACAGCTCACGACGGATGACATGACTCTTCGTCTTGTTGTTGCCCGTGATCTGGATGTCACCGAAGTTATAGATCTCGCCCTCCCGCACATCAAACGTGATGTCGAGGGAGTCATCACCGACAACCCGGACGGTCGGCTGGATGTTGGCGCGCATGTAGCCCTGATCCATGTAGAGCCCCATCACGTCGCTTCCCTCCCGGTTTCCGAGAAGATTTTCCTCCAGTCGCTTTCCATTCCACGGCTCATCCTCCTCCAGTCCGAGACGCTCCGTAAGGGTCCGGTCAGGGAAGATGGTATTCCCTTCCCAGTCGATGTTTCGGACGTAATACTTCTGCCCCTCCTGAACCTCTACCCGAATGCCGATCCCGTCCTCACTGCTGTAGTAGACGGAGTCGCTAACGATCCGGGCGTCGTAATATCCTCGCGCGTTGTAGTAATCAACGACACTTTCGAGATCGTCCTCGTACGCGTTCTCTTTAAACTTCTCCCCTTTCCAGAAGCGCCACCAGCGGTTCTCCTTGGTTTCGTCCATCGCGCCTCGGAGATCGCCATCATCGAACATTTCGTTACCAACGAAATCGATCGTCTCGACCTCGACTTTCTCGCGGCGATCAACCTTAAACGTAAGGTTTACGCGATTGTCCGCCGTCGTCGTTTTCTCAATATCGACCTCCGTCCGGAGATACCCTTTCTCAGCGTAAAAGGCCTTGATCTGTTGCTTCGCGCGTTCCGTATCCGACGGACGCACCGGACGTCCAGAAAGGAGCGTTATTTTTTCTCGCAAATCGTCTTCGTGACGACCTTTGATTCCGGTGAAGTTGTATCGCCCAAGGCGGGGCTCCGGCGTCACTTCGATGACGAGATCTACGTTCCGGCCGGTCGTTGATTCTCGGTAGATACGGACGTCCGAGAAGAGTTGCAGGTCATAGATGGATCGGATCGCGTCGGCAATCCTTTGCCCTGCTGGCATCTGAACCTCCATCCCACGAGCAAGTCCGCTCGTTTGCGAGATGAACGTTTGCGTCTGCTGGTCCTCGACGCCTTCGACCCGGATGTTGTCGATGATAAACGTCGACGCCTGTGCGCCGGGCGAACTCTGCAGTCCTCCGTTGGGGACTTGCGCTTCTGCCGGTACGACCCAGAGCAGAATCGCTAGAACGAGGAGGAGGGAGCGAAATCGCATGCCTGGAAACAAAAGGTGATCGGGTGACAAACGAGAGAGGGTCGCAGGGACGACCGCCGGCATCAATTCAGATTGGTACAAAATGCCGGGAATAGGACGATTCGACCTACGTCAGGGTATCGTTCAAGCAACCCGGCGGGAGGTTCGCAGTTTCGAAATGGACACCGGCTAAACTACGTTCAACGGCGTCTATTGCCATCGCCCCACAAAGTTGTTCCAGCCTTCACGAGCGCATGACGGTGGAGTCGGCGCCCTGCGGATTAGTTTGAACGCAGGTGGGGCGTCGTTATTGTCTTATCCGCTTCGTTTTCCTCAAGTCGACCCCGTCACAACGAGAATAGCTACAGGGCGCTGGCCGAACGAGGCCCGCAAGCGCTAGCCAATAGACGAAAGAAATAGACGAATTACCCTACCCGTCCAATCGCTGGGCGAATGGCGCTTCGGGCGAGGACATCGACAGACTAAGAGGCCCAATACTACCTCATTCGAGCTGTGCGCAGCCCCCCAGGGGCACGTCCTCCGGGGCGTGGAACCGCTTCACGTTCACCTGCTTCACGCGCCTGGATCCGGCCCGGTTTGCCCGCTCTCGCTCATCGAAGCACGGTTTGTTCGGTCCGTTAAGACGACGGAAGCACGTCAGGAGATGAGATGGTGGCGTCCGATGACGCATCGTTCGGGACCGCACCATCCCCAGATGTTGACTCCGTCGGCGCCTCGACGCGGCCAAATCGCCGATCACGATCCTGATACGTTCGAATTGCTTCGTACAGCTCGTCCGAACGAAAGTCTGGCCAGTAACAGTCCGTTATATACAACTCGGTATAGGCGCTCTGCCAGAGCAGGAAATTTGAAAGACGGTATTCCCCACCGGTCCGGATGATCAGATCCGGGTCTGGCATGCCAGCCGTATCGAGATAGCGAGCAAAGAGGGCTTCGTCTACGGCTTCCGGTTCCAACTCACCGTCGCGAACCTTTCGAGCGATGTCCCGAACGGCGTCGATGATTTCCCACCGCCCGCTGTACGATAGTGCCAGCGTCAATGTCATTCCATCGTTGACCGACGTTTCTTCTTTGGTTCGGTTCAACGCGTCACGGCATGGCTCGGGGAGTTCTTGCAGGTCCCCGATCGTGTTGAGCTGTACGTTGTTGCGCATCAGCGTCTCCCGCTCCTTCTCGATCGTCCGAACGAGAAGCTCCATGAGCGCATTGACCTCGAACTCGGGACGGTTCCAGTTCTCGGTGCTAAACGTGTACAGCGTGAGGTAGTCGACCCCGACGTGCGCACACGTTTCCGTCACGTCGCGAACAGACGAAACGCCCTCGTAGTGACCGTAAGAGCGGTGCTGATCCCTGCACTGTGCCCAGCGGCCATTGCCGTCCATGATGCACGCGATGTGCCGAGGGACCTCCCCTCGTTGACGCAACGCCTGCTGCTCGCGAACATCGGCAGCCGAGCGGGTGTCTTCGGTGGAGACTTCTTCGCCCGCAGACTTGGAAGCGGACGAGGACTCAGGTGTGGACATCGATTCGGAAGCCATCCTTTTTCGATAACGTGACAGGTTCTTCTATCCCGGCCTGCCGCAGACACGCGAAGGCCTGCACGACCAGAGCGTCGCGTTTTTCACGATGATACTCGCAGAGACCGGAGCGAGTATCGACTTTACAGATTAAAGGTATCGCTACCGAAGATCAACGCTGCCACGTGGAGGTTCGATCAACTGTGTGTAACTTGCAACATTTCTACCCCAAACGAAGCGGGTGGACGAAAAAAACCACAGTGGACGTTGCCTCCGCTCTGCCCTACAGACGCATCAGGTCGTTGAAAATCAGGAACGTGATGAACGCCAGGAGCAGAATCATGCCGATCTGCTGGGCCATCAGGCGGAAGCGCGTTGACGGCTCACGGCGCGTGACGATCTCATACAGCAGGAAGATCAGGTGACCACCATCCAGCGCCGGGATCGGAAGGATGTTCATGATGGCGAGCGTGATCGAGAGAATCGCTACGATGCGCCAGAACTGGCTCGGGCCGGCAGCTGCGGC
This sequence comes from Longibacter salinarum, assembly GCF_002554795.1. NCBI lineage: Bacteria > Pseudomonadati > Rhodothermota > Rhodothermia > Rhodothermales > Salisaetaceae > Longibacter > Longibacter salinarum. The sequence continues at coordinate 147,489 of NZ_PDEQ01000006.1, read as the reverse complement.
AGAACTGGTAATCTCGACGATTTTTACCGGTCCACCGAGACTGTCACGCGGATCGTCTTGTCCCGTGATCACACGCTTCAGGCTGAGCACGGTCGTGCGCGTGAAATCCCACGTCTGGTTGGCGCCCGCCACAACCGCACCGGCCAGCGAATACGGCTCACGCTTTACCTCGTACGCACCCGAAATCGGGCCAGCAACACCTATTACGCGCTGCCCTTCCCGATTCTGCGTCGCAAGTGTCGCCTCGTATACGGTCCCATCGCCGAGGCGCTGCACCGACTTCGCATTCGCCGGCACCGCTTCTACCGAGTCGGCTCTCAGCCATTGGATCTGCATCGTGTCGCTCGGTGCCGTATTGACGCGGTAAATCAGCTCCTCGAAGTACCGCACCGTGTCTTGATTTACTCGTACGATCCGATCTCCCGCAGCCATTCCGACGGAATCAGCCGGATACCCCTCCGACACCTGCGACACTGTGGGCGGATCGATGCCGATTCCGATCGCCCGGCCGCGGAGCTCAGGACGATCCGAATTGTTCAAGCGTGTCACCTTCCGGATGATCGAGTCCCGCGAGATCGCAAGCGGAACGGTCTTTCCGTCACGCTGAACGGTGAGCCGAAGCGTATCCTTCTCGACAACGGAGTTGAGGTTCATGAGCGTGCCGAAACGCTCGACCGGCTGCCCGTTCATCGACAGTACGCGGTCGCCGGTCTTCATGCCCATGTCATCGGCAACCCCGCCCGGCACGACGTACACGTGCTCCACCCCGTCCATCGGAATGTATACGTCGCCCTCGCTGAAGCTAATGCCTGCAAAGATGAGCACAGCGAGGATGGCGTTGAAGATGACACCCGCCGTGATGAAAATCATTCTCTGCCACACGGGCTTTGCGCGGTAGTCGTGCGGCTCAGGCTCCTGGTGGATTGCATCGGTATCCAACGATTCATCGAGCATTCCGGATACACGCACATACCCACCAAGCGGGGTTGCCCCCACAACGTACTCGGTCTCACCGACCGTCTTACTAAAAATCTTAGGCGGAAAGCCGATCGAGAATTGTTCGACGCGCATGCCAAAATACTTGGCGGCGAGGAAGTGGCCGAGCTCGTGGATAAATACGAGCAGACCGATCCCCAGAATGACCCAGAGCGCCGAGGTTACGAAGCCGAGAATGGTTTCCATGCAAATGCTACTACAGAGGTGAGACAAACAGGTGCAGACCGTTTCGACACGAATACGGCGCTGCCGGAAGACAAGTTACACGTCGAACTCCCGCTCGGGAGCACAACAGTCAAAACGTGGACTCGCTGCCACCGAATCCAGATCGTCGGTTCAGACAGCTAGAGTCGCGTAAGTGCGGTGCGGTTCAATCTGCGGTCGGTTGTGTGAGTTCCTTTGTTACTCGCCGGGCCTCTGCGTCAACCTCCTTCAACGCATCCAGCGAGTCGACCCCAGGACCCGCGACATTCTGCATCGCTTCCTCGATCAGTTCAGGAATGAGAGTGAACGGGATCTGTTCATTCAGAAAGAGTTCGACAGCAACCTCGTTTGCGGCATTCAGGACGGCCGGAGCCGTGCCTCCTTGGCGCAATGCATCATAGGCGAGCCGAAGACACGGAAAGCGATCGGTGTCCGGCATTTCGAAATCCAGCGAAGCGGTGGCAGTCCAATCCAGCCGTTCATATGGCGCAGGCCAGCGATCAGGATACGTGAGCGCGTACTGAATCGGCACCTTCATGTCTGGGACGCCAAGCTCAGCTTTAATCGATCCGTCGGAAAATGCTACCATCGAATGGACGATCGACTGTGGATGCACCAGCACCCGAATCTCCTCCGGAGACAGATCGAAGAGCCATCGGGCCTCGATCACCTCGAGCCCCTTGTTCATTAACGTGGCAGAGTCGATCGTTATTTTAGCGCCCATATCCCAGTTCGGGTGGTCGAGCGCTTCCTCCTTTGTAATCTGATCGAAGGAGTGTTTGGGCCGCTGTCGAAACGGGCCGCCACTCGCTGTCAAAATCACCTCTTCGACGGAGCCGAACGTCTCGCCAGCAAGGCATTGAAATATCGCGGAGTGTTCGCTGTCCACCGGTATCATCGTGCTTCCGCTGGCGTCCAGCGCACGATTGACCAGGTCACCGGCAACGACCATGGTCTCTTTGTTCGCAAGCGCAATTCTCGCACCGGTTTCAATTGCAGCCAGCACGGGTTCAAGCCCGGCAAACCCGAGGATGGCTGCCATGACGACATCTGCCGGCTGCGACGCCCCCTCGCAAACGCCCTCGGGACCGGCTAGTACACGTATTCCCGTTCCAGCCAACTGCTCGCGACACGATTCGACATACGCAGGATTGCCGACGGCGACGCAGGATGGCTGAAACTCTCGCGCCTGCTGGACCAGGAGATCTACATTTGACCCGCAGGTCAACGCACTTACAGTAAAGCGCTCGGGGAAAAGGCGAAGCACCTCCAGCGTCTGCCGTCCAATCGACCCCGTGGAACCAAGGACGGTGACGCGCTGCGGATCGGAAGATGAGGACGCCTCCGAACCGGCATCCGATGCAGTGAGACGAGAGACCTTGTCGGGATCGATCATGAGCGAGGCAAGAGATTACTAGTAACGGAGGTCGTACGGTCGGGCAGCGACGCTGAACGACGGAGGCTCGTCAATTTTGAAATATGACGCCGCACGCTGGTCGACCGTTCGCTGCTTTGAAAAAGACCAAATCGATTCCGTGGAGCGAGATGATCTACCGAACAAACATGACGAAACGGCCGCATCGTATCTGAGAAATAGAGGAAACGCGCATGCCGGCCTCTTCGTACGCCTTCCAGATTATCTCACAGGGCGCCGTGCCCGATCGCCGCTTCGAGGATGCCTTCGATCAGGCGACACGGATGCTGCACTCTCCTCCTGTGAGGATACAACGAGGACGATCCCGTGTAAACGAATGGCCCGACGCGTGACAGCATTCTTCCCATTCTTCACGGCTTTACGGCCGGGCATTCAGCGTACAGTGCGTTTCTCCACGGTCACTGCCGGACTCCTTATCGCGCTTGTGATCGCGGGGCTGGGACCGAATGCGGTGAACGCGCAAAGTAGCGATGCTGAAAACATGCAACGCTTCCAGCTCGCCGACCAATTCATGCGAGCGGGGCAATACGATCGCGCGATTCCAATTCTCGAGGACCTGTACGCCTCCGCGTCGGACAATGCCGCCTTTTATATGAAGTTGAAGGAGGCCTACGAAAACGTTAAGCAGTATGACGACGCCATCCGCCTTGTCACGAAGCGCCTGGAGAACTACAATACTCCGATGCTGATGTCGGAGAAGGCACGACTACAGTATCTCGCCGGTCGCGAGGACGAGGCATACGATACATGGGACACCGCCGTATCGCTGGCGCCGGAGCGCTCGAGCACCTACCGAATTGTCTATCAGGCGCTGACGGACATTCGCCGGTTCGACCGGGCCATCGATATCCTGAGTCAGGGACGGGATGCGCTTAACGAGCCGAATGCGTTTTCAATCCAGATTGCCTACCTCCACAGTCTGGTCGGTAATCACGCAGAGGCGATGCAGGAGTACATCGCGATCCTGGAGCAGGACGCCGCGCGGCTCGATTTCGTACGAAGCCGCCTCGAGCCGTTCGTGGAACAGGGGGAAGGTCTGGACGCGAGTATCGAGGCGCTACAGCAAGCGGTCCAAGATGCGCCGCTCAACCGCGCCTATCGCGAACTCTTGGCCTGGCTTCACATCGAGAACGGTGACTTTCGCGCCGCCTTCGACGTGTATCGCGCCATCGATCGGCTCGAGAAGGAAAACGGCGCGACTCTCTTTCCTTTTGCCCAGAAGGCAGCAGATGCGGGCGCCGTGGCCGTCGCAACGGATGCATATGAAGAAATCCTGGAGCGTCATCCCGACGCCGCCGTCGCCCCCGCCGCCCAGCTCGGACTTGGAGACATGTACCGGAAACAAGCCCGCGACGCCGATGAGCGCGCAGTGAATGCCTCGGGAGAACGTGTCGAGGCTCCACTCTACAAGGCCGCCCGTGAGGCATACGAAATGTTTCTGGAGACCTATCCCGGGCACTCCGATGTACCGTCGGTTATGCTTCGACTCGCGCGCCTCGAACAGGACGTATTTCGGAATGACGATGCCGCAGAAACACGACTAAATGAGGTAATTGACCGCGTGCCTGGTAGCGAGACCGCCCAGGAGGCGCGCTACGACCTCGGTCGCCTGGAGCTTCAGCGCGATAATCTCAACGACGCTCGCCTCACGTTTTCCCGGATCGTCGAACAGGTTCGCACAGGAGACCTTGCCAACCGCGCCCGATTCGAACTCGCCCAGATCGACTTCTATCGCGGCAACTTCGACGCTGCTGAGACTCAACTCGATGCGACAAACGAGAACACCTCCGCGGACGTGGCAAACGACGCCATCAAGCTCGGCGTGCTCATCCGCTCCAACCGTGGTCCTGACTCGACGCACACTCCGCTGAAGCTTTTTGCAGAGGCCGAGCTTCTGGCAAGGCAGCGAAGCGTACCCGCAGCGACAGCCCGGCTCGACTCGCTCCTCGAAACGTACGGACGGCACTCCCTGGCCGACGATGCCCGAATGAAACGAGCACAGCTCCTGCGGGACCAGGGGCATACGGCGGACGCCGCTGCAGCCTTTGCCGAACTTCCGCTGATTCACCCTCGCAGTCCGTACGCTGACGAAGCTCTCTTCGCCGCGGGCGCCGCATATGAGGAGCTTGGCGACGTGAAGGCGGCCGTCAAAGCCTACAATCGGCTCCTGGAGAACCACGGCGGGTCCATCCTCGCTGCCGACGCTCGGTCTCGCCTCCGCGTTCTGTTTACCGAACGTGACAGCTAGACTGCAGACGCACCACCTTTGCGGTTCACCTCACGGCAGCAGACTCACGCCATACGCAACGGCGGGCCACGCGATCAAGAGGTCGAGCACCAGTACATGGGATTTCGCGGCGCGCGGTCGCGTCCGAGCGATGGCAAGAGCAAGTCCCCCGGCGCCGACTGCATCAACGAGTGCGAGAGAGAGGGACGCGAGTCCAGTAGCGCCCAGCGCCACGATGAGCGCGCCACCAAACAGTGCGGCACCAATCGCCACACGCTTCACCTCCTGCCCCGAACGACAAGACTCGGAGCCAAGACCGACGGCCTGATCACCGCACCGATCGGTCCAGTCGGCGACAGCGACATTGGCCCAGACGAGAACTGCCCGTGCAAGGACGAGCACCGCAACGACGTGCAGTGGTACGCTGCTCCCTCCTGCCTGAAGCCATGGTAGAATTACGCCGCCGGTTGCCCAGGTCGCTGCAATCGAAGTTTGCTTTCCCCAGGGCAGCGACTTGAGACGTCGCCCCCCCGGTAAAACGGGCGCGACGTGCACAATCCCGAGCCCGGCACAAACAGCGGCCCCGAGGAGCGTTTCGACCCGGAGCCATGGAAGGGTCGCGAGCCCCGCCCCGACGAGGCCGACGGCTTCCATCCGAAGCCAAGTCTCATGCGATCGTACCCACCGCACGCGATCCGGATGGGCGAACGTATCCTCTGGAGAAAACTCCAACACGCGGTCCGCCCAGTAGACGAGAGACGTTCCCGAAAACGCGGCGACGAGAAGCGGCACGGATACGGGCAGACCGAGTATAGCGTATGTACCCAAGATGACACCGACGGCAACCGCCCCGATCGGAAGCGGATCGTGGAGAACAGCACGCCAAATCGGTCGGCAGCGCTCTCGCTTGTCTCCCGGGAAAGGTATGGTGTTAGATCCCGGTCCCGGTTGTGGAGAAATGGGCGTCACGAAAGCGGTCAGGGACGGCGTATGGCGTTGGATCAGCGATTGTAATACGGGTTGTGACGCTCAACAGGTTCGACCGACCACCGCGTCGCAACAGATGTTCGTCCAGTCTGTCTCAATCCCAAACACATTGTTCATAGTATTCCCGGCTACCCGACCCATATATTGGCGACGTGAACATGGAAGCGCTTTCAGTCGCTCCCTGCGTGCATCGTGCCGCAGGTGTATTGCTCCTCCCACGAGTTCGCGATTCATCATGACCGTTCCGCAGCACGTCACTGCGCACCTCGATCGCCTGGGCCTGTCCCCAGACACGGTGCACTACAATCTAAAACCACCTGTGCTCTACGAACTATCGCTCGACCGGGGCGAGAGCGCACTCGCGAATGGCGGTCCGCTGCTCGTCAGGACGGATCCGTACACCGGACGAAGCCCGGACGACCGTTTTCTTGTGCGTGACGAGAACAACGCCGACACCATCAACTGGGGTGACGTCAATCGTCCCACGGACCGGGGTACGTTCGATCAGCTCAAGGCGCGGATGATCGAGCATGCCGGTTCGCGCGACCTCTTTGTGCAAGATCTCTACGCGGGATGGGACCCATCCTACCGGATGCCGGTGCGGATCATTACGGAGAAAGCCTGGCACAGCCTCTTCGCGTATAACATGTTTGTGCGGGGAGAGCACGATGATCGCGCAGACTTCGAACCGGGATTCACCGTGCTCGATCTTTGCACGTTCAAGGCCAACCCGGAGCGAGATAAGACCAACTCCGAGGCCGCGATTCTGGTTGATGACCAGCAGGAACTCGTGCTTATCGGCGGCACGCATTATGGTGGAGAGATCAAGAAGTCGATCTTTTCAATGCTCAACTACATGCTGCCTGAGCGCGACGTGCTGCCGATGCACTGCTCGGCAAACGAGGGACCGGATGGCGACACCGCGGTCTTCTTTGGCCTCAGCGGCACTGGCAAAACGACGCTTTCCGCAGACGCAAGCCGGACGCTGATCGGCGATGACGAACACGGATGGAGCGCCGACGGCGTCTTCAATTTCGAAGGCGGCTGTTACGCCAAGATGATCGATCTCTCCCCGTCCGGGGAGCCGGAAATCTACGGCACGACAAAGGAATTCGGGACGATTCTCGAGAACGTCATCGTTGACGAGAAAACGCGAGAGCCGGATTTCAGTGATGACAGCATTACGCGCAATACTCGTGGGTCGTATCCTCTCCACTTCATTCCGAACGCCTCGGAAAGCGGCACCGGTGGCCACCCGGACAACGTGATCTTCCTCACCTACGATGCGTTCGGCGTTCTTCCGCCCGTTTCTCGGCTTACGCCGGAGCAGGCTCAGTACCACTTCCTCTCCGGCTACACGGCCAAAGTGGCCGGCACCGAGCGTGGCGTCAGCGAGCCAAAGGCCACGTTCAGCACCTGTTTCGGTGAACCGTTCATGGTCCGCCATCCGTCCGTGTACGCGGAAATGCTCGGTGATCGCGTGGAAGAGCACGGCGCCAATGTGTGGCTCGTGAACACCGGTCTTACTGGTGGCCCGTATGGAACCGGTGACCGCATCAACTTAAAGTTTACCCGCGCGATGGTAGACGCCATCCTCCTCGGCGACCTCGACGACGTCCCGACGACCGAAGACCCTGTTTTCGGACTCGCGATTCCGGGCAGCGTACCGGGCGTTCCAACAGAGGTGTTGACGCCGCGGGAAACGTGGGCCGATCCGACAGCCTACGACCAGCAGGCACGCAAACTGGCCGACATGTTCGTCGACAACTTCGAGAAGTACGTGAACCACGTGGAGTCCGCTGTTGTCGATGCTGGCCCGACCCGGGCCTCGGCTTCGGTTCAACGATAGCGACACAAACACGGACGATTGAAAACGAGAAGAGCTGCCGGATCCCGGACCCGGCAGCTCTTCTCTATTTTCCTGCTATGTCTGCTCCGAATGGCAACGGGTCAGTTCCAGTACTGAACGACGGTCAGATGCCCACCCACGCGACTAATAGCCAGTCGTAAGTCAATCATAACATCGTTCGTCTGCCACCGCGCGCGGCGGAGGTACGAGTGACTTCCCTCCTTCGACTGCGTCGGCGTCGGATCGAGGAGGTTGGGATCTCCGAGACGACGCTTCACCGAACGAACCACTTCCTCAAACATGACGTCGTACGTGGCAAGCACGGCATCAGCATCAATCCCACCTTTCTGCATGAGCCGAATAAATTCCGGACCCGTGAGCTGGCTGATCTCATCCCACCGGTAGACCGCGCAACGAACCAGGGAGTCCTGCTTGGAGAAAAAGTATGCTACCTGACCCGGTGGTAGCAACGTGGCATCACGGTCGTATGACTCCGGTGCATCGAGATCATGGGTGTCGATCGCCGGACAGGCCTCCGCCGTCACCTCCGGGGCACTACCAGATGCGGTTTCCTCGTCGGACGCGGCGTTTGGCTTACGCGCATCAAACAGCGCCTCGTATGCGCGAACACCCTTCATCGTAGGCTGGTCGACCCAGACGGGCGGAACGGGCTCGAAGACACGTGCGCTGTCCGGCGTTTCAGGCCGCAAAACTGTGGTGCCTACCTCCTGGTCCGGCGCGTCCACTTCCATGACCGACGCGATCGTAAGGGCAGAATCAGACTCGATCGCCGTCGGCGGGTTCGAACGGACCTGATGCGGAAACGTCACGCCCGCAGGCAGCACGCCGGGGGGAAGCGCGGGCTGAGCCGCCGATACGTCGACGTTGCAGAAGCAACACAGACCAAGAAGACACGCGACATAAAACGAGCTGACGTTCTGCATGACACTCACGTTTGCCGTACGAAGGGGGAGGGAGATCGTGTAGACGCAATAATCGGCCCATCCTCGCTCCGATCTTCAGTTCCGGACCTGCTTCACACAGTCAACTGACGTTGACGATGCATCGACCCGCACACAACGACGGTATGGGCGGATCATGTGGAGTTGATGTTTGATTTTTCTAGCACCTCCCTTTGTCACGAGGTAAACCAAACCAGTATTCTGGCGAAGAAGTCGATGGCGACATTCCGTATATTTTGCCTGCCCGTTTCCTTCTGTGGGCTTTGGAAAAGTCAGAGCTGCACGTGACGCTTCTTCAATCCGAACGAATCAATTCCACGCAACCAATAATTGGTGTATCGCTGCCAACCTAATGACCTAATTTAGTGGTTTTATTGGTTTGTTATTTACTGGACTGATTGGTGGACTACCTGCGGAGTCGCTCAATGTGATCCGCGTCAGACGATAGCATATGTCGACATCGAGTTTCTGCATGGCTGATGACCAAGATGCGAACCGCTACATCAACGTACGGCTCTGTTGACATGAACAGTGCATTCCCATATCCAACGAGCTATTTCCAAACGGAGGCCGGACGGATGGCCTACACAGACATCGGACACGGGCCACCGATCGTGTGCCTGCATGGAAATCCGACGTGGGCCTTCATGTACCGGCACCTGTTGCGCGATCTATCGAACACCCATCGGTGCATCGCGCCGGACTATCTCGGCTTCGGCCGCTCGGACAAACCCACAGGCGCCTCCTATCGCCCGCCCGCCCAGGCTGCACGCATCGAAGCCTTTCTCCAACACCTCGAGCTTGAGCCCCTCACTATGGTCGTTCATGATTGGGGCGGACCAATCGGCCTCTCTTACGCTCTCCGGCATCCAGAGCGGATTGCACGCCTCGTGATCACAAATTCGTGGCTCTGGCCACATGACAAGGATCCATGGGTCGGCTCCTTCTCTCGATTCGTCGGTGGACCCATCGGACGCGTCCTGATCCGCCGATTCAATGTCTTTGCGGAACTCGGGCTTCGGCTCGGAACGACTCGCCCCCTTTCGAAAGACGTGCTTCGCGCGTACACCTCTCCGCTCGACACACCGGAACGACGGATGCCGTCATGGGAGTTTCCACGGGCCCTTCTGGCCGAGACCGACTGGCTGCGATCGCTGTGGACTAATCGGAGCCGCCTGAGAGACATAGACGCTATCATCGTCTGGGGACGACGTGACCCCGCGTTTGGCTCGACGCGCTATCTGGAACGTTGGACCCGCCTCTTACCGCACGCTCGTGTCCACGAGACCGACGCGTCGCACTACGTAGCGGAAGACCTCGGACCGAGACTCAGCGACATGGTGCTGCACGAAGAACGGTAGTGCAGCATAGACTGACAACGAAATGAACAACTACTCCGCATGCCGGACGCACCCCGCGACTGCGAAAATTAATCGCGCAATCCCGTCTCCTTCTTTGCTATTGACGGCACGCGATCTCCGTCCGGCACAGCACTCCGCGTTGTATCGTCCTCCATTTCATCACGTAAAACCGAGGACTGACCGTTGGTATACGCAAAGGATGGGGGCAAATCGACAGTAAAGCGCGTGCCTCGTTCCCCGTCGGACTCAACATTAATGTGTCCACCGAGCAGATCAACCATCCGCTTTGTGATCGCAAGCCCGAGACCCGTACCCTCGTGCGTGCGTGTCCGCCCGTCGGACTCCTGCTTAAACGGTTCGAACAGGTGCGGAATGAACGTGCTGCCGATTCCGATACCAGTATCCTCGACGATGAACCGCACCCCCGGATTCGACTTTTCGGCCGTGATGCGTACGTGCCCTTCGTTCGTGAACTTGAGGGCGTTGTGCACCAGATTGGTCAGAATGCGATAGCAAAGCACGCGGTCGGTCGAGAGTTCGGGCGCGTCGTCTGTGTTCAGATACAAGGCGACCCCTTCATTCGAGGCCATGGGTTCGTGTGCCGACACGACCTCCGCTGCGACTCTTCCAGTATCGACGTCAGCGATGTGAAGATCGACGGTGCCAGCTTCAATCTGAGCCATGTCCAGAACGGACCGGAGCGTTTCCGAGAGACGCCGACCGCTCTCCCGGATGCGCTGCGCGAAGAGATCATGCGTTTCCGCTGGCTCGTCCATGATCAACTCCGCATAACCAATGATGCTCGTGATTGGTGTACGTAGTTCATGGCTCATGTTGTTGAGTAGGCTCGATTTCAATCGTGCAACCTGTTCCGCTTCCTGTTTCGCCAGAAGGAGCTCGGTCTCATGCCTCTTACGCTCTGTCGCATCCCGGACCGCTACAATCCGAAGTTTCCTATCTCCCTCTACGACCGTCTTCGCCTGTATGTCAGCAGGAAACGTCGATCCATCCTTTCGAACGAGAACACACTCGTACGGGTCTTCTCCATCTCGGGCAATCTGAGTGGCTGCAATCGGCCGAGTCGACTCCGAAACGAACTCCATCGCATTTCGACCGAGAATTTCCTGACGCTCATATCCCGTCATATGAGATATGGCCTGGTTGACATCAATGATTTTCCCTTCCGCATGAATGACGATTCCCTCGAAGGTCGCCTCAGCAAGGCGCTGAAAGCGGGCGCGGCTTTCCGCAAGTTCATTCGTCCGACGTCGGACTTGAACCCGTAGTAGGACGACGGCGCCAACGGACAGAATGATAAGCAAGCCGCCGAGGAGAAGGGCATTTCGATAGTATCGGCGCGGTATAGCCGTCCGCACGACATCCGCAGAGGTTCGGGGAATGAGCTCGTAGTACGAGGTGTAGGGACTCGTGTAATCGTGCTGCTGAAGCACACCGCTCACAGTTACGTCATCGCCCTCTGCGATGGCACTGAGTGGGACCCGATCGACACGACTCATGGGCACGAAAACAGCAATTTCATCGCCACCCTTTGCGGACTCCAGCACAAGATAGTGTCCGCCGTTGTTACGGTCCTTTCGTTTGACTTGACCGTAGATTGTTGCAACGACACTCTCGTACCGCTCTCCGAGAGCTTGTCCGACATCTAACTGTACCGGCGTCGGAACGCGAGGAGGAACGGGCAACACAGAATACGATGATACGCGGACCTGCGTCCGTCCGTACTCCTGCTCCACGACTCCCGTCGCCACGATACTATCCCCCCTAACAGCCGCAGGTCCCCCAGCTGTAACCAGTGTAATCCCGTGTCTGGCGGACTGGATCACTGTCACGTTACTTCCAACCACGCCCCGTGAGGCGCCGACGCGACCTCCTACTCGAACAGTCTCACCGATGCGATCCGGACGTCCATCGGCATCGGCGTCGACCCGTACCTCTCCCGGCAGCTCGACCTCGAGGGAGTCTGCAGAGCTGGATGCTTCAGACGTACCCCCGGGGCCCGTTGCTTCGACGCGGTTGGGTACGGCAGCCTGTAGCGAATGACTGCTACACGCCAGGAAAACGAGTAGAGCGATGACCTGCATCAGAGAGAATCCAGATCGAACCTGTCCCCCAGAATGAACGTTCGGACACCCGGTTGTGGGATCGCCCTGAGGCGGTATACAGGCCTTCGTTTGCAAAGCAGACGACGGCGCCATGTTGATTCGACTTCAAAAAGGGCTGAGTAATCTGCGATCTCCCGGCTGGGACGAAAGGAGTTGTACTACACCGGCGTAATACAGAAAACAGTGTAAAATATTACAGAGGCTGACATTCACCCGCAACGACAGGATCGCCGGTGTCACAAATTTCACCACCTCCACAAATACGTCCGCCGGGGACCACGAGAATGTGCTCGTTCGAGTGGCTTCATCCTGCGACCGCTTTGCTTACATTCCAACACGTAGAAGTACGACACGCACAAACCGTTACATCCTGTGCATATTTTGTCCATACCCTATTCTGATCGCCATTAGAATAGTCAGAATCTGATTGGCGGACCGTCTTCGGTAATCCAACGGTACAGATCTTCCGCTGCTCGATCTTCGCTCTGCTCGCAATACACGGCTCGGTTGATCTCTTGCACCCTGTCTTCTGCCTCGTAGCGAACGTATCATTGGCCCCCGAATTTGCATAAACAACGTCGCTTCCGTTTTGCGCCCACCCGCCAAGCAGGTTGTGACGCCTGTGAGTAGGGTTGAACAGCTACGTTTCCGCGATCCATCCGCCAAACAGATTATCATGCTTTCTCCGGGTACGCTGAGCATTTTGCTTCTCTTCGGGCTCCCAATCGTAGCCGTAATTTCGTGGGTCTACGTAAAGCAGCTAGAAATTACGTCGCAATCTGGAGACGATGACCGGATGCGTGATCTCGAACAGACGATCTCTTCGCTCGCGAAAATGCTCGACGACGTGAAGCAGGAAAGAGATAGCCTACGACGGCGCATTCAGAACCTCGAAACAATTGTCACGAGCGAGTCCTGGGATGACTTGAAGGCCCGACGTGTGGATCAGGACACAACAGGTGACCTCGCAAACTCGAATGCATCTTCGACGGAAAAACGGACAGCCTCTTCGGATACGGAAGTCCCTGACTCAGCCGGCGGCGAATTAGGAACGGATTCCGATCGCGCGGCCCGACTGGCAGATCGGCTCCGTGGTTCTTCCTGAATAAAGCGCTCCTGATCAATGCCAATTCGGCATCAGGCGCGACCAGAGGGAGATTTTGAAAGGACTATGTCAAGGAGGTTGGAAATGAAAGCGTGACGTCGTAGGTTAAAGCTGTTCTTTCACAGGCACCGCAGGTTCTCGCGTCGCCGGCATGATCGGCCCGCGAGATGAAAAGGGAACGCCCGTGCGACAGACCGAATCGTCTGAGTTTTCAATTCTGACGTCTTCACTGTCAAGTCGGGGGCTGTACCCGCAACTGTTAACCGGGCGGTGCGTCGTCTCTCGAAGATGTCATGGGTCACTGTGCGTCAGCATGATCGCAAAGTCATATCTGGCTTTGCGTCTGCACGTGCGGGAAGGCCTTCGGCGGAGAGGACGGCGCTCTGCACTACGCGTCCGTGCGATCTGCTTCGTTCCACATCGGCCAACAGTCGAAAAAGAGAGCGAAGGAGCTATCCGCACGCCCGGTGAGCCAGGAGACCTGCCTGCGGTGTGATTCGCCAACATACCTTCGGGATCTGAGGGTGGTGGCGTGCACGACGCTTCGTACGAATCGCACCGCTCCCGGTCGACGAGTTTGTGCGAGAACGACTTTTGAGGAAACGCCCCCTCGTCTCGCATTCGCACACCTTCCGGCACCGCCCTTCGGGTCCTCTATCCGTATCGGTGCCCGTTCGTAACGTAGTTGTTCGTCCACGACCCCACCTCTCGTCTGAGGTGAGGTTTTTTTATGGACGTACGTTCTACATTCTGGGAAACTGTATACAGAGCCACTGTCGCTCTGCTTGTCAGCTCACTGACTGCTTGCGCGTGGTCGTTGCCTCTCCGTGCGCAGTCTGCGGCGAACGCTCAACCCGTCGCTTCCGCCGAGCGCACCAGTTCACGTGACACGTCTGACATCCAGTGGGAGCTTTCGCTGCCGAATGTTACGGTCACCGCAACCCGTCTTCCCACACCTGCGCTGACGTCCCCGGCGCGGATTTCTGTTTTCGATTCCACCTCAATCGCCCAGACAGGGGCATCCTCCGTCAGTGATCTGCTCGAGGATCGAGCGGGCCTGCATGTTCGCCGATATGGCGAAACGGGAATCGCCACCATGTCGCTGCGAGGTACCGGCTCTGCACAGACAGTCGTATTGCTCGATGGGCACGCGATTGCGGACCCACAGCTCGGCCAACTCGACCTGAGCCTTCTCCCCTCCACTCTGATCCGATCCGTGGAGGTGATGCACGGCCCCGCCTCGGCGCTCTATGGCTCATCGGGAATGGGCGGAGCCATCCACCTGCAAACCGTCCGCCCAACCGAAGAGTCCATCGCACGCGCCTCCACCTTTGCTGGAGCGTACGGAGAGCGAGGCGGCAGCCTTCTGACGGGGACGCATGCGGGGTCCGTCTCCGTGGTCGCAGCGGGCGAGATTCGGCATAGCACGAACAATTTTCCGTATCTCGACCAAGCCTCGTTTCCCCCGCAAACGGTCCAGCGGCAAAACGCAGATCGGACCCGCTACACGGGGTACGCAGCCGTCAGGGGAGGCGACGATAAGCACCCATGGCAAACTGCCGCGTGGTTCACCCACGCCGAGCGCGGTCTTCCCCGCCCCGGTGCCGCCGTGGAAGGCGATGAGCGACAGTGGGATACTCAGTTCCGCTTCTGGGCCCGCGACAAGCAACAGGCTAGCTGGGGGCAACTGGAAAGCAGCATGCTCGTCCAACACACGCAATTACGCTATCGGAATCCGTCGCAAAATGTAGACGATACGGGACGCACCTGGACGGCAAATTTCGATGTCGAAGGGCGCGTTCCCATCGGTTCCCGCTGGCTCGCGACCTCCGGCATCAACGGGGATGTCTCCCTCGCTCGCCATCCGAACCTGCAGGACGATGCACATCAATGGCATGCCGGAGCGTTTACGAGCGCGATCGGCACCTTCGGCCGGCTCCGTCTTTTTCCCGCGATCCGAATCGATTTGTACGTACCGCCGGCGGCACGGACCCGTACCGCGATGAGCCCTCGCATGGGTGCAAATTTCCAACCGATATCGACCTGGGAGAGCCTGCGTCTCAAGGCGCACGTCGGAAGCACGTTCCGGATGCCCACCTTCAACGACCGCTTCTGGCAACCCGGCGGTAATCCCGACCTTCAACCGGAACGCGGATGGAGCGCAGACGCTGGTGTCCACTGGCAACAACCGGCGTGGCACGCAGAGGCGACCGTCTTCCACAACTGGAGACACGACCAAATCATTTGGTCGCCCGTGCGCTCCGGTTCGTGGTCTCCCGAAAACGAACAGCGCGTTATCGCTCGCGGCGTCGAGTTCTCCAGTGGAACGCGACTCTCGCTGACCGAACGCTGGACGGTCGACACCGGGCTTACCTACACGTACACAGATGCGCGGAATCGCTCCCAGCCCGGTACAGCATCGTACAATGCTCCCCTGCGCTACCTTCCACGGGAGCAGGCGAAATGGCATGGTACCCTCACGTACGGCCCGGTGGCGCTGGATCTGAATGCCCGCTATACCGGTCGCCGATACATCAGCAGCACAGGCTCTCGCTATCTCGACGCGTACATCGTGACGGATGCCCAGATTCGGGTCACGCACACCTTCGACTCGCTTCGCGCGCAACTTAGCCTGCGCGCGGACAACCTCACCGGGGCCGACTACCGCACCGTCGGCAACCGTCCCATGCCTCCTCGCCACCTTCACGTTCGACTCATGGTCGAACTCTAGCCCCCTTCCCTATCTACCGGACTGTTTTGATATCAAACCGGAATGTCTTCGTATGTCATCGAAAAACGGACCTCGCGCGTCTCATGCGTTCCGAAAATACGGCGTTATGGTCAAACATGAGGCCCTCTCACACTCCCATTCCCGCATACTGCCGTACACGTCTGAGCAGCCGCGCCGTGGAATGCTGAAATGACACACGCTCTAACGAACGTGTCCGGTCGGTAACCCTCTCCCCTTACTTCGTTTCTCGAATATGCGCACAGTTTCGCTACTCTCCCTCCTTTCTCTGTTCCTTCTCTTTACCGGATGCGACCTCACCGAAGATGACTCTATGACGGTCGTAACATCTGGGGTCTACATCGCCAACGGTGGTGCGTTTGGCAATGCGAACAGTTCGCTGACCATCTTCAATCCGCAGACCGAAGCTCTTCAAACGCTTCCTCCTGCTGGTCAGGCCGGGTTTTCGTCTTACATTCAGAGCATCGAGGTCGGACCTCGCGGACGGCTCTTCGTCGTGTTCGGAGAAACGGCTACGGTCGACATCTACGACACCCCAACGAATGAGCGTATTGGCCAAATCACGGGTATTCCCAACCCGCGTTACGTCGCCGTGAACGGAGATCGAGCCTACGTGACAAGCCAGGATTACGGAGTTGACCCGTCCGATGTGGACGTGGTTGACCTCACGACGAGCACCGTCGTTGATTCTGTCGATGTCCCCGGTACACCCGAAGATGTGGAGGTGCTGGGCTCCACGATCGTTGTCGCGCTCGGCGGTTTCGGTAGCGGATCGTCCATCGGCATCATCGATGCGAATGATCTCACTGTCCAGACGATCGACATCGGTTGCACGGGCCCACGTTCTCTTGTACGTGACGAGGATGACGAGGTGATCGTGTTCTGCACCGGCATCCAGACCGGCAACCCGTCAACGTCGAGTCCAGGGGCCATCCGTGTCGTCGATCCGTCGACGGGCTCTATCAGTGACGAGGTCGAACTAACGACGCAGATCAGCTCGGCGAGCTTCGGCCAACACGTAAGCTACAGCTCAGCAGCAGAAGAGGCATATGCTCTTCTGGCCGATGGACGTGTTCTTCGATATGATACGGCAACGAACCAGATCGAGTCGCGTCTCGACGTTGCGGGCGACAGCCCCGGCGCTGTCGGCTACGACGATAGAAACGAGTTGTTGTACATCGGTCGCCTTTCACCGGCCAGTCCGTTTGACGAAAGCGGAACCGTCACCGTGCACGAGCGGGGTGGTGCAGCCGTCGACACGATTCAGGCTGGCGTTGCTCCGGCTCACATCGACTTTTCCATCAATGCCCGGTAATTCGCCTTCTTCTTTCGGCTCTCGTTCACCCGACGTCGCTTCCGATGAATATCGACCGTTGCTACTGCTTCCAGAAACCCTTCGTTGAGTTACGAGCGATCGCCGAGACAACCGGCGCTACCTCCGTGGAAGAGCTTCAGCAACACGTCGAGTTCGGCAAGAAATGCCAGCTTTGTCACCCGTATGTACGGAGAATGCTGCGAACGGGCGACACATCGTTCGATGAAATCATTCGAGAGCAAGACGAACCACGTACGTTCGCCTCATCTGATTGAACCTGAATAAGGGTCGGCGCATAAATCGGAGGGCGTTCGGTATCACCGGGCGTCCTCTTCTGTTTGTTATACCGTTTCGACTGTAAAATGTCGATGTCTCCAACGGCTTCGACTCGGCAGACGCGCCACACCCTAACAGAAGAACGGTTGAACGTGTATTGTTGAAACGTTGCTCTTCCCAACTCGGAGCCGCTGCGAGGACACGGTTTGGACGATCCCGGCAATATCATTCGGAAAACGGATTGGGGCAGTGCGACCTGAGCACAGAGGACTCTCGGGGGTAATTTCATCGCATTCAAATACGTATCCTAAGACCTCCGATCCGCGGACGTGCACAAGCACAAAGAAATTCGGAGCCACCCGAGACCTACGTCCTGTTGAGGTACGGGTACAAGATTCGTTCGCTTGCTCGCTCAATTCTTACTATGTATCGTGCTGACAACCTGTTTGGCAGGTGCATCACAAAAGAATGAGCGCAGCTGTTCATACCTATTATTCAGTCTGACGGTTATCCTTTCGCAATGACTTAGTAGACGCGATGCGCGAGCTCAACCGTGCCTGGGGTTTGGAGCGCAGCGAGGACCGACCGTCGTGAGGTCCGTACATTTGGGTGGCCGAAGGCCGTCCGCCAAACAGATTCTGACTTCTTAATTTCATCGTCACCTGCCTGCTATCCATTTCCCCATCTCACATGGCCTCCCTGCTGTACGTTTTTCCCCACCCTGACGACGAATCCTTCGGCCCAGCTCCTGCGCTCGCGCGACAGCGACGTGAGAACCACGAGGTTCATCTTCTCACACTCACGCGAGGAGAAGCAACGTCGCAGCGCGAGCGTCTCGGGCTATCGAAGGACGAGATGGGGAATGTTCGATTCAAGGAAATGCAAAACGTCGCACGCGAGCTCGACCTATCCTCCCTTCGGGTCCTCGACCTTCCCGACGGCGAACTCGATGCCATCGATCCGCGTCGGCTGGCTGCCATCATCGAAAAGCATGTCCGCCGCACGGCCCCGGATGTTCTCATCACGTATCCGGTCCACGGGATCAGCGGCCACCCCGACCATCTCGTCTCTCATGCTGTGGTGAAACACCTCGCCTGCGCCCTGCGAGCTCAGGGACGGCCATACCCCAAACGCCTCGCCTTCTTCACTCTTCCGCCTGCCCCGGACGACAGCGAACGCCCCGATCATCTGCAGTCGTCTCCCGCAGCGAAGATCGGCTGCGTTACGACGTTTACCGACTCAGACCTTGAGCGAGCGCAAGCAGCGCTGCACTCGTACGAGACGTACCTCCCGGTCATTGAAGAGCATCAGCCTCTTTCAGAGGTCAAAGACGGCGTTTCCTTTGAGCTCTTCGGTGAATCACACGACGCTCCTCTCTCTGATTTGACGGACGATCTTCCGGACATTGCATGGTGGGACGAAACCTCTTAACTTTACGGTAACCTAAGGGACTGCCCCCTTTATCGTCTCCCTGGCTACCACCGTCCTATCATGACACGCTCTGACGCTTCCGGTGACACGGTTATTCTTGTGGTCGATGACGAGCAGGATATCATCGATCTTCTGGACTACAACCTCACCAATCGAGGATACGAGGTTGCCGCGGCGCGAGACGGGCAGGAAGCACTGGCCACAGCTCGGGACATCGAGCCTGACCTCATCATTCTCGACGTAATGATGCCTGAGATGGATGGGCTCGAGACATGTCGTCGGATTCGGCAAGACGCGTACTTGCGTACGATTCCGGTTCTGATGCTCACGGCACGTACGGAGGAGGAAAGCATGATCGAGGGCCTGGAGAGTGGGGCCGATTCGTACCTGAGCAAGCCGGTCTCCATTCCTGTTATCGTGAGTCAGGTTCGGGCGCTTCTTCGGTCGTCGAAACGGAATGATACGCCGCCCGACACTCTGAGCATCCATGACCTAACCATTGATCGCGATCGGTTTATTGTCATACAGGAGCAAGAGAACGGCTCGAAGGAGATGCATTTCCCCAAGCAGGAGTTTGAACTGCTGCAGTTCATGGCTTCCCACCCCGGTACGGCGTTTACGCGTCAGGAAATTCTCGACGAGGTCTGGGGACCGGATGTCTACGTCGTCGACCGAACCGTAGATGTCCACGTGCGAAAGATCAGAGAGAAGATCGGATCCGACTACATCGAGACCATCAAAGGGGTCGGGTATCGATTCCGAGGTTAATCGGGCACGCGATCAATTGCCCCGGGCGCATGCACTGACGATCATGCGATCGTTAATCCCACGGTGACTCGCCTCATGTCGCTGCTCGCTATGTTGAGCCCCGACGCGCAACCCCATTCGTCTGCCCGTACCGTTCAGACGCTTTACCGATATGACAACATCGCCCCCTTCAACGCCCGACGAACGCCCCCCGCTGTTCTCTCGCCTGACGCTGAAAACGGCCGGGACGGTGATGGTGGTCGCACTCGCCCTTACGGTCGTTCTTTTTGACGCCTCGTGGCTCACCCTCGTCGCGATGACCGTTGGGATTGGGTTTGGCACGTACGTCGCCGTGTGGGGATTTGTGACGCCCCGCGTTCACCATGCCATACGCACGCTACAGCAGATTCGCCAGCACCAGTTCGACGATCTGGAAGCCGCCCCGCGGCCGAGCGGCGATGAGATGCGGAAGCTTGTGTGGGAAGTCTTCCGTACCGGCCAGACGCTTGAGGGGGAAATTCAGGACTTAAAACAGATGGAGAATTACCGACGTGAGTTCATCGGTAACGTCTCGCACGAGCTTAAAACGCCGATTTTCTCCGTCCAGGGATTTACGGAAACGCTGCTCGATGGAGCGGTCGACGATCCGTCCGTAAATCGATCGTTCCTGGAGAAAATCATGCGCAACACCAATCGTCTCGATAACCTTGCGCGCGACCTGTCGCACATCGCACGCATCGAGACCGGCGAACTCGAAATGTCAGCGGAGCCATTCGACCTTCGATCTCTGGTTGAAGGCGTCGTCGAGTCGCTTGAGATCAAGGCCGAGAACAAAAACGTGACGCTGCAACATCGGCTCCCGGAGAGTCTGCCAAAGGTGTACGGGGATCGTGAGCGTGTACGTCAGGTGCTCGTGAACCTCAGTGATAACGCGATCAAATATAACCGAGAAGGCGGCCACGTTGAGATTATCGCGCGCCTCCTTCCATCCGACGAGGTAAAGATTACCGTCGCCGACGATGGACTCGGCATTTCACCCGAGCACATCCCGCGTCTGACGGAGCGGTTTTACCGCGTCGACAAGTCCAGATCGCGCAGTCAGGGAGGGACCGGTCTCGGCCTCGCGATCGTCAAGCACATCCTCAGTGCGCACGGACGGGAGTTGATGATCGAGAGCACACCCGGCAGCGGAAGCACGTTTGGCTTTACCCTTCCGGCCGTGTACGACGGCGAGCCAACAAATGAGGCTCCGACAGCTTCCGAGCCGGCCCGCGACACGCACGCGTCGTAACGTATCTGACGGCGCGGAACGGAGGCGGAAATCATGCGGTACGGCCCAGAGAAGTCGTGGATCGCACCCTGCTCCCCTCCCGGCACTCTGCCCGTTTCACCCACCTCTCCCCTATGATTCGCGAGGCCTACGTTCTTTCCCGACCGCAGAAGCTGTATGTCATTTGCGCCGCCATCTTCCTGACGGCACTCGTCGTGGCGGAGGCGACAGCCAGTAAGTTTTTCACGGTCGTCGATCTGCCGTTCGTCATCAACCTTGCAGGGCAGGAGTTCACCTCGGTGACCATGACCGCTGGCGTGATCGCCTTCCCGATCACGTTCATCGTCACGGACCTGCTCAACGAGTATTACGGCAAGCGGGGGATCCGCTTTGTGACGTTCGTCGGAATGGCGATGATTTGCTTTGAGTTTCTGCTGTTGTGGGTTGCGATGGAGGTGCCCGTCGCTCCGTCCTCTCCGGTGTCGCAGGAGGCCTTCGTCGAGGTTTTCGGCAACTCCACACGCGTCATTATCGGGAGCTTGACGGCGTACCTCATCGGCCAGCTCGTTGATATTTTCCTGTTCCACTGGCTCCGCAACCTGACGAACGGCCGGTACCTGTGGCTACGCGCTACGGGATCGACATTCGGATCTCAATTCATCGACACGTTCGTCGTCCTCACGGTCGCCTTCGTCGGCCAGCTCACCGTCCAGGAGATCATTGCGATTTCGCTGTTCAACTACATCTACAAGTTTCTCATCGCGATCGGGATTACGCCGATCATCTACGTCGCACACTGGATCATGGACGATTACCTCGGCCACGAGACAGCCGAGGAGATGCGAGAGCGTGCGGAGGAGAATAAAGCCGTTGGCTCAAGCGATGA
The DNA here is from genome assembly GCF_002554795.1 of Longibacter salinarum. NCBI lineage: Bacteria > Pseudomonadati > Rhodothermota > Rhodothermia > Rhodothermales > Salisaetaceae > Longibacter > Longibacter salinarum. The sequence goes on along the minus strand of NZ_PDEQ01000006.1, from coordinate 125,566 downwards.
GGTGGGGGCGGAGGCAGATGCATCAACGGAGGAGGAGCGCCCAAAGGTAGAGTCACGCAGCGCATAACATACCGGACCGTCTATCGAAAACAGCGTCACACGGCCCATGCACAATCATTCTTCCTGGGTGAGAGGCGGTAGGGGCTGACCAACCCATTTGACGTGTTACGAAAAACCGTTAGGGCTTGTCGGGAAACGCCGGTAAACGCGTTTGAACGTATCGAAATGGCGTACCGTCTACCGAACACAGCGTCACACGGCCGTGTGACGCTCAACATTACGGTCTGTCGGTTCTCCCTTGCCCCCGAGCCGCATATCGGCCTGCCCGGAAGATCCATGCCGATTAATCGGAGCCGTAAACATTTCACCAAACGCCTTTTTGCTCCATAAAAAACGCTCCAGCCCTCGACGAGAGCTGGAGCGTTTCCTGTAGCAATCAGCAGTGTGGGACGATCTAGTCCCTGTGCCCGAATCTACTGTCCACCACCGGGAGGCGTCGTGCCGGATTCCGGCGGCGCCGTACCATCTTCTTCTTCCGTCGTGTCACCAGCAGCGTCGTCACCCGACTCCGAGTTGGCGTCACCACCTTCGTTAGAGGGATCCGGCTGCGGCGGCTCCGGGTCTTTGAAGCGACGCTGCGTTCCTTCGACCTGGCTGATGTCGGCAGCACAGCGGAAACCAATGCGGGGCGAGGCCTGGTCGGCTTCGTGCATGTCACGGAAGCCCACGCCAATGCGGAACGCATTCGAATCCCACGCACCGCCACGTACGACCTTGCGCGTCTCCTCACTGTCCTCGCCACGATAGACGGGGTCGAGGTCGGAGAGGTTGGCGTACGTTGGAGAGTATGTATCTTCGACCCATTCAGCCGCGTTGCCGGCGACATCGTGAAGGCCCCAGCGGCTGGGCGGGAATGAACCGACCGGTGCCGTGAAGGCATAACCGTCTGCTGCCTGCCCCTGGCGACCCGGGTTGAAGTTGGCGAGGTAGCGGCCGAAGGCATCGCGCGGCGAGAAGCCGGACCACGGGTAAACACCGCCGACGCGCCCGGCGCGAGCAGCATACTCCCACTCTGCTTCGGTCGGAAGGCGCTTGTCCTCTGCCTTGCAATAGTCCTTCGCGTCCTGCCATGTCACCGAGACGACCGGGTACTCATCATAGTTCGAGCCGTAGAAATACGTCGAGAAGTCGGCGCGGCTGGCCGAACTCGTCCAGGCTGTCGAATCCGGCAGTGCATCGTCGCGGACTCCCGGGGAGAGAGACTGAAGATACTCGCGGTACTCTGCATTGGTGACCTCGAAACGGTCGATGTAAAAAGCGCTCACCGTGACACGGCGACGACCGGCGCTCTGCATTTCGAAGGGGTCCTCGTCCGTAAGACCCATGATGAAGGTTCCATCCGGAAGACGGACCATATCACCGAACTGTGGGGCGACGGGAACCGGCATGGGAAGACCAGGAACGGTCATCATGGCAACGGGAGCGTCCTCGTTGCCGTCCGTCGCAGCTGATCCGTCGGTCGCGGCCGCCGGACTCGCCGAGACGGTCGCTACAAATGCGAAAAGAAGTAACGAGAGTACGAGATGTCGCATGAGGAAGGGGCGGGAGGGTTGAGAAAAAGATGGATGCATATGATCAGACCCTGTGGGGCGACGGCCTTTAAACTACGTTACGGATATCACAAAGAAAATGCCAAAGAACCGTAATCGTGTTAAGTGTCGTCGGAGCTTGCGAGGTCCTTGTAAAATGAGAGCGTTTGCTGCGCGATCGCTTGCCAGCTGAATACCTCTTCGACGCGGGTCCGAGCGGCGTCGGCCATAGCCGTACGTCGATCCGGATCTTTCATCAGACGGTTCACACCGTCGGCGAGGTCCCGGGCGAACTGCGTGGGATCACGCGGTTCGTGACTGTCGCCGCCCTCCGTCTCGAACGGGACGAGGATTCCGGTCTCGTCATCGACGATAATCTCGGGGATACCGCCAACGGCCGAAGCGACAACAGGCGTGTGGCAGGCCATCGCCTCGAGGTTGATGATTCCGAAGGGCTCGTAGACCGACGGGCAGACGAAGACCGCAGCGTGCGTGTACAGGGTGATCACATCGGCTCGTGGCAACATTTCGGCCAGCCAGACGATGCGATTGTCCGTTTCTGCCTTCACTTCATCCACGAGGGCCTCCATCTCCTTGCCGATGTCTTCGGTATCGGGAGCACCCGCACAGAGAACCACTTGTACGCCGGAGTCCATGTGATGGATGGCACGCACGAGGTGCAGGATGCCTTTCTGCCGCGTAATCCGGCCCACGAACAGAACGTACGGCTGATCTGGGTCGATGTCATACTGCTTCAAGACCTCTTCGTCTGGCGTCGGGCTGTACTGACCGACATCGATGCCATTGTAAATGGTTCGGACGCTATCCTCGGACACGTCGTAGAGCGAGCGGACGTCCTCGTTCATCGCTCCAGATACCGCGATGATGCCGTCCGCATTCTCGTAGGCAGTCCGCTCCACCCACGAACTTGCGTGGTACGCGGTACCGAGCTGCTCGACTTTCCACGGACGATGGGGTTCGAGCGAGTGCGTCGTAAGGACGAGTTTCGCCCCGGTAAGCTGTTTGGCCAGGCAACCAGCGAGGTGGGAGTACCAGGTGTGACCGTGCACGATGTCGGCGTCGGCAATCGAACCGGCCATAATCAGATCTCGCGCCATCGTGTCGAGAAACTTCGCGTGGCGATCGTCCTGATGCGGCAGTTCGAAGTCCGGTTTGACACCCCGAACCTTGAGGTTTTGATCTTCCACGTCCTGATCGCCGAAACACAACACCTCGATCTCGTGCTCTCGTCCATCGAGTTTCGCCAACTCACGCGTCAGATATTCGACATGCACACCCGCACCGCCGTACACGTTGGGCGGGTATTCATTTGTCAGAATGACAATTTTCATAGATAGAGGGCAGCTGAGAATGGAAACAATCTCGACCGGACACCGGGCAACCGTCCACACGGCGGAGCGAACGCTACATGTGCGATCTCGCGATCGCTGTTCGTTCGACTAAATAATCGTATCGTCGGGAATCTGAGTATTCTTTGGAATCACCACGATGCCGTCACGGATGTAGAAGTTCTCGTGCTCTGCTTCCTCGATGTTATCGCGATTTTTGATGATACAGCGTTTTCCGATCGAGACGTTCTTATCGATAATAGCACCTTCGACATACGACTCTTCTCCAATGCCGGGCTTGGCCGGACCTTCCACGTATCCCCGGTTTTCGGGCTTTTGCCACGGATAGTGGTCTGCTCCCATGAAAATCGCGTTTTTGATCGTCGTGTTGTGCCCGACGAACGAGCGGATGCCGATTACCGACTTCGACACCTGACTATTGACGACGACGCTCCCTTCCGCGATGAGCGACTGCTGAACAAACGAGCTCTCAATTTTCGCGGGTGGTAGCATCCGCGCGTTCGTGTAGAGCGGACGGTCCGGATCGTACAGGTCGAACTCCGGGTTCGGCTCAGCGAGCATCAGATTAGCATCATAAAACGACCGTATGGTCCCGATGTCGCTCCAGTAGCCCGTGAACGGGTAACTGACAACCTTTTTGCCCTCGATCGCCTCCGGGATGATCTGCTTACCAAAGTCGTGATGCTCCACGTTCGACTCGAGCAGGTCACGGAGAACATCTCGGCTAAAGATGTAGATGCCCATGGACGCGAGGTACACGCGCCCCTGATCTTCCAGATCTTGGCTGACCGGGCTCTCCTTCCCGTCGAGTTTATCTGCCGACGGTTTTTCGTGAAACTCCGTGATCGTGTGGTCCGCATCGGTCTTCAGAATGCCGAACGCGGGCGCATCATCGGACGTCACCGGAATCGTCCCGATGGTCACATCGGCTCCGGTCTCCTCGTGATGGCGAATCATCTCCCGGTAGTCCATCGAGTACAGCTGATCCCCCGAGAGGATGAGCGTGTAGTCATGCCGGTACCCGTCCACGTGCGGAATGACGCGGCGCACTGCATCAGCCGTCCCCTGAAACCAGTCCTTCGACGCAGGGGTCTGCTCCGCAGCGAGGATCGAGACGAACCCGTTGCTGAAACGGTCGAACCGGTAGGCCTGCGAGATATGCCGATTCAGACTCGCCGAGTTGAACTGGGTGAGCACGAAGACCCGCGTGATCCCAGAATTAATGCAGTTTGAGACCGGCACGTCGATCAGTCGATACCGCCCGGCCAGCGGAACGGCCGGTTTCGCGCGCAACTTCGTCAGCGGGAACAGGCGCGTGCCGGCGCCGCCCCCGAGGATAATCGCAAGCGCAGATAGCGACGAATCGACAAATTGGGAGCCGCCGGGAGTAGCGTTCGTTTGCGGTGCGTTCATAGAACGGGAACGGGTTGCGGTATCGAAAACAGATGAAGATAATTATACCATCGCGCGGGAGTACAAACGCGATAGAGAAATCGCAGCACAACGTCGAGTTCGCAGCAGTTCGTGACGAAGGGATGTGGGGCGGTGCTGCGGCACACAGATTCGGCACACCTGCACAGAATAATACCTCAACGGAAAAACGCAAAGAACGGCTTGCACAAGTCGAATCGCCGGTCACGGGGACACTTCGCCCTCGTGCAAATCGAAGATACAATGATGCCCCCTTTCTAACAAGCCGTCAATCGCGTATTCGCATCACGAAACAGTTTTCTCTCGCTGCCCTCTGTCATTCGACATGAAGGGGCGTCTATTGCCACCAGCGAAGGATAAGATTTAAGAGAACCGTCAATACAATACTGATGATGATCATGCTGGTGATCGGCACGAAGACTTTTACATTCTTTCCTTCAAATGAAACGTCTCCGGGCAAATGTCCGATGTCAATGAAACGCCCGATCCCCCAGACGAGGGCACCAAGAAGGACGAGGCCAATCCCACCGTAAATCAGCCAGCGAGCGATGACATCAGAGGACATGAGAATTCGTATGCTGTAATCAATTCGGTATTGTATGCGAGTAAGAGCGATCAAAACCGTCCGTGATGGGGGCGAACCGACCCGGCACAGGTATTATTACCTCGCCAACGACATCTGACCGACCTGCGCGCCAACGCTTTGATCCGTTTCCGGTGACTCATAGGTATCACGGGCAAGTCATGCAGACATCGCGCTCATCGATTCGGGAGCATCTCTGCCCTCATACACCGTTTCAACCCGATGGTGCCACTTTCGATACTCCTTGACCCGGACCCAACAAACCTGTACGGTCATCTTCCGTACAGGCGGTGGCGCAAGAGCACGTGTCATGCCTTCATCGCGTCGGCCCAGAGGTTGCGCGCGACTCGACTATTTCCCTCCCATCGACTCAGAGTAGCCACCGTGTCCGTACAGATTACACTGAAGTGGGTCTTCGTCATCCTTCATATCATCACCGCTGCCGGCTGGTTCGGCCTCGGGCTCAGACTTTCCGCCTGGGCGCGCAAGACCGTGGAACTGAGCGGCGAATCTGCTCGCGTCATGGCGGAAGATGGTAAACGCACCGTCAAACTCATGAACGTTTTCATCCTGCTAACCGCGGTCTTCTCTGTCACCGCGTTTATTCTGGGTGGAGCGTTTTCAGTCTACGGCCCGGCATATCACTCCTCGCTGCTGCTCATTGTCCTTCTGTTGCTGGACCAGTTCCTTGTCATTCGACCTGCCTGGGACACCCTCGTAACGGCCGTCTCTTCCGATGGTCCGTCAAGCGATGACATCCTTGCATCCGCCAAAAAGCGCGTTGCAATCGGCACCGGTGTTGGGCACCTGATGTGGCTCATCCTGCTCGTACTTATGTTCGCGAACCGACTATTCTAACGGCGGCCCCACCTGACGAGGCCTCGATCCGTTCGGGTTTATTACCCGCCTCGCCCGAACCGAAATAGAGAAGGCGCTGCACGGGTGATTCCGTGCAGCGCCTTTCGTTTTGCGTAGCGACGAGTCGCTCAGAGGGGTTACGAGCGAACGTGTACAGCCAGCATTACTCGTCGCCGTACCCTTCGAGAGCTCGTACACCAGCGGGGCTCGAAGCGGCAAGCGACACGGTACCTCCCGTGTAGTCTTCTTCGCGTCGATTCTTGAGGAAGAGCTGTCGGGCGGGCGACTTATCGCATTCCTTGAGGTCCGCAGAGGCCATCAGAAGCGACTGGTCACCTTTTGGCGCCTGCGCCACGATGCGGCCGTGCGGATCTGTGACCAACGACGCGCCGTCGAACAAGATATTGTCTTCACGGCCAACACGATTGGCAAGCGCGCAGAAGTAGCCGTTCTGGAACGACATTGCCTGCACCTCGGCTTCGAACACGCCTTTGGCCCATTCACCGGCAGCGCCAGCCTGCGGAATGCACACCACTTCAGCACCGCCGAGGGCGAGGGCCCGCATGTATTCTGGGAAATGGCGGTCGTAGCACGTCGCCACGCCGATTTTACCAACCGACGTATCGAACACCGGTGCACCGGTATCCCCCTCCGTGTAGTAGTCCTGCTCGTAGAAATGCTCGTACTGCGGAATGTGCATCATGCGAGACACACCGAGAACGGTACCGTCGCTGTCGATCACAACAGAGCTGTTGTAGCCTTTGCCGTCATCGACTTCGTAAAGGTTGCAAACCACGACAACACCATACTCCGCGGCCTGCTCCGCAACAGACTCAACCGTCGGTCCCGGAATCTTCTCTGCCAGATCGAGCACGTCGCCGTCCCGCTTATTTGCTGGCAACTGCGGAAAGAACTTGGTGAAAGACAGCTCGGGAAAGACGACGAGATCGGCGCCGGCGTTCGCGGCATTCTTGATCGCAATCAGCCCGCGCTGGAAAGCATCCATCGCGTCGCTGGGGTTGTATTGCTGAACGAGTGCTATATCCATAAAGCAGTTTCAGGAGCAGGGGAAGAAACGAACGGTGGGTGCCTTGCTTCCACGGTATGATGCCGAGAAGCAAGACGGCGATGCAAGGCGGGGCAAAACGCGGGGATCAGTCGGCACGACTCATCCCTATGTCAATCTAATTTCGAGCAATGAGCTCACGTGAAGCAGGATTGTACGGGTGCGCAAATTTCGCACCTCAGCCAACCTTCCGAAAGATTTTTGCGTGCGCAGTGCAGATGCAGACACCATTTATCCGGGCAGTCAATATCTTGAACCAACTGCTTCTCGGGCAATGAAAGCATCCGGAAAGTCGGATTTCAAGGCGTCGAGCACCGCAGTCGCCGCGTCGCGGGACGAAAACGGACCGATTCGCACACGATAGAACGGCGCCTTCCAGCGAACATCCACCGGCACGTTTCCAACACCGGAAAGGGGGTCCGGTCGATCGGCATCGGGTAACGCCTCGAACCAGGCCACAACGTCTGACACGGTACGATCGGCTGCTGTTTTTTCCTCAACAGTTCGCACCTGGACGTGATACGTGCGTCGGGGTGGCTCAGCTTCCGTCACGTCACCGCCAGATTCCTCCTCGGAGTCCGACACCCGTGCCGGAGTGCAAGCTATGCCGCCAAGCAGCAGACATAGACACAGCGCGGTGCGCATCCCATCCGCCCGATAGAAACGTCGTACAATCACGGTGATAGACGGAAAGCGTGGAGGAACAAGATGGCAGCCGGGTTACGCATTCGCAGTTCGCCATTTCTGAAACCTATTATACGACACAGTTGAGGGCGAACGCAATCACGTCGATGTTCATTCATCCCAATCACGTTACATGGACGTGACGACTGGTGGAATCCATCGGAGAATCGCCTAATCACCATTCCTGCGGAACGCAATCCAGAATCATGTCAACCGGCTTGACGGTTTAGAAAAGCCTGTTGCAATTTTCGGATCGAATGGGCCAGCGTTTACACCGCAAGCGGATCGTTCAGACCGCCGGGTAGTTTGAATTTGGCAACATATCCGTCCACTTCTATCCAAATGCTGTTTCCGCCGGGCATTCGACGTTGTCCCCGCCGATTTCTATGAGCGAACGCCCCTTTTCCGCCACCACGATTCAACGCCTGCGTGCGCATGGGCTGTACTACGCCCGTGGGCTATACGCAGAAGTTGCGGGAAAGAACCTTTTCCTCTGGGCACAGGCGATTGCCTTCAAGGTGCTGGTGACGATCGTACCCATCGTCATTCTTGCAACCGGTCTGGTCGGTCGCGTCCTCCGCGGCAACGACGCCTTTGCTGCTGTGGCTCGGTTTATTCACGACTTTCTGCCACCGAGCCAGAGTCATCAGGTTGTCAACTTCTTACACCAGCTACAGGTCTCGAGTGGCACAATCGTCGGCATCGGTGGCGTCGGCCTATTTCTATCGGCGGTCTCATTATTTATCACCCTCCGCATCGCCGTCGGAAATGCTTTCGAGCAGGACTGGCATGAAGGTCGAACGATTGTCGGCGGGTACCTCTTCGACGTTCGCATGGTGCTTCAAGTCGGCGTTCTGTTCGTCGTAACGATCGGTATGTCGGTCTTCGCGCAGTCGATCGATGGCTTTGAGATGCTTGCCTTCGCTGGCCTCGATCAACCCTGGGTCCGCGAAGGATGGCGTCGCGTTATCCAGACACTCGGACTGTTCGTTCCGTTTTTCATTACAACGGCGATGTTTTTTCAGCTTTACTATTTTGTACCTAAGCCGTCGCCACGTAAGCGAAGCGCGCTCTCCGGAGCCCTGATGGCCGGCGTGCTCTGGGAGATGGCGAAACAAATTTTTACGTACTACGCCACCTACGTCGGTAAATTCGATCGGTATGCGACCGAGGGGCTCGGTGCGCTGGGCAACACCTTTGCCCTGATCATCGCCTTCGTGTTCTGGGTTTACTTTTCCGGGATCGTTCTGATGCTCGGCGCCGTGATCGCGTCCCTCCGCGAGCACAGACATGTGACGTCAGGACTGCTTCCCGGAGAGCAGCCGGCAGACGAGGAGGCACACACGGAGGCTCCATCGCCTGCGGAACGTAGCGACATGGCGGCTCCGACGCCCCCGATCCCGACTGGACGCGGGTCGTCCGCTTATGGCCCCGATGACTCGGCGCCGTCCACCGCAGCACAACGGCCGACAGCGGAATCAGCGACTTCTCCCTCGTCTGAAACCGACTCGCACGCCGGTGATGGAGCGGGCCAGCAAACGCCACAGCACGGCCATTCTGGTAACCCCTCGGCGCCCGAAAGAACGACCGATACGGGCGCGAACACGCCGGTCGAAGAATCGGTTGATGCTCCGACGCGTGATCCGGACGACAGCGCCTGAGCGTCGCTATCGTTCCACCTCTCTCCGCCCGCTTTCCTTCGCCTTCTCTGTTCCTGTCGATTGGCTGACTCCATTCCTAATACGTTGCTTCGGCGAATCGCCCCTCTCCTTCTTTGTCTGCTGGCGAGTCTGAGCCCGGCTGCGGCCCAGAACTCGCTGCAGCTCGTGAACGACGAGACGACGGTCCGCGAGATCTCTTGGAATTTCGTCGACACAAAAACCTTCGACGCCGACCGGCTTGAACGGCAAATCGCAACCCAGGCGCCTGGGACATTTTATCGCCTGAAGAAATGGTTCGACTGGTTCCCTCGCATCGACCCGGGTCAGTACCCGTTCGATGCCGTCACGCTGCAGAAGGATGTCGTCCGACTCCGGGAGTTTTACAACCAAAATGGCTTCCTGACGCCTCGTATCGACTATCCAGCCTCGCAGTACGACACGTCCAGTAACACCATCCATATTCGGTTCGTCGTGAACGAGGGTCCACCGCTCATTGTCACAAACACGTCGTTTCGTGCGGCCGAGGGAGACTCCGCAGCTGTGCTCTTTGATGATGGTCTCGGCCGCGAGTGGCGCTCCTTTAAGAAGAACGCGATCCTCCAGCCGGGTGACCGCTACACTCAGTTCAAGCGCCTTCAAATCGAAGAGGCTACGACGACCTGGCTGCGCAACCAAGGGTATGCTTTTGCCGAGGTCAATTCGTCGACGGAAATCGACACCTCGGCAAATCGTGCGAGTGTTCAGTTCGAGCTTTCACCCGGCCCGGAGGCTCGTTTTAGTGAGATTGAAATTGATGGGACGACGTCGCTCGCTCCCAAAATCATCCGACGTGAATTGCCGTTCGAAGAAGGCGATCGCTTCAATGCGTCGAAAGTAACGCAGGGACAGCGCGAGCTCTTCGGCCTCAACCTCTTCCGCGTTGCGCTGGCCGACATTCCCTCCCAGCCGCGGGATAGCACGGTAACTGTCCGGTACCGCGTGCGGGAAGCCAAACTACGGACGCTCTCCGGCCAGATCGGATACGGTGGTCGTCCCGGTGTCTTCGGAGAGAGCCGATGGACCCACCGGAATTTCTACGGGGCTGCCAGAAATCTGAGTGTGGGAGTCATTGCTGAGACAGGCTGGCCCGTCGAAGACCCATTCAACCTGTTTGGCGGCAATGCATCTGGTGACCCCCAGCGACGCTTCCGGCTGTCGACGACACTCCGGCAACCGTACATTTTCACGACACGACTCTCCGGATCCTTCGAGCCCTTCTTTCAAGAGCGACTCAGCGACAAACTCGTTCCTGCGTCCGACCGATTCCTCGGACTCAACGAGCGTCAGTTCGGATTCAATGCCGGCCTGATCTACGAGATGCTTCCGTTCCGGACCCTCAATTTCCAGTACACCTTTACGCGAACGCAGCAATTCACGGCCCCGGATCCGGGATCGGAGCCCGATCAACAACTCGATGTCGGAGACTCTGACCTTTTCGACAAAAGCATCGTCTCCCTTAACGCGACCTTTGGAAAGACGGACGACTTCCTAAACCCGACGCGAGGCTTTCTCATCCGTCCCTCGGCAGAACTCGGTGGGACAATTCTGGGCTCGGACGTTCAATTCGGACGCCTTGGGCTGGACATCACGGGATACCTTCCGCTAACGGACAATGTTGAAATCGCCGGTCGCCTATTTGGCGGGCGGATCTGGCCCTTTGGGGACAGCCGGGATGCTCTGACCATTCCGTCGGACACGTCTGGTCGACCGGCCGACGAAATACAAACGATTCTGGGTGACAACTTCACCTACCAAAACCGCTTTTCCGATTATCTCTTCTACGCCGGCGGCAGCAGCGACGTCCGAGGCTGGCCCCCCGATCTCGCCGGTGGAAAGGTCGTCCGCTTCTCCTCCGTGACGGGAACGTACGTCTACGAAGCGATCGGAGCCAAGACGACGGTCGGAGCGAATATCGAACTCCGCCTGCCCTTCCCCGGCCTCAGTGATGACTTTCGTACGGCCGTGTTTCTTGACGCCGCGCGACTCGATGCTGGCTCGCTTGACCTGACGCCGCCGCCCGGAGCGACCGATGTCGTGACCTTTCCGGCGTCGGTCCGAGGAGGACAGCCCGTGATCGCGACGGATACCGAGCAAATTCTTGTTGGCACCGGCGCGGGCATGCGATACAAAACGCCCGCCGGATTTATTCGTCTCGATATCGCGTACAAACTGACACCGGATCGTCTGGACCTGAGGCAACCACAATCGGTCGGCGACCGGGCCGAAGTTCGCGAATCTGAACAGGACGACCCGAACCAGAATATCGAACGGCCTCCTTTTGACGCGGACAAACGTTTCATCCGCCGATTCCGACTTCACTTCGGGATTGGACGTACCTTCTGACACGATTCGCGAGCGGGGCCGCCCCGGCGACCAGGCCGCCCTAAACGATCTTTGGTCGTCATTCAGGCCATCTTGAGTATTCAGTCCATGCGCCCTTGAGCACGCCGCCCTCCGACGCATCCGACGGATCACCGTCGAACGATGCTTCTCCCAAACATGATGCGCACAACGCAGAACACGACGCGCCCCAATCGTCGAAATCGGGGACGAACCGCCGCACGTGGACTCGACGGATTGAGCGCGGCCTGGCGTACACCTTTGCTACGATCACGATCATTGCGTTCGGCGTCCTGCTTGCCCTGCAGGTCAACCCGATTTCAACGGCCACGGCGCGCTACCTGGCCTCTACGTTTAATCCCCTCGAAGGCACCACGCTATCGATCGATCGGGTTGACGGCACGTGGTTGACCTCGCTGGAACTGACCGGCGTTCGCCTCACGCGGACGGACTCGACGACCGGGGAATCCGTCGAAATGGCCCGTATCGACACCGTGCGTGCGTCATACCGGCTATCCGATCTGCTGAACAAAACGCTGCACGTCACGAACGCACGCGTGGCTGGACCGGATGTGACCCTCCGCCAAGCGGCCGACTCGACCTGGGACTGGGTCGACGTTTTACCCACCTCGACCGACACCACAACCTCTGACTTTGTGGTCCGGGTCGACGATGCGACGCTCGCGCGTGGCAAAGCAACCGCCCGATTTTACGCCGAGGGGCGCGATAGTGTCGCCGCCGTCCGGGATCTCTACGTTGACCTTCCGCACCTCACGTCGGATGCCACACTCGGCGGTCTAGGTGTGCGTGCCGAACTCGACACCCTCGGGCTGCGAGCGACGGTCCCCGGTGACACGTCCGACGTCACATTTGGGACAAAGCTTCGGCTGGATCCCACGGCGCTGCGTCTCGACACGCTGACGCTATCGTCTTCCCGTAGCGAAGTAAAAGGACACGGGTTTGCTCGCCTTCCGTCCGGACCGTCCGGCCAGCTGGAAGATGTCGACCTGGAGATCCTCGCCCAGCCGCTCTCTTTCCTCGACCTCGTGCCGCTCCTTCCCGCAGCCAATCTCGATGCGAGCGAAGAAGTCACCGCTGCGCTTCGGCTCTCAGGTAGCGGAGACCTGCTCCACACCCAACTGATCGCCGACTTTCGAGACGGAGGCGCTATTGACGTGGACGCGTCATTCACGCCGCGGACGTCGCCCACGTCGGACACAACGAAGAGGCAGTCGGCTTTACGCTATGATGTGCAGGCAGACATTGACCGCCTGACGACGAGTCTCATCGGCCTCCCCGATACGACGGTCAACCGCATCACATCCCGCATCCGTGCCGACCTGGAGGGACCGGCCGTTGACCGCCTGACCGGACCGGTATCGTTAATCATCGCAAACACGCGTGTGGCAGAAACCCGAATCGACTCGTTCGCTGTCGATGCAATGCTTCGCGACGGAACGACGAATTTCGATGTCCGCGGGACCGTAAATGAAACCGGACTGGACGGGTCGGGCCGGGCCGAATTATTCAGAGAGACGCCCACCTATCGCCTTTCTGCACAGCTAACCAACCTGGATGCGACACGCTTTGGGGTCCAAGATTTCCCCACAGACGTGAACGGCAAGATCGACATTGACGGATCTGGTTTCAGCACCTATGACCTGCAGGCCGCCGTCGACCTATCGCTCGAGCGCTCCCGCCTGCGTGACCTCACCCTATCGAGCGGCAACGCCCGTCTAAGTCTATCGCCGGATTCTGTTGCCGGCCGGGTGGGCCTGCAGACCGCCGATGGCTCCGTGCAGGTATCGGGGAAAGCCTATCTCGATGGATCGGAACGCTTTCGCATCGACACGGCTCGCGTGAAAAACCTCAACGTGGCTGCGCTTATGGCAGACACGACCGATAGCCGATTCCATGTGAGCATGACGGCCAATGGGCGCGGCTTCGATCCGACGGAAATGCGCCTCGACGGTCGACTCACTGTCGAAGAGTCTCACTACGGCACGATCCGGATCGACTCGCTATCAAGTCGCGTCGGGGTGGAAAACGGACGCCTGTCCGCGAATCTCGCCACAAGCCTGAACGAGGGGCGAATCTCCCTCACAGCCAGTGGGCGACCTTTCGACGACACGATCACACTCGGCATCGATGAAGGCCGGTTCGAGGCGATCGACATCGGCGAGTGGATGGCTGACAGCGGATACTCATCTGACCTCAACGGTACGTTTGAGGGATCGCTTCGCGGGACGGAACCGCAACGGCTCCAGGCATCTGCGGATGTGAGAATCGACACGTCGCAGATCAACCGAGCGGAGGTTTCCGAGGCCCGCATCAACACCACGATGGAAAACGGCGTCGCAAATGTCGCAGCGTCCCTGACGTTGCCGGAAGGGACAACCAACCTCGGTCTCACGCTCCGTCCCTTTGCCGACGAGCCAGAAATCGTCATCACCGACGGGAGGATTCAGGGCCTCGACGTGGGGGCCCTCGCCGGCATCGACGGTCTGCGCACCGGCCTAAATGGCGATCTCTCCGGACAGGTACGCGGTACAGCTCTGGAAGAAGTGGCTGGCCAACTCAACCTTCAGATCGCCTCGTCCTACGTCAACAACGCCGACGTTCAGACCCTTGACCTGTCCGTTGACGCCGATTCCGGGCGTGCTCAACTCCAAGTACAGTCGCAGCTTGCGGGCGGATCGCTCCAGGCTGACGGACGACTTGCATTCGACGGCACGACCCGGGATGAAGTCCAGAGCGACGCTGCGACCGATAGCACGGCGCTCGACCTGAACGTACGCGCCGAGACTCTCAACCTCGCTGCGCTCGCCGGAACCGATAGCCTGGAAGCCTCGCTTGAGTCCCTCCGCCTGACATTCGACGGAGCCGGGACCTCGCTCAGCGACCTCCGAGCCGAAACCGACCTCGCCGCCCGAGGAGTTCGAGCCGCGGACCTAAACGTAAGAACGCTCGATGTACGCGGGGCCCTTCGCGATGGACGACTGCGCGTCGACACCCTCCTCGCGCGGTCCAACGCATTCGACGCAAACGGCGGAGGAACCGTCGCATTCGTCGACACGGTCGGCGCACGCTCCGATTTCCGCTTCACGGCCCAGTTTCAAAACCTGTCTCCCCTGCGTCGGATCATGGGCTCGGAGCGACTGGATGCGCAGTCCGCGGAGATCGACGGTCGCATCTACGGCGCACCGGGGGCATTACAGGCAAACGTCGAAGCCCGACTCGAAAGTCTCGTCTACGACGACATTCGCATCGCGAACGCGGAGTTTCGAGCCGCCGGCGCACAGGGCGACACAACCGCAGTCGATAACTTCGAGCTTGCCGGACAGGTCGACTTTTTCTCGGTCTCTGCTTTCCGTGTCGAACGAACGCAGCTCCGAGTGGACTACGATTCGTCGTTCGCTGACGTTGAGCTTCAAGCCAAGATCGACAATGAACGTAATCTGTCGATTGATGCGACGCTCGACCCGTTCTCCGAGCCTCAGCGCCTGCAACTGAATGAGTTTAACGCGACGCTCGGCGAAAGCAAGTGGCAGTTGCTCCAGGAAGCGTCGATCACGTATGGGGACGCGTACCGAGTGAATGGACTCTTGCTTTTCAGCGACAACCAGCAGATCGCCGCGGACGGTCGCATCGATCCCAACGGAACGCAGAGTCTCGTGGCGACCATTGAGCGCTTCGACGTCGCGTCGATCGCTGACCTTGCCGGGTATACCGGTCTGGGCGGCACATTGAACGGCACGGTGAGCCTCAGCGGGCCCGCCACCGCACCCGTCCTGGATGGCAACCTCGACATGGCCCTGAACTCAGGCGGCGAAGATGTAGGCGACCTCGTAATGTCGCTCTCGTATGATAGCCTCCGCATCGAAACCGATGCCACGCTGACACACACGAGCGGAGAGGAATTCACAGCCAACGGGCATCTCCCCGTCGATTTGCGGCTCGACTCAACCGATCCGGTCGACATCAGTGATGACGACGTGGACCTGGCCTTCTCCGCTACCGACTTTCCGATCGACTGGATCGATCCGTTCCTCGACCCCGCTCTCGTGACGGACCCGAGCGGCACACTGACCGCAGATCTGGGAGTCGACGGCACCGTCGCGACGCCAGAACTGACGGGGTCGGCCTCGCTAAATGACGGTCGTATCAGCGTGACGGACCTGGACCTCCGATACCGAGACGCATCTGCTCAACTGAATTTCGAAGGGGAAGACATCGTCCTCGAGAGCGCCTCCGTCTCCGACGATAGTGGCGGCCGAATGGAAGCCACGGGACGGATCAACCTTACCGACCTTACGCTGGGGCAATACGACCTCGACGTCACGGCGAACGACTTTACGGCGATTGACACGCGGGCCTTCAATGAGGTTCGCATCGATGGCAATCTTGATGTTACGGGAACGACGGACTCCCCCGTGGTCAACGGGCGCGTCACGGTAATCCAGGGCGATATCTACTACTCGGAGACGCTATCGGCGGCGGAAACGGCGGACCTGGCCACGGTACAGTTGAACGAAGACGATCAGCGCCTCCTCGAACGACGCTTCGGCGTGCGACTCAGCCAGGCGGACACAACAACCATCGACACCTACGCAGCGATGGCGATGGATCTCAACGTTTCGATCCGTCGCGACACCTGGCTCCGCTCGCGTGCCAACCCCGAGCTTAACATCCAGTTCACCGGGACGCTCGACCTGCAGAAAGAGCCATTCGAGGATGCACGCGTCTTCGGATCGATCGATGTCGTCCCCGAGCGGAGCACCGTGCGACAATTCGGGCAGGAGTTTCAGATTCAGGAAGGCGTCCTGACCTTCAACGGCGATCCCGCCGAACCGTACCTGGACTTTACCGCCGTCTATGAAAAGAAATCCCGCGCGACGAACAGCACCGAAGTCCAGATTACGCTCTCTGCGCAGGGACGGCCGGAAGACCTGGATCTGAGGCTCAGCTCGCAGCCGCAGATGGACACGCGTAACATCCTGGCCTATCTTGCGACCGGGCAGCCGGCCGATCAACTTTTCGGAGGCGGCGGTGGAAGCACCGGGGACTTTGCGGAGAACCTCGCGATCGGTCAATTGACAAGCCTGGCAGAGAACTTCGCCACGAGCAATGTGGGCCTCGATGTCGTGCGTATCCAGTACCAGCCGAGCGGCGGATCCTACTTCGTTCTCGGACGCTACGTAACGCCCCGGTTCTACGTCGCCATCGAACAACCGGTGACCGTCGACCAGAATCAAGGCCAAAACACATCCAGCCTCGCCCCAGACCTGACGCTCGAGTACGAACTGACGGACAACCTCCTCCTTCGTGCTCAGAGCCGACAACAATCGCTCCGGTTCAACGTCCTGTTCGAATACGCATATTAGACCGGCTAGCCCCTGCATCTCTTCTTTTTCTTTCGTAAAAGACAGATAAGGCGAATCGTGCTTTATCGGTCTTTTCAAGTGACACGGTAGCGCATATACAGGGACTACCAACTGGCACCGACGCGCCTCAACGAACCGCTTTTCAAATCTCGTTAGCTCATGTCTTCCCCGCGCTCGTCCTCTATGGCTTCCCCTGAAAGCGACCCGGATACATCTGGAGAAGAGGCGCAGGACCGTGCGCATGCTGCGAACGGAGGAAAGCAAACGACGGCTCCGAATGCAGAAGGCCCCGGTGACGAACCGTGGTTCGATCGAATGACGGCATTCGAAACGGTTCTCATCGCGGGCGGCGTGGTGCTGTTTCTCGTCTTGCTCTACGAGATGGAGGTTCCCTCCCAAGATGGGAGCTTTCTGAATCCGCTTCTTGTCTCGGTTGCCGGACTGATTATGCTCTGGCCCCTCCGAAGGCACCAAACCGTGAGGGCTCTGCTGTTCTCCGGTGGGATGCTGGTTCTCCTATGGACCATGAACCAGGTCGCTGGCATCCTGGTGATGTTCGTCGGCGTCTACCTCATGGCCTACCTCTTGAACCCGGCGGTAACGGTGCTTCGCGACTCGTACCGAGTGCCCCGATGGCTGTCATCGCTGATCGCTGCAATGATTGCGGTCGGGGTTGTCGTTCTATTTGTGCTCTTACTCGCGCCGAACATCGCCAACCAGATCGAAGCATTCTCCGACCGCGTCGTCGGCGGCGTCGACTCGCTCCGTGCGTGGCTCGCCTCGTCAACCGTGCTCGACTCCCTTGAGCAAGCGGGCGTGATCGAAAAACAGGAAGCGATTGGCCAGGCGCAACAGTTCATTCAGGAGCAGGCGCGCCAGCTTCCGGAGGCGGCACAGCGTCTCGCTCGCAGCCTGGGATCGCTTCTCAGCTTCGTGACCGTCCTGGCGCTCGTGCCGGTTCTGTTTTTCTACACCCTGAAGGATTATCCCTCGATTCGTGACGCGATCATTGGCCTGTTTCCCACAGCGAGCGGTCGCAGGGACTACCTCGTTGAGGCCGGTAGTATCGTTGGGCGCTACCTCCGCGGGCAGCTCGTGATTAGTGCCATCGCAGCGTTCAACGTATCCGTCTTTCTGTACATCTTCGACATTCCGTTCTGGCTCCTGATCGGGCTCATGGCGGGCGTGCTGAACTTCATCCCGAATCTTGGCGCCATCGCCACGATGATCATCGGAGGCGTCATCGCCCTCATCTTTGGCGGTTGGATCAAAGCCCTAATTCTCGTTGCCGTGTTGCTCGGACAGGGACTGCTTGAGCAAAGTCTCTTAACCCCTAACATCATGAGTTATCAGGTCGGGCTCCACCCCGTTCTGGTTCTCTTTTCGCTTCTCGTTTTCGGATCGTTCCTCGGCATCTTTGGCTTGCTTATCGCCGTTCCCGCAACTGCAATTCTGACGACCGCCTACCGCGCCTACCGAGAAGAGCTGACACTGGAACTCAGCGACTACGGCACGCCGGATGAGGCAAAGGGGCAGGGCTCTAAACCGCTCATCTAGACTGGGCCCATCTCGTGCAATCTGAAATCAACCCTAAGCCTCTACCCGATCCTCGGTGCTTCTCGGTAGCACCACGTGGGTTTCCGTGAAGACTTTCGAACTTATTAGCGTAAGTACAGCCGGAAATCGAAGTTTTTTTGTTTCAGGGTTGGTGCTTTCCGGGCGGCTTTGTACGTTAGTCTACCTCACACGCGGCAACTCTCGCGTGTTTATTCTCATGCCCCCGTTGTACCAACCGAACCTGTCGCTTTGACGCGCACCTTTCGGTCACCTCGAACATTCAGCCTACCCCATTCACTGCTCGGACGGTGGATTCGCCGCATGACCGGCGACCGTTTGCGAGGCGAAGCGTTATTCATTTTAACGCTAACGACACTCGTCATGGGGGTGCTTATCGCCCACTACCTCGGCTGGGCTCTGCTTCAGCCGATGATGACTGGCTCGGACACGAGCACCTGGCAAATCGGCTTCTGGCTCGCCCAGGTCGGATCGGTCGCTTTCCTCCTCCTCATCGGAGGCATCGGATGGCGTCCTGAAGTTATAGCGACTATCGACACCGAGGCCGGCCTTCTGTCGGTCGAGCAAGGAAATGTTTCTGCATCGGTGGACGTGGATGATATACAGGATGTATCTGTCGTTTCTGCCCGTCAATATCATCTTCACTACCGCCGGTATGCAGCGACGAAGCCGTTTATCGGCAAACTGGGCGATGAAGTGGTAATCGTACGCACGACCCAGGGGCCGCTCGCCATTTCAATCGATGACGCGGAAGCCGGCGCCCTCGTCGATCTCGTATCCGAGCGAGACGAACTTCTGGTCGAATCGGCACCTGCGAGCTAACGGACGTTTATACGATTTGGGTTTCAAAACGTCGGCGTCTCTAACGGCCTCGATTCGGTGGACACGCCCCCTCCAGCAGAAGAACGTTTGAACGTATCCCGTTGAAACGCTTCTCTTCTCAACTCGGAGCCGCTTCGACGACACGGTTTGGGCAATCAAGACCGTATCGTTCGGAAAACGTAATTCTACGTGCGAACCGGATGTCCCGGTCGTCGTACCGCTCTGTCCGTGCCCCCTGTCAGCTCCCCCTCGCAACGTGCAGTTTCACCTCGATTACACCGACGCCGCCACCGATGCTCGGGTCGGCCGCATCGTGACAGATCACGGCGTCATCGAAACACCGACCTTCATGCCCGTCGGCACGCTCGGCTCCGTCAAAGCGGTCGAGCCCCGCGAGCTCTCTCGCGACATCGATGCCGACATCATTCTGGGCAACACCTATCACCTCTTCCTCCGCCCGGGCACCGACGTGCTCGAGACAGCCGGCGGTCTGCACCAGTTCATGAACTGGGACGGTCCCATCCTGACCGATTCCGGTGGGTTTCAGGTGTTCTCGCTCGGTCACCGCGCGACTCTTTCCGAGGAGGGCGTCGAATTCCAGAACCACATTGACGGCGATAAGCATCTGTTTACGCCCGAGACGGTGATCGACATCCAGCGCTCCATCGGTTCCGACATTATGATGGTGCTCGACGAATGCCCTGCCGCTGATGTCACGAAGCAGTACGCGCGGACGTCGAACGAACTCACGCTTCGCTGGGCGGAACGGTGCAAAAAGCACTTCGACGCCACCGACCCGCTCTACGGCCACGAGCAGGCCCTCTTCGCCATTGTGCAGGGCGTCGTGTATCCCGAGGTTCGCCGGGAGTCCGCCCGTGCGCTCGTCGACATGGACTTCCCCGGCTACGCCATCGGTGGCCTCTCGGTCGGCGAGACGCACGAGGAGATGTACGATATGGTGGAGGTCGTCGCGCCGCTACTGCCGACGGACAAACCGCGCTATCTTATGGGCGTCGGGACCCCGGAGAATCTCCTGGAAAATGTCGCCCGTGGCATCGACACATTCGACTGTGTGATGCCGACGCGCAACGCGCGGAACGGGACCATCTTCACCACGCAGGGCCGGATTAATATCAAGAATGCGCAGTTCACCCAGGATCACACGCCGATTGATCCGGGACTAGAAAACCCGGTGTCGCAGAATTTCACCAAGTCGTACCTGCGCCACCTACAGAAGACCGGCGAGATCCTCGGTCTCCAGCTCGCCTCCATCCAGAATCTGGCGTTTTACCTCTGGCTGATGAAGACCGCGCGCGAGAAAATCGCAAGCGGCGACTTCAAATCGTGGAAAGATGATATCATCCCCCAGATCACGCATCGCTGGTAGAAATGGCAATGCTAAGGGCGAAAGGCGAAGGGCTAAGTGCTAAGTGCGAAATACGAAAGGCGAAATGATAAAGGCGAAGGGCGAAGTGCTAAGGACTGAGTGCTAAGGGCTGAGCAGGGGTTCAGAATTTAGACTCGGTATCCGGCGGGACCGATCGACCACGACGTCCGCCTCCCATTCTCCCCTTCCCCCTTTCCCCCTTTCTCCCCTTTCCCCCTTTCTCCCCTTTCCCCCTTTCTCCCCTTTCCCCCTTTCTCCCCTTTCCCCCTTTCTCCAGCCCTCGCCGCGAACTCGAACGGGCCGCTTCCGTACATCCACGGCACCTCACGTGAGACGTAATCACGGCGCTGACCTGCCCTTCCAGACCCGACCTCACTTGCTTCCATGAAACAGTTTGATGTCCCGGTTTTCTACCGGAGTCCCATCATTTCGACGGTCAAGGACGCGCGGAAGACGCTCGACCCGCGGAAGAAAGATCTGTCGCCGTCCGTCATCGACTTCGGTCCCGTGCGATTTAAGATCGCACGGCACTTTGGCTTTTGTTACGGTGTCGAGAACGCAATCGAAATCGCCTATCGGGCCCTCGACGAGAACCCCGACAAGCGGGTCTTTCTCCTGTCGGAGATGATTCACAACCCGCATGTCAACACCGACCTTCAGGAGCGCGGTGTCAAATTTCTCCGCACCACGAGTGGAGAACAGCTGATCCCGTTCGACGAGTTGAACGAGGACGACGTGGTCATCATCCCCGCCTTCGGGACAACGCTGGAAGTCGAGCAGACGCTGGCCGACCTTGGCGTAGACACGGAGACGTACGATACGACCTGTCCGTTCGTCGAGAAGGTCTGGCGTAAGAGTAAGCAGATTGGAGGCGACGAGTACTCGATCGTCGTCCACGGCAAGCGGTACCACGAAGAAACGCGAGCGACCTTCTCCCACGCGAAAGAGCAGGGACCGGTCGTCGTGGTGCGCAACATGGAAGAGGCGGAAGACCTCGCGAAGGTCATTCGAGGAGACGAGGATGCTGAGTTCTTCTACAAGCACTTCGACGACAAGTATAGCGAAGGCTTCGATCCGGAGACCGATCTTGAACGCCTCGGCGTCGTGAACCAGACGACGATGCTGGCCACAGAGACGAAGGCGATCGCGAATCTGCTCCGCGAGGCGGTCATCGATCGCTATGGCGTCGACAACGTAAAGGAGCATTTCGCGGATACAAGCGACACGCTCTGCTACGCCACCAACGAAAATCAGGATGCGACGCTCAGTCTAATCGACGATGGCGGCGATGTCGGCATCGTCGTCGGTGGATACAACTCGTCGAACACGAGCCATCTCGTGGAGCTCTGCGAAGAGAAGATGCCGACATACTTCATTCGAAGCGCCTCCGAGTTCGACTCGCCAGCGGAAATCAAGCATTTCGATCTTCACCGCCAGGACGTGACGACCACGGAGAACTGGTTCCCGACCGACGACACCCCGGTCGATATCGTTCTCACGTCCGGCGCGTCGTGCCCCGATGCACTGCTCGATGAGGTCATTCGCAAGGTCGTCGCCTGGTTCCCCGACGCGCGATCCGTGGAGGAAGCCCTCGAGCCGTTCGAGACGGCACAGGAAGAGGAATAGAGCGGAAGCGACATCGCTCTTCCCGACCCATTTCCCCCGGAAGATCACCGCATCGACTCTCCGATTCGTATGGCGTGGTACGATACCTGGTTTGGTAGCGAGGCGTACGAACTCGTATACCAGCATCGCGACGACGACGAAGCACGCACGGCAATCGACCTTGTCGAATCGTGTGCAGATCCCGAGGACGAAGCCCGGATTCTAGACGTAGGCTGCGGGCGAGGTCGCCATACGCTCGAACTCGCGCGACGCGGCTACAACGCAACAGGAATTGACCTCTCCAAGGCGTCGATCGAAGACGCCCGATCGTCCGCACGAGATCTGGACCTCAAGGTCCATTTCGATGTCCAGGATATGCGAGAACCATTCTGTGACGCCTGTATGGATGGTGTCGTCAATCTATTCACGACGTTCGGCTACTTCGAGCAGGACGACGAAAGCGAACGGGCCATCCGTGCCATGACGACGTCACTTCGTCCCGGAGGCTTCCTCATCCAGGACTTCCTCAACCCGCCGTACGTCCGCGAGACGCTCGTCGAGGAAGACCGTTCGGAGCAGAATGACGTCTCTATTCGACAGCGTCGATGGATCGAAGACGGGCGCGTCCACAAGCGTATCGATATTACGGAGGGACGCGAGACGAGAACATTCCGGGAGAGCGTCCGCCTCTTCACGCGCGACGACTTCGAGGCGATGTACAATCGAGCGGGACTGGAACTACAAGAGGTCTACGGCGACTACGACGGGTCCGCACACACCGAGAATAGCCCACGGACCATCCTCTACAGCGTCAAGAGATAATCCCTTCGCCTGCGTCGTGTGATGCATCGCTCCACAAGCAACTCAAGGGACAAATCGGACGACAAAGCGTCGCAGCGTGAAACGCATCAACGCGAAACGTCCCAACGCCTAACGCTAAAACGCACCAACGCCAACCGCCCATGCAAGCCGCACTGAATTACGCGAACGACCACTTCGACCGCTTTACGGAAGAGTTGGAAGACCTGCTACGGATTCCGTCGGTCAGCACCGACTCGTCATACGCGGACGATGTAAAAGATGCAGCCGACTGGCTGGCGAAGAACCTCTCAAGCGTCGGTGTGGAGCACGTCGAGGTCGTCGAAACCGACGGTCACCCGATCGTCTTCGCAGAGCATCATGTGAGCGACGACAAGCCGACCGTTCTGGTCTACGGGCACTACGACGTGCAACCGCCAGATCCGATCGACCTGTGGGACACGCCTCCCTTCGAGCCGCAGCGGAAGAATGGGACGCTCTATGCCCGCGGTGCGTGCGACGACAAGGGACAGATGTTTATGCACGTGAAGGCGGCAGAGGCCTACCTGACGCAGGAAGGCGAGCTGCCGGTCAACCTCAAGTTCCTGATTGAGGGCGAAGAGGAAACCGGCTCTGTCCACCTGGCGCCGTTCATCGAGGCGAATCAGGAGAAGCTCGCAGCCGATGTGGTCCTCATCTCCGACACCGCGATGTTCGCACCCGGTGTGCCGTCCATCACGTACGGGCTGCGTGGGCTCGCCTACACGGAGGTAACGCTCCGCGGCCCGAGTCGCGACCTCCATTCGGGCATCTACGGCGGTGCCGTCGACAATCCGGCGAACGCCCTCAGCCGCATCATCGCCGACCTACACGACGATGATCACCGGATCGCCATTCCGGGATTCTACGATAACGTACGCGACCTCACGGACGAGGAGCGCGAAACGTATGCCTCCCTCCCGTTCGACGAGGAGCAGTGGAAGAAAGAGATCGGCGTCGACGATCTTCGCGTGGAAAAGGGCTATACGGCAGTGGAGGCGATTTCCGCTCGTCCGACGCTCGACGTGAACGGCATCTGGGGCGGCTACACCGGCGAGGGCGCTAAGACCGTTCTCCCGGCCAAGGCCCACGCCAAGATCTCGATGCGCCTCGTGCCGAATCAGCGCGCAGAGGACATCTACGACAAGCTGGAGGCATTCCTCATGGAGCGGTGCCCGAACACGATGACACTCGAGTTCAAGCGTCTGCACGGCGGGAAGCCGGTCCTGGTCGACACGGAATCCGATGCCATGCAGTCCGCCAAGCACGCCATGGGCGAGGTCTTCGGGAAAGAACCCTTCTTCGTCCGTAACGGTGGCTCCATCCCCGTCGTGGCCGACTTCAAAGATATCCTCGGGCTCGACAGCGTTCTGATGGGCTTTGGGCTCGACTCCGACGCCATCCACTCCCCCAACGAGCACTTCGGTCTGGAGCGCTTCCAGAAGGGCATCGAGTCGATCATCCGCTTTCACGACCACTTCGGTAGCACAAGGTAGCACGGTCTTGCTGTACTGGCTACAACCAAAAAGGACGGAGCGCTCCGACCCTGGCGCTCCGTCCTTTCTGTGTTACGACCCGTATGTCACTGCGAGTCCAGACTCCCTAGCTGAAGTAAATCCAGATGGCCGCGACGGCAACGAGCAGTGCGATGGTAAACTGAACGTCGAGGCGCTGCCAGGCACCATCATCATCTCCGTCGGACGAGGCGGTGGCGACGGCAATATCTGCGCGCGCCTCCTCGCTCAGGCCGGCGACATCCTCGTCCGCAGTTGCAAATGTGAGCCCCGCCACTTTGTGTCCGCTCGGTGCACCCGTCAGGATACTGACGCCAATCAGGATGAGCACGCAGACGACGAAGAGGAAGAATGCGAAGTGCAGGAAGTTCATTTCAGCGAACGTCTCCAGTAGCGTGCCCGAGGGTAAACTATCGCCCGCGGGACCGTTGACCAGCTCCATAACGAGACGGAGCGCTCCGATCACGAAGCCAGACAGAAGCGACGCCATCGCGCCGCGTGCATTGACACGCTTGGAGAAGATACCGAGCAGGAAGACAGCCGCAATCGGCGGCGAGATGTATCCCTGAACGCTCTGCAGATAGGTGTACAGCTGGCCGCTGATGCTATCCATCAACGGAATCCAGGCGAGGCCGAGGAGCGTGAGCACGATCGTCGACAGGCGCCCGACCCACACAAGCTGGCGTTCGGATGCGTCCGGCTTAAGCTCGCGGTAGACATCCCACGTCACGAGCGTCGAGCACGAGTTGAAAACACTCGACAACGAAGACATCAGTGCCGCAAGAAGTCCGGCCACGACGATCCCGCGCAATCCGACCGGAAGCAGAGCCCCAACGAGAACGGGAAGCGCCTGGTCCGGGTCGGCAAGCTGCAGCGCACCCTGCTGATTCAGCGCGTAGGCCACGATGCCGGGAATCACGAAAATGAACACCGGCAGGAGCTTGAGCCAGCCGGCGAAAATCGTTCCCCGGCGCGCGTTATCGATGTTCTTGGCCGAGAGGGTACGCTGAACGATGAACTGATCGGTACACCAGTACCACACGCCCAGAATCGGAGCGCCGAAGATGATGCCCGTCCACGGGAAGTTCGGATGCGACATCGGCTTCCACATATCGAAGAAGCCCTGTCCAGCCGCCGCCTGAAGCTCACCCCACCCGCCGAGTTGACTGATACCGATGACAGTCACCGCGATGGCTCCACCGATCAGGACGAAAACCTGAACGAGGTCCGTGTAAAGCACGGCGCGCAGGCCACCAAGGATCGTGTACGCCCCGGTAACGCCGACGACGATCAGTGCCCCCGTCCAAAATGGGACGCCAATGGCCGTGAAGACGACGCCACCCGCAAAAATGGTGACGGAGATCTTCGTCAGGACGTACGCTATGATCGAAATCGTGGCAAGGTACCATCGGGCGCCCGAGGAATAGCGGCGTTCGAGAAACTCCGGCATCGTGAAGACGCCGCTCTTGACGTAGAACGGAACGAACACCCATCCGAGCAAGAGCAGAATGATGGACGCTAGCACCTCGAACTGGCCGACCGCCACCCCGCTACTCGCTCCGGTGCCGGCGAGACCGATCAGGTGCTCCGAGCCGATGTTCGACGCAAAGAGAGAGGCACCGATGACGAACCAGCCGACGTTTCTCCCGGCGAGAAAATAGTCCGCCGAGTCTTCCGTCCCCTGGCGCTCCTTGATGGTGGCCCAGGCCGCGACGCCGAAGATAATCAAAAAGTATCCGACGATGACGGCCCAGTCCGTTAAGCCCAGGGCGAGCTGTTCGATTTCCTCCATTGTGTGGTGTACGCCTCAGATAATCGGGGATGAAGTATCCGTCGCCGCTACGGATTGACGATCGATTCCGGCTGGTAGACACGCACGTAATCGACCTCCATCCGCTGCGGGAAAATGCTATCGTCCACACCCTGTGCACCACCCCAGGTCCCACCGACAGCGATATTCATCAGCAGGAAGAAGGGCTGGTCGAATGGCCATTCCGCGTACCCGGCGGAGGGGTTGGACAGTCGCTCATTCGCAAAACTGAAGTACTGGGTGCCGTCGATGTAGGCTCGCACCTCGTCCGGCGCCCATTCGATGCTGTAGACGTGGAAGGCAGAGGTCGCATCGGACACCGTCTTTGATTTGCCGCGTTGCGTTCCCTGGATGTGGTTGTATGCTTCCGTATGGACCGTCGCATGAATGACGCCTTCATCGTATCCGACATGCTCCATGATGTCGATCTCGCCGTTGTCCGGCCAGTAGGCATCGCCGTAGACATCGTTCTCGGCGAGCATCCAGAGCGCGGGCCACGTACCACGACCGCTCGGCAATTTTGCACGGATCTCGTAGCGACCATAGGTCCACGTTTCCTTCGAATTCAGGCGGGCCGACGTGTACCCGTTGCCGCTATAGTCTTCCTTTTTCGCCTCAATGATGAGATGCTCGCCATCGACACGTGCATTCTCCTGGCGATCCGTGTAGTACTGGAGCTCTTGATTACCCCAGCCGTTTCCACCCAGGTCGAAGCTCCATTTTGTCGTATCCAGCATCGACCCGTCGAATTCGTCCTGCCACACAGAAATCCACGTGGGCTCTTCTGGCCATGATTCCGAGTTCGTTGCCGAACCCGACGAAGACGTCCCCCCCGATTTCGACTCGGGTGCATCTAGACAACCAACAGGAAATAGCCCGCTAAGAAGCAGAGCGAGAAGAAGTAGCGTCTGGCGTTTCATGTGTCGAGTATTCCTCCGCACACCATAGATGTTAATCGTCAGCCGTATCGCCTTACTCCGTCATCGGAACAGCATCGGGTCCGTTATTCCGAGGAGGAAAGTTGCAGCGGCTGTCCAGTCACGCGTAGTTGCTCGTTGAGGGCATCAATCTGAATCCGAAACTCTCCGGGCTCAACGACCGACTCGCCATCTCGTCCGATAAAGCTGAGATCGTCTTGGGATAGCGTAAACGTGATCGATCGCCGTTCGCCCGGCGCGAGATCAACTTTTGCAAATCGTTTCAGGCGCCGTGCTGCGGGTGTCACCGTGGCGACGACATCCGTCACATAGAGCTGAATGACATCCTTCCCCGGCCGGTCTCCCGTGTTTTCGATTGTCACCCCGACCTCGATTTGCTCTCCAGCCTGCAGGTTCGATGTCTCGATTAGAGCTGGACGTACGTGCAGATCGCTATAGGCAAAGGACGTGTAGGACATGCCGTCACCGAAGGCAAATAGTGGATCGGCACCGTCCATTCCAAAGTCTTCCGCAAGCCGCTCGCTCGGCTTATGATCGTACGTCGCGTACCCGGAAGGCGTCGCCGGATACGTGTACGGCAGGTGACCCGACGGATTCACGTCCCCGTACAGAACCTCCATGATCGCCTGTCCTCCCTCCGGCCCTGGATTGTAGGCTGCGAGAATAGCGTCCGCTCCTTCATGGACGGTCCCGAGCGTGCGTGGGCGTCCCTGCGCAAGAACCAGCACAACGGGGGTACCCGTGGCGGCAATGCGACGCAGCAGGGTGCGCTGCGCGTCCGGGAGCATCAGATTGCGAATGTTGCCCGCGGTTTCGGCGTACGCGCCTTCACCCAGGGCTACGACAGCGACGTCAGACTCTTGGGCGGCGACAACAGCTCGGTCGAGGCCCTTTGCATCGGTCAACGTCGCTCCCGGCACATATGTCATCCGGTCCGGGCCAACGCGCTCTCGAACAGCCTCCATAATGGTTGGACGCCCCTCGTGAAACATATCCTGCGACAGCCCCCCTCCCTGCCAGGTGTACGTCCAGCCGTTATTCAGAGACTGCATCGAGTGAGCCGTAGGGCCGGTCACGAGAACCCGTTGGCGGTCCGAAAGAGGGAGAACATCGTCGCGATTGCGGAGCAACGTGAGGGACTCACGTGCGGCCTGAAGGGCAACCTCACGATCTTCTTGAGTGCCAACGTTTTCAGCCGAGCGCATGCCTGCAAGTGGATCCTCAAAGAGTCCCAGACGGAGCTTCATTCGAAGAATGCGCCGGACCGAGGCATCGATGCGTTCTTCGCTTATCTGCTCGCTTCGGACAAGGTCCAGCGTATGCTCGATGAAGGATATGTCAGACGGCACCATACTCATGTCGATGCCGGCCTCAATCGCCATCCGAGTCGCCTCACGTTCCGTCGCCGCCACGCGATGCAGGCTGACGAGCTTTTTCACGTCGAGCCAGTCCGTTACGACCACACCCTCGAAGCCGAGTTCATCGCGGAGGACGTCAGTGAGCAGATAACGACTGGCATGCACCGGCACGCCGCTAACCTCGCCAGAATTGACCATGATGGAGGCTGCTCCGGCCTCAACCGCATCCCGAAATGGCGGAAGATACGTTTCCCGCAGCTCGATTTCAGGGATCTGTGCCGGCGTTCGATCCCGCCCGCTATCGGATCCCGAGTATCCAATGAAATGCTTTAGACAGGCCGCTACGTGATCTGGGCTTGATAGATCTGTGCCCTGCAGACCCTGAAGCGCGGCGAGACCCATCATCGACGTCAGATACGGATCTTCACTCGGCGATTCGTACAACCTCGGCCACCGTGGATCCCGGCCGACGTCGAGCACCGGAGCAAAATTCCAGGGGATGCCGCTGGATCGTACGTCTCGCGCCGTAATCGCCGCTGCCTTTTCGGCAAGCGGCAGATTCCACGTCGCGGCCATGCCCTGGCTTTGTGGAAAGAGGACCGCCTCCTGCGTATAGTTCGCCCCGTGTACGGCATCGATCCCGTAGAGGACCGGTATTCCCAACTCACCGGACATGGCCTCCTCCTGAATCGCCCGAATAATCTCGTGCCAGTGCTCGAGCGGATAGGCGGCACTGACGACATTTAGAATGGACCCTACATGGTGGTCTCGGATGACACGCC
Source organism: Longibacter salinarum (assembly GCF_002554795.1). Lineage (NCBI taxonomy): Bacteria > Pseudomonadati > Rhodothermota > Rhodothermia > Rhodothermales > Salisaetaceae > Longibacter > Longibacter salinarum. The sequence goes on along the minus strand of NZ_PDEQ01000006.1, from coordinate 95,933 downwards.
TGAGCTTCTCCGAATCGATGGCCTCGGGAAAATTGTCGGAGCGAGTGACCATTCCGAGCTCTAGCTGCGTCATCTGCCCCACCTTCTGCTCCAGTGTCATGTTGGACAGGAGCTGGTCAATCCGGGACTCGACGCGGGCTGAATCTGCATCGGCGGAGCTGGACATGATGCGCTCTGCGAAGGCGCCGCTCGATCGTTCATCCACGGTGACCGCCTCCTCGTCGGCTGTCACAAGATACACGGTGCGATCCATCGGCATGGTGACGCCCTCTGCGTCCGCGCGCTGTCCCGTTTGGCTGACCTCATTCGAGCCCATCGCGCCGTCGCCACCGACCGTAGGCATCGGCCCCGTCGACTGCGACTGTGCGCATCCGAGGACGAGAACGGAAAGGGAAACCCCGATTACAGCGAATACGAACATCATGGGCGAAAACGAGAGGGCGAAGGTCCGTCGGAAGGGGCGCGTCATGTGTATCCAGCAGAGAAAAGGATCGATCACGATCGCGATGGGGTGCCACCGCGCGGAAACCATGCGGCGGCCCGCTCTCAATTCTAGAGCGAGCCGCGCACGCTGCATCAAGCATCAACGAACGATGGTGAGTTTTTCCGTGCGCGAGAAGCTGCGACCTTCAAACCGAAGGAAGTAGACGCCGCTCGCGAGGTCGGCAGTGGAAATACGCGCCGTTTTCGCCGCCCCGGGCGTCGACACCCCCGATGCGACCGTTCGAATACGCTGGCCGAGAATGTCGAACAGCTCGATCGTCACGGGCTCTCGTTCCTTCACCAGGTACTGTACACGCGCCATATCACCGGATTGGATCGGGTTGGCCGTATTTCGGAGGAGCGTGAACGAGGAAGCCATGTCGATCGACAGCGTCAGCTCTTTGGTAGGGGTAGAACCACCATCGACGTCGACCTGGCGGAGACGGAAGCGGTGCTCACCCGGCGAAAGGTCTCGAACCCGGTATTGGTACCGCTGGACTTCGGAGGTCGTGCCCGCGCCATCCACGAAGCCATTTGTGCGAAACCCATCGCCTCCAGATGCGACCTGCACGTCGAAGCCGGCATTATTCGTCTCCGTCAGCGTTTGCCAGGAGAGGATTGCGTCCGTGCCATCCAGGCGTACATCAAAGCCCGCGAGTTCGACCGGGAGCGGTCCGTCGGCAGTGAAGCTAATCGCGTCCAGAAGTAGCTGTCCGCCCTCAGGATCGCCGACACCATCGTCAGGCGTAGCACTCGTGATGGAGAAGACAACGCCTGCGACGGTCCCGTTGAAAACGCCATCCCCGCCGGCCTGACCGTTCTGATTGCGTTGTAGATTATCGATCTCAACAGATGCCAACTGGTACGAGGGCGCTCCCTCTTGGAGCGACGACGCTCCCTGGACGCGTAGCTTGAGCCGGAATTCGTCATCGACCGCCGGGTCGTATGAGCCGTCGCCGTCTTCATCTTCCTGCACATTCGCCTCAAGGACAAACGACGTATTCGGGCTTCCTGCGTTGAACTTGTAGTAGAAGTTCAATCGCGGCGACGAAAAGCCACTGAGATCGGCGTTGATATCGTTTTTCCCAAAACCACCAATAAATCCGCCCTGGCTTCCGTCGCCGGACGCAAAGTCTGCAGCGAGCGACACGGCGCCTCCATTCTCCGGGGGTGTATCTCCACTTGTACCAAGCGTGACCCCGGTCTCGCCAGCAAACGTGAAGTATTCCGACACATCATCATCTTCGATGTCATCGAAGATCGTGGTCATACCAGGAGCTGCATTCGGCTCGATGGGTTCGCCATCGGAAAAGCTCACATAATCGATGACAAGTTGACCACCCTCTGGGTCGCCGCTTCCGTTGTCCGGCGTTGCCTCGTTGATCGAAAAGACAACCGCTGCAACGGTGCCGTTAAAAACGCCGTCTCCACCGGCCTGGCCGTTCTGATTGACCAGCATTCTCTCGACCTCAGCCGAGGCCAAAGCAAAGTCGGAGTCTCCCTGCACTCGGATAAAGAGACGAAATTCGTCATCTACATTCGGATCGTACGAGCCGTCGCCGTCTTCATCTTCCTGTATGTTGGCCTCGATCGTAAACGCAGATTCGGCACTACCAGCGTTGAACTTGTAATAGAAATTCAGTCTGGGTAGCGAATAACTGGAGATGTCCGCGTTGATATCGTTCTTACCAAATCCACCGATGAACCCGCCCTGGCTTCCGTCACCGGCTGCGAAATCAGCCGTCAGCGCCGCGGCCCCACCGTTCTGCGCGGGTACGTCCGTTCCCGTGCCCAGCGTGACGCCCGTCTCGCCGGCGAACGTGAAGTACTCCGAGACGTCGTCATCCTCAAAGTCGTCAAATACGTCAACCGTTGGTTGGGCGACACTTGCCGTCGCTGCGAAAAACGTCAGGCAAAAGAGCATGGCAAGTACAGAGATGCCACCGCGCATGCTCTTTTCGAGAACCCCGACCATCATGGATGACCGTCGAGTGCGAAATCGGGGCGTGGTAACGGATCGAATCATTGGCTCATGGTCGTTTGGTGAAAGGCCACTCTCGAATACATTCCCGATCGCCACAATGGGGTGTGGGAAACCGACCGGGGATACCAGAAGGTGAGAGGGCCAGTCCGGTGGCTCTCTCGGTCATACAGAAACGGACTGCAATAGCCCGAAAAGCGCAGCAGCAGGACGCTACGACGCTCAGTGCGTCGTACGGTCTCAGTTAGCGGGTCGATAGAAGCGCACCCAGTCATACTCAGCACGGACCGGGAAATTGCTGTCATCGATCTCTCCTGCGAAACTCGGCGAGTTGGAGACCCAGAGGTTCATCATGATTTGCATGTCGAGGTTCGGAATCTCACTCGAGCTGGCCCCCTCGACCGTCGCCTGCTTCACGAGCTGACCGTCGCGGTACCATTTGATTTCTCCGGGCGTCCACTCAAAGGCGTAGTTGTGGAATTCCTGTGACGCATCGTAGCTCAGACCCACACCTTCGGGAAACGGCGGCACCTGGTACGCATCGTTATTGGCCGCCCCCTCTGGGCCATCATTGTAGTAGATGTTGGTCAGCATCGAGCGATTGTTTTTACCCACGATCTCGATGTCGATCTCTTGCCAGGGGTTGTATCGGTAGCCAAAGAAGGACGAAACGGTACCGCTGGGGCCGGCCGACTTCATTCGCACTTCGTAGCACCCGTAGCTGTAAAATCCGGTCTGATTGTCTGTGCGGAGTTCAGCACCTGTGTACGGTTTTCCGTTGAACTGCTCTTTCTTCAGGTTCAGCACCATCTTTCCATCCTCGTACGTAATGTTGTCTGGACGGAAGGTCGCGAGGTTTCCGTTGAATGTCGCGTTCCCGCGATCCCAGAACGTGTCGTTCGGGGCGTCGAAGTTGTCCTCGAAAAACAGCTCGTAGTCGTTTCCACACGCACTCTGGACGGTGCCGCCCCCGGCTCCGAGATCCTGGTCCGAGAAGATGATGTCGTCGATCGTGAGCGTGAATGATTCAGCCGGCAGGTTGCCGATGGCGAAGATCACATTTGCGATCCGGGAAGAAAGCTGTCCATCCCCCCCGTTGTTGACGTCGTTATCATCCTGAAATGCACTCAGCGGAACGCTGATGCGCGTGTATCCCGAGGCACTCGGCTCTACCACGTAGTCGTACTGGAACTCGTCGTCTGTGGCGCCGCTGCCATCGTACTGATCGTTCCCGTCTTGATCTTCCTGGAGGTTGATCTCCAGGGTGTACGTTGAAGCAGCATCCGACTTCACGTACATCGTGAAATATGGGTCGCTGCCGAGATCAGAGACATCGACGCCGTCTTGGCCACTGCCGTACTCTTTGCCGAATCCGGCGAACCCACCGCCGCCTCCCCCATCAACGTTGGCGGCTATGGCCGCCATTCCTCCCGCGTCCATAGCTGCGTCACTGCTCTCGGAGAGGCCGATGGTGGCTCCTTGACCCTGAAACGTGACATATTCGTCGGCCTGAATACCATCTTCGAAATCGTCATACAGGATGAGGCCATCACCGTCGCCGTCATCGCGGAACGTGCTTCCTCCGTTCGAACCGTCCGATACGGAAACCGTCTGCGTCGATGTGGAGGTAACGCCTTCGTCATCCGTCACCGTGAGCGTGACGGTATAATCGCCTTGCGCACCGTAAGCATGAGACGGCGTCTCACCGGTTGCCGTCGTGCCATCACCGAAGTCCCAGTCGCGCGATACGATCATGCCGTCGTCACTCGATCGATCGGTGAAGTTAACCGTCTCCCCGACCGCCGGCTGGCTCGGTGCAAAAATGAAGTTGGCATTCGGAGCAGCGTTGCCGCCCCCCTCTTCACCGGGTATGTCTGGACGACGGGCAAGACGATCAATCTCGAGGGTACCTGTGAACGTGTCCGAACGCCCGAGGAAGTCCAGCGAACCGCCATCGTTGACCAACAGAACGACCTCGGTGATATTGGTCGCGTCCACGGGCTGGCCGTCGAACTGCACGAAGAGATCGCGGAAATCGAAATAGTAGTCGGCGTATTCACCGTCTGCGGGTACCTCCTTGATAAGCGGCGCCGCACTGCTGTTGGCATCCGGCAGGTCGCCCTCCTGGTTGAGTGCCGCACGCACGATCGCCGGCCCCGGGCTGTCCGCCGAGACCCTCATTCGAGCGACGAGTACGGGCGTTTGTCCAAAGTCCACCGTCTCACTGAGCGCATGGCTTACGCCCGGGAAGACGCCCGGGCCGCCCGCACCTGAACCTGGCACAGAGAGTTGTCCATCGATGCTGCTCGCACCTTCGAGACCATTGAATCCAAAAAAGTCATCGACGATACCAGAGCCTGCGTAGTCGGTGATCAACTCATCATTGAAGCCGACGAAGCCAAAGAGTTGAATGGTCACGTACCGCCCCCCTGCCGAAAAGATGAGCTTTTCGGTAAAGGTCGCTTTATCCTGAGGCGGCGAGAATGTGACGTCAAACACCGACGTCCCATTCGAAGGATCTCCCGTCTCCTCGACAAGCTCGACCGTAAACGGCGTCGGGACATCCCCCGGCTCGGGGCGAACGTCCAGGGACGTATAGGTCAGCGTCAGTTGCTGTGTCGTATCCGTCGCCCCGGGTCGAACCTCAAACCCGACGCGGGACGTGCTCGGGGCGATGAAGTTATCGCCGTCGTCGTTCATGCCTCCCTGGTCACAACCGGAAAGCAGACTTACCGTCGAGACGGTAAGTACGCTAAGGAGGAGCCCAAGAAGCAGCGTCCAGAGTGGTGATGTCGTCGTACTACGATCGATATACATGTCAGCGGAGCAATAGGGATAAAGCAATCATGCCGAGGAGAAGAGGTAGCGCACCGGAAGCCCATCTAGCGCCAGGGGCTCGATTCGCCTAATAGCCTGGATTCTGCGTCAGAACGCCGTCGCTCAAATCAATCTCACGTTGAGGAATCGGCATGCGCTCGTGCGTTCCCGCATCGAAGCCTGCATCACCGAGGACCTCCGGTGCGCGTCCCTGCCGGACGAGATCAAAGAAGCGCAGATCCTCCATCGCAAGCTCCAGACGCCGCTCCCGGTAGATTGCCTCCAGCAGTTCCTGTGCATCGGTCGTGGTAATGTCCGGCAGCACGCCAGCTGGATCGTTATTGGGGTTGTCGTCGTCATCTCGAGCGCGAGCTCGCACGCGGTTCAGCGACTCACGAGCGGCTGGCAGGTTACCATTCTCGGCTGCGGCCTCCGCGTGCCAGAGTAAAACATTCGCGAGGCGGATATACCGAACGTTGCTTGGGCCGGCAAACACGCCAATGCCCTGTGCCTGCGGATACTCAGACTGCGGTATCCATATTTTCTCGTTGTGATATCCCGATCGGCTGCTTCCTCCGGCGACGACGGTGCCGTCGGGCATCTGCTCACCCGGCTCGATGATCGTTGCGTCACGCCGGGGGTCGTTGCTGTCGAACGCCTGGTAGAGATCCTCCGTCGGGTTGTTGAAACCGAAGCCCCACGTTGACCGACTGGCCTGATACACGTTGCCGTAGTATCCCTCGACCTGATTCGGGAGGGTCGCGTAATTGATTTCGAAAATCGAACCCGGCCCGTGCTCTCCGCTCAGGCGGAAGATGCTGGAAAAGTCCGGCTCGAGTCGGTACTCACTGGAGCTGATCACCTCCAGAGCCAGCGGTTCTGCTGCAGGCCAATCTTCCTGAAAGATGTGGGCCTTGACGAGAAGCGCTTTCGCCGCCCCTGTCGTAGCTCGACCGTACTGTTCTGCACCACGCTCGCTCTTCGTCGGGAGCTCGTTGATCGCTGCCTGAAGATCTGTTTCGATCTGCGTCCACACCTCGGGTTCGGGCGAACGCGGCTTATCGGCTCCACCGATCGTGACCACGTCGTTGACGAGGACGATGCCTGGCCCATTATTCGTTTCGGGCTCTGTTCCAAACGCCTGGAGGAGGTAAAAGTAGGCGTATGCTCGGAGGAATCGGGCCTCGGCCAGAATGTCCGCCTTTTCCTCCGGATCCATCTCGATGTCGGGCACACGGTCGAGCAGACGATTGGACCGGGTCACCGCCTCATAGAGACTGCTCCACATCTTCGCGATGTAGAGGTTGTTCGGGTCGACCGTGAACGTCTGAATGTCATCGATGTCCGGCTGGTCGTTTCGGCTCTCGCCGCCTTTAAACGAGTCGTCGGAAGCAACGCTACCGAATACCATGTCGTAGCCAGCGAGAAACTCGGGCGCCCCCTGGTATGTGAGGCGCTTCTGCTGCTGAATCGCGGAATAGACGCCGGCAAGGGCGCGATTGGCATCCTCAGGGGTACGGAAAAAGTTAGCGGAGGTCTGCTCGCCCTGTGGCTCGATATCGAGCATGCTATCGCAGCCGCTGGCAACAAGCCCAAGCGTGAGGAGCAACACTCCAGCAACGAGCGCTGAAAGGCGACGAGTAATCTGGCGTAAGACCGTCGAAGTCGCGGAAACAATCATGGAGACGAAGCGAGGTCAAGGTGATTCGGAAACGGGGCCGGCGAGCGCACAAAGGGCACGCGGCAGAAGCGGGATAGCAAGAGAGGCTCCACTAGAATCGAAAGTCGATGCCAACGGTGTACGTTCGCGCCTGCGGATAGACACCTCGATCGATGCCGCGATCCAGTACGCCGCCACGTTCACCAATCTCCGGGTCGAGCCCGTTGTAACCGGTGAACGTCAGCAGATTCTGGCCGCCGACAAAAATGCGAGCCTTGCGAACGTCGGCGCCAATCGATTCGAAGAGACGCTGGGGCACGGTATAGCCGAGCGTCACATTTTTGAGTCGTAGATACGATCCGTCCCGAACATATCGGTCGGAGATCCGCGTATTCTGGTTGGGGTCGGACACAGTCAGGCGCGGCACATCGTTACTCGTCCCGGGTCCCGTCCAGCGGTTCAGAGCATCTTCTTCAAGATTGAAGATGCCCGAACCCAGCGTGTAGTACTCGTAGGCCGCGAAGAGCTCGTTGCCCTGGACTCCTTGCAGGAAAAAGCTGAAGTCGAATCCGCGGAAAGCCACGCTGCCGTTGAGGCCGTACGTGAAGTCAGGAAATGGATTGCCGAGAAAGGTCCGATCGGCGTCATTGATCACGCCGTCGTCATTTAGATCACGGAAGCGAATGTCGCCGGGCGCCGTGCCGGCGTCCTGAAACGCGGCATCATCGACCTCTTCCTGCGTCTGGAAAATGCCGTCGGTCACGTGGCCGTAGTACGAACCAATGGGCACACCAGGAACCGTTCGGGTAATGAGTCCCTGCCGGTAGGCTCCCCCTTCAATGTCGCTTGTCGCACCAAGGCTCTTCACCTCATTCGATGCCTGTGCAATATTTCCGTTGATCTCGTACGTCAGGTCACCATCAAACAGGTTATCGGCCCAGCCAAGCGAAAACTCGAACCCGATATTTTGAACCTCTCCCGCGTTCTGAACCTGTCCAAAGCGCTGCGCACCGCTCGTGGAGAGCTGCTGCACGTTGAGGAGTAGGTCCTTCGTGTTCTTGACGAAGAAGTCAGCCGTGGCGGTGAGGCGCGAATCGAAAAGCGACGCGTCAATGCCCGCCGTCGTCTGCCTCGATTCCTCCCATTTGAGGTCCGGGTTACCAGATCCAGCAACCGTGGCCCCTGGAAAGACCGTGTTGTTTGTGCCGGTAATGTAGTTTCGGAAGCCCTCAATCCCCGTGAGGAAGAGGAAATCTCCAATTGCATCGTTTCCATTGATGCCGTAGCCGCCGCGCAACTTCAGGTCGTCAACAAATTCGACCGATTCCATGAAGGCCTCCTCGGACACGCGCCAGGCAAGCGAGAAGGATGGAAAGAAACCAAATCGGTTGTTTTCCCCGAACCGGGACGAACCGTCATACCGGGCAACTACGGTAGCAAGGTAGCGGCTATCGTAACCGTAATTCACGCGACCGAAGTACGAAACGAGTCGCGAACGATCCAGATCGCCTGTCGCGCCCTGACTTGCGCTTCCCTGCTGCAGGTACCGAAGCGATGGATCGTCGTTGGGCAATCCGGTCGTGTTCGCACTAATGAACTCGTAGGTGTTCCACTCCGCTGACGTGCCGCCGAGCACGGTGAGGTCGTGCTTCGTCCCAAAGATGCGGGAATATGTGGCTGTGTTCGACCAAATCAAGGACGAGCGCCGGTCAGAGTACCTGCTTACGGAGTTTGTCAAGTTCGAGAACTCCGGGCTGACCGAGTATGTCGGTGTGAACGAGTAATTGTCGCCGTAACGCAAGTCGACGCCAACGTCCGATTTAAGACTCAGACCTTCGATCGGCATGATATCAGCAAACACGTTCCCCGCGAGGCGCGTCGACCGATCCTCCGAATTGTTGAAGTCGAGCACTGCGACCGGATTGAGAGCGTTATTGCCGAACTGGCTGAATGTGTAGTTGTCCGTCGTATTCAGATCTGGATCACGGACCGGCTCCGTCGGAGAGAATTGGAGCGTCGAGATCATGAAGTTGTTTACGTCGTCATTCTCCGGAACGACATTTCTGAAATCCCGACCGATCGAAAGATTCTCGCCTACGGTAAAGAGGCCCGACTCCGGCGTATATTCGGTATTCAGGCGGAAATTGATCTGGCGATAGTCCGATGTTTTGACGATCCCGGTTTCATCCGTGAAATCACCGCTGACCCGGAAATTGAACCCGTCGCCGCCACCGGACACTCCGAGTGTGTACTTCTGGAAGGCACCCGTCTGGAAAATTTGATCCTGCCAGTTGGTTGACTGCCCGCGAAGCGACGCCGGATTGGGGTAAACAGGCGTTCGGTTGGCGTTAATTGCGGATTCGTTCCGTAACGTTGCGTATTCCGCGGCTTCAAGCATGTCGATCTGCCGCGGCGCCTCGGAGACACCGTACTGAGCGTTGAAATTTACTCGCGTCTCGCCCGACGTCCCTTTTTTCGTTGTGATGAGGATGACGCCGTTGCTTCCCTGCGTGCCATAGATGGCTGCGCCTGCCGCATCCTTGATCACGTCGATCGATTCGATATCGTTCGGGTTGAGATACTCTGGTCGATCCGGCAACGGAAGACCGTCGACGACATACAGCGGCTCGTTGCTGCCCGTCGACGCAATACCTCGAATCCGCACGCTAAACCCCTGCCCGGGACTGCCGGAGTTCTGCGTAACAACGAGACCAGGCACCGTCCCCTGAAGCGCCTCCGCCGGATTTGTGAGCGCCCGGTCCGCAATGGCCTCTTCCGAAATGGAGGAAACGGAGGTCGTCAGCTCCTGGCGTTGCTGCTCCCCGTACCCGACGACAACCAGTTCATCAAGGCCAATCGAGCCTTCTGCAAGCGAGAAGTCCACCTCCGTCGTTTCGCCGTCAACAACCTGAACATCTGCACGAGTTTGAGCGCGGAATCCAATGAAGGACGCCCGGAGATCGTACGTCCCGGGATCGACACCCGGAATCGTGTACGTTCCATCGACGTTGGTCGACGACCCCTTTTGAGAGCCGACGAGGACGACGTTGACGCCAGGCAGCGGTTCACCGGTGGCTTCCTCGACCACGGTACCGACAATTGTGCCCGTCTGCGCGGTCGCCGCCTCCGGCAAAGCAATCATACCGGCGAGAAAAAGGCCAAGGATCAGGTGCAGATTCTTCCAGACCATGAGAACGGTGGATACGGAGCGTGGGATAGGTCTCGTATTCGCTGACGAATTTGCGGAGAGCCGACGGAGGAGATCCAGCGTGAGCCCGATCTTCCGCCGCAGAAAGCGCTTCCACCTTCGGCGGTTGAGGATGGCACGCCGTCGACTCAATCGACGAGTCAGCAGGAGTGCAGGAACCGTCCGACCACAATCGTCGAAACGAATGAAACCGGTTTCATTCCCGCGCTAATACGATACTGTGACGACATGGAGAAGTGCAAACCAGACCGAAATAATTCTCCCAGACGTGCCCTGAGCGTCGCTCAAGGTTGATTATGCCGAGGCGCCCCGATCGGGTGAAACTATCGGGAGCAATGAAATGAGCCCAAGGCGCGGTTCTAGCGATCCAGACCTTGACCGTTCGGATACTCCAATTACCACGGTTCTCAATCAACGCTTGGCTTAGGTCAGGCTTGGGGCTATACGGAACGACGCCGACCGACTCATCCTCTTTTCCGAGCCACGGAGACTCCGTCCGAGAAGCAGGATCGCGTCCGGTAGGACGAGCCGTCTAGACGCTCGTTCAACCCATGCGATTGTGCCACCGGGCATATCTTCGACTGTGACGCGCCGGACGGTGATGCAAGACATCGGTCATCCGATGAAATAAGCGTGCCGCTCCCCGACCGGAAGCGGCACCCTTGAGTGTGCGTACGTAAAGAAAGCAGATGTGGTCAGGCCGACTGCTAGTCGGACTCTGTCATTCACGTACTCGATCGAATGACGAGTTCGGAACCCAGAGTTGCTTCCTCGATGGGCATCTCAGAGTGACCAGCCATTCGATCGAGCAGCCGTTGCGCAGCCCGCCGGCCGAGATCGAAGACCGGCACGCGAACCGTCGTCAGCGGTGGAGATGCGTAGCGCGCGCTCGGAATGTCGTCAAAGCCGGCGATTGCGATGTCGCCCGGCGTCGTTATTCCTGCTTCCTGAAATGCCGAAATGGCCCCGATCGCCATGTAATCATTGCACGAGAAGAAGGCATCGGGACGCGGATCGAGCTCCAGAATCTGTTTCCCCGCCTCGTATCCGCTCGCGCGGGTAAAGTCGCCATCGATTACCGGCGCTTCGGACGGATTTCGCCCGCTGTCAGACAGCGCGTCACGGAATCCGGACAGCCGCTCCTGCACGTCGAGACTGTTGCGCGGCCCCGTGATCACGCCGATGTTTCTGTACCCGCGCTCGATGAGGTGCTTCGTCGCCTTGTAGGCTCCCTCCCGGTTTTCGATGTCGTATGCGTCATGATCCGGCCCGACGTTGGAGCTGTTCATGAAGACAACCGGCACATCCGGGCGCGGCGTCTGCAGGATATCGTCTGCCTCCACGTGCGTGGTCATGACCAGCAGCCCATCCACACGGCCGCTCAGCGCACGCATAGCCGCCTCCGCTTCATCGCGATTGTAGTGCGAACTCGAGATCAGCAGATGATAATGAGAGGACTGCGCCACCTCATCGATCCCGCGCATCACTTCAGAGAAAAACTCACCGTGCGGCGCCGGCAGAACAACACCGATCGCGTCCGTGCGACCGTGACTCAGACTCTTGGCCGTCGCGTTCGGCTGATACCCCATTTCGTCAGCGATTCGGCGCACGCGCTCGACCGTTTCCGGCCGAACGAGGTCTGTGTGGTTGAAGACCCGGGAGACAGTTGTCGCCGAGACATTGGCCTCGCTTGCCACATCACGAATGGTGACAGCCATAAGAGGATCACTTCGGTCGCGTCGGTGAGAGATCGGGAGGTCAACCTGAAGGGTTAACCGATTTCCTACTCTCTACTGTCCTCTCGGCGAAGGGATTCCCACCGGCGCCACAGCCGGATGAAGCGGCCCCTCACGAGGCCCTCGAAGAAAACGGAGACATCTATCTGGACGTGGGCAGTGCGTCGTCGACAAACGGCAACAGCGGCCGGGCACTGTGGAGCGCGACGGCTTCACGTTCATCCGCCGTACGATGCAGAAGGCGCAGGCGACGCAGATAGTCCGTTCGATCGTCCGTCGGTAGGGAGAGCAGAATCAACACACGCGCGGCCTGGTCCACCGTCCAATCCGATGGGTCCCAGTCGGGGTTTAGCGAGCGAGCATGCGACAGATCCGACGCGCCCAGGTCGAGCGGCGCAGTCCCGGTCCGTTTTGGGACGTTTGTAAAGGCCGGGAGCACCCGGGCGTCTCTCGCTCCGTTTGCGATCGACGCCGCGATACTCGTCAGCCAGCGGACATCCGCCGCGCGGACCTGCTTTTTTAGCCATCGTTTCAGACAGTCGCGAGTGGCGACGGTCCCGGCCACCGTGTCGGGTGAGGCGGACGCCGGTGACGAGGCGTCCGAGCCCGGAGCGGAGGCCGTCCACCGATTCGACGCGGCGGAATCATGGCGCGGGCGATCCTTCAGGACGCCGGCGTGCTGTGGCAAGAAGGCAGCGGCCGAAGACGCCGCAGGAGAGCGGGGAAGTGTAGGTGTCGGTGCAGACATGGCGGGGAGACGACGTACAACGGGGGCGAACCTCGCAGATGTCGCGAGGGGCCGAACAATGTCCTGCATCCATACCAAGCCGATATGCTCCAGACGGCCGCTTCGTATGCGCCTTTGGATGAATCCACCTTTTCCAGCCTGGGATGACGCCTCTCGTGGACATCATCGAACGTCTTCCCAAATGATCCACCGAACCTTACAGATGAGACCGGAACCAATCCCGCCGTCACATCATTTCGATTGTCGCAATTATACTCAAGGCCCGAGTGGCGGAACTGGCAGACGCGACGGACTCAAACTCCGTTGTCCGTTAGGACTTGTGGGTTCGAGTCCCACCTCGGGTACAAAGACAGAACGCCCCTTCAGCAATCACCGCTGGAGGGGCGTTTTTACGTCATATGCCACCTGCCCCTATTCCGTATCGTAGAAGTGGACGGTTTGGCGTAGCTTATCTGCGTGATCGTAGATTTCATCAACAGCGTCGATAGGCACTCGCTCCTCGTTCTTTTCCTCGTCGAACAGGCCGAGGTACTTTTGTGCCGTTTCAAATCTCAGCCGACAGATTGGCTGCCTGTTATTGTCATCGAGAAGAATCCCGAAGTACGACTTCACGTCTCGAGACACGACGCGATCAACGTCGACTACCTCTCGCATAATCGCGCGAACAATGCGGAAGCCCTCCATCTCTTCCTCTGTTGTCACAACGTCTCCATCCTTAGCAATTACACCGTCTGGTAGTGAGTCAACTCGTTCTTCGGATTCGACACCGTCTTCTTCATTGAATGCGTCGTCAGTAACTGCCTCTTCTTCAGCTAAGGCTGTATTTAAGCGTCCACGGATTTTGTCGCTCACGAACTGACGAAGAGCATCATGGACGATCTCGCTAAATTGATACCGAACGTTTTTTGTTATTCGTCCGTCGTAGACCTGTCCCGTCATAAATCGAACGAATTCTTGCTCCGGCTCATCCCACTGGGTTTGTAAATATTCTAAAAGTGCTTTTCGATACTTCAGGTCGTGTGCCGCAGATAGCATGTCATCCAGGTCGAACGACGATTTTCGAAGACGCTTGAGTTCGCCGACCTTGTTCTCATTAACATGAAGAAGGTTGAACGTCAAGAAAGGACGCTCGTCCATTTTATTCTCTTGCTCCAGATCAGTAAAAAATTTATACGTTAATCCGTTGGTAAGGACCCCTATTTTTGCCTCCGTGACGTGGAAATATCTGAAAAGCTGATCGGCGTGATCTGGGTCGAGCGGTGCACCGGCATGCTTACACTCAAAAAGCATCACGGGCCTACCCTCTAACTTGATCGCGTAGTCGACTTTCTCTCCTTTCTTAGTACCTACGTCGGCCGTGAATTCCGGAACGACCTCCGTCGGATCAAAAGGGTCGTACCCGAGCGCTTTGATAAAGGGCATGACAAGGGCATTTTTCGTCCCCTCCTCCGTTTCCAGATGATCAATCTGGCTGATCGCGCGAGAGGACAACGAGGCAATCTCCTCAATGAAATCCATAACTTACGCCCTGGTAACTGGGTTTACATGACTACATCAAAATACAGTTATTGCCTGGATGAAATCAACTAAATGGTGCTAAGGCAGAATGCATATAAATCGAGACGCCGTGTCCTTCCCCGCAAACACTCTAACACAAGAACACCCAACCCCCTATCTCACATCCCAAAAAGACGCCACCCGGCCCGCACGAAGCGAACCGGGTGGCGTTTACCTTCCAGAAGAACAGAATGCTACAGCGGGCACCCCGCATTGTTGTACTCATCGAGCTCATACGACAGATCCAGCATCGTCTCCCGATCGCCTGAATCCAGAGCCGCATTCACGTTCGCAATCGTCGTGGAAGCAGATGGGCCGGCATACGCCACGTCCGGATGCGCGCTACTCAGAACGGCGGCAATAGCCTGTTTCAGCAAGAGACGCGCAGCGGCCGTAGCATCGGGGCCGCCTCTGTAGCTCAGGGCCTCCAGGAGCGTGTCGTCGTCCAGACCGTACGCAGCAGCGCTACTGAACACGCTTCCGACTGTCTGATACGGCGAGTATCCCGTGGCGGCCCAGGCATTCTCCTGATTCCCCGGGCCGTCTCCCGTATGATTCTTCCAGTACCCCAGCGTGCACCCTTCGTCGCCCCGTTCTACCATGCGGCACATTTCAAGATCGTCGATGCCACCGGAGCCGGTTTGATTATCAAGCGTCTCCGTTCCGAGCGTAAACAACATCGAGTTATTGATGACAGGCGTGGAGGTCGTCGTCACTTTTTCAACCGATCCGTTCCCCTGACCGGTTGACGCGCCAACCTGAACACCGTCCACGTACAGGGACACCGGCGCTTCGTAACTCTCATTGTCGACAGTCACATACGACTTGATGTAAATCCCCGACCCGGAGAAGCCAGAAATCGTTACCTTTCCGCCCCACTGATGGTCGCCGTCTGCGGCGAATCCCGTGCTCGACGGAATCACGAGGAGACGACCCTGCCCGTCACAGTCGGCACACTGGCCATTATTCCATACGAGATCGGGATCGGGGCTAACGGTTCCATCGAGATCGGTGTCGAACGCAACGGGTGAAATCCCGGCCGCCGCGCCCGGCGCGTATCGATCGGCTGAGAATGACAGCGTCGTTCCGAAAATCGACCCAGACGTGATCGCATCCCCGTGCGACAATGAATTGAAGTCGACATACTCACACACTTCGTATGATCCGTTCGCAGACTTCGAGAACTCGTCGGAGGAGGCATCAACGATGCCATTGGAAGAAGAGTCGCATCCGGTGATAACAAGAAAGGCCGCGGCCAGGATTAGAGAGGCCCGAACGAGATGATCTGATACCAGGGTAAAGAAATGCGGACGAGTGTTCATGGCGTTTCAGGAATTTAGTGACGGCGCAATCAGACGGACAGTTGCCCTCTGCTCGAAATGCCGAAACCACCATCGTCTAACGGGAAATACCGAACTGCCCCCGAGCATTACAGTCTGTGCAGAGGACGAACCTGGCACACAAACTCACTACTACACCGACATACATCACCCTCCTATGATCTCGCAATCACGTCCGTCAAAGCGCATGCAACGTCGATATGCGGACACCAATGTCTGCGCCTTCTCGGACACATCACTTAATCGACATACACTTTAACAGTATCCACTTGTCGAGAACGGTCTCTTGGATCGGCGTAAGCCACCACGCATGTCCAGAAATCACCGCCACCCGGTGCCTAAAACGATATGGTACACCGGCTTCGTCTCATCAACAACCTGCCAACGGATCACGACGCCAACGCACCGGACAAGCGTGACACAGGACAACAGTCTCCTTTGATTGCGGCATCAAGAAATATCAAACGCGCCCACAGCCGGAACTGGGACGCGTTTCAATGGGCCTTGTCTGGCGTGCTGACAAACCAATCCCTTCGGCTCTGCACAGCAATTACCGAAGGTTTCGGGCGTCCTACGCTGATTTACGACTCCATGCGCTCCTCCCGATCCTCGCCCACGATACATTCACGCCAGGTCAGGATCCGCCGGTGCGGTAGCGCGTCCGTCGACATCTCCCCTTCCGTCTGCGCGAAGTTGAGAATGGCCACGAGCAGGACCCCACCGACGGTGTTGCCGAGCACGGAAGGAGCAAGAAAGTCGATTAGATACGCCTTCCAGGTCACGGCTCCACGAAAGACAGCGAAGAGAGTCTCTGTCGACCCGACGATACAGTGCGCAAGGTCCGCGGCGGCCACGACGTAGATCAGAATGAAGGTGATGAAGAAGCGGGCGGTCGTGCTCCGCGCCGCAAAGTTCAACCACACCATTCCGGCCACGAGCCACCCGGCAAAGATCGCCTTCCAGAAAACTGTATCCCACGGCAGCTTGACGAAGTGCTCGCCGTACTTCAGCCCGGTTTCGGTCATCGCCGCGTCGAAGACGCCCGTCCATGCGAAGACCAGGGCGCACGCCGCGGCTCCGACCACGTTCGCGAGGAGCACGATCCCCCACACGCGAAACAGAAGCGGAAGGCTTGCGCGCCGGGTGAGCACGAGGGCCACGGGCGACAGCGTGTTTTCCGTAAACAGCTGATATCGCCCCATCACGACGAAGAAAAACCCGACCGGATACATCAGTCGTGACACGAGTGGCGCCCCTGCTCCGCTCAACCTCGATTCCAACGCGACAATTCCGAGAAAGGAGAGACTGATCGACAGTCCAGCTGCCAGGCCGCTCAGAAAGAGAAGGCGATTCGATCGGGCGAATTCCTCGTCCGCGGCGGCAACAAGCCGGCGAAAGATTTCGTCCGTAGAAAAGCGGTCCTCAAGAACGCCACCGGCGTCTGGGGCCGGGTCGGGCGCATCCCGTCCGCCATCCGGATCCGAGTCCCGGGTTGCAGACGACGAGGTGCCGTCCCCCGCCGACGCTGAAGCAGCGCTAGACGTATTGCTTGCGTCTCGGTGATCATCTGAGGACCGGGAAGGCATGAGCAGCGGACGTTAGAAACAGTCGAGTACAGACGTTGAGTTAAGCTCTTGGCTTCGTCATCGCACCGGTTACGACGGCTCTCTCGTGAGCTTACCCTTCGCAGCCAGAGCCGCGTAGAGAGAGTCTGCCGCACGATCTACCTCCAGACCGAACTGCGTGACGTCCCCGGCGATTTTTCGCTTCTCATCCCGGTATCCCTTTTCGGCCCCGGAGGGTAGTCCTTCGAGTCGGTCCGAAAGAAGTTGCCGCTGTTCTCGCAGTTCAGCAATCCGTTGCCAGTACGACGGATCCCCGGCCGTCTTCGCTTCCTCAAGTTCGAGCTCCATACGGTTAATCCGGCTCGTCAGCTCGTCCAAACGATCGTTCACCGCCTTGTAGAAATCATCGCGCCGTTGGATGGACCGGAGGTACGTTTCGCGAAGACGTCGCTGGAACGTGTCAAGGCGCCGGTGTATCTGCTCGCGCTCGCTCTCGCTCACGTCAACATCGTCATCGGTCAATCGCTGAAGGTCTTGATCTAGCGAATCCCGAAGCTGTTCGAGTTCCTGGAGTTTCCGGTCCAGTTCCGGCTCAACCTCCGATCGGTGCGCCTGTAGCGTCTGACGCACCTCTGTGATACGAACCCTTGCCGGCGCAAGCATCGCCCGAATCTCGCCGGAGAGGGACTGTGCCTGCTCCTTTATTTCTGCTTTTGTCTTCGGCGTAGCGGATGCCGACGACTTCTCTTCGTCTCCACATCCGGCAAAAAGCACGACAGCCAGAAAGAGCGAGACAACGGTAAGACTGCGAAGGAGGATCTTCATATGTATTCGGAGGGTCTGGTTCTTAGTACGGAGTCAGATCATTCAACGACATCGCCGTCTCGGGCTGCAGGCTACAATCGATTTGCCGTCAACGGCTTTTCGCGTATGACCCAGTGTTGGAAAAGAGCGACCCGGTTGTCGGTAAAACGTGATCAACGCGCGGGGGATCGGCTGGTAGGTCGCAGTTTGGGCGGACTACGAGCGTCCGGAGATGAGAGATACGACGAAGAGAACCAGAAACACGAAGACAAGAATCTTGGCAATCCACGCCGACGCACCGGCGATGCCACCGAATCCGAGAATAGCAGCGATGATAGCGACCACGAGAAAAAGGATCGCGTATCGAAGCATAGTGAGTGCTTTTTTGAAAGAGATCGATAACAGACGTTGTCGTACCCGTGCATCGGCCTTGGTACGAGTGGTCGTTTCGTTTCCCACCTATCGAAACTGCATGACGTACGGAGGCCAATCGAATTCCTTTCAACGGATCGCAGCCACTGCCAATGACTTTACATCCGTGACGCACCGCTTCTACCTTGCGACGTATACGTAACGCACCCGGTGCAAGTGAATCGCAGGTGCCCGCACGTATCAACCCACGTTTCGATGCCTTTCCCTCTGCGCACGTCCACGATGACTCGCCTGCCGATGCACTCCTCCGCGCCGTATCTGATGGCGCTATGTATGATCGGCATCCTTCTTTTCGGCTGCACGGGCGAGCAACCAACGACATCCGCTCTATCTGCCGATGGCCTCGCCGGTGCCGAGCTTCCCGTTGACTCGACATTCCTGCAAGATCCGCTCTGGGACGACGGTCAGGCCGAAATCGCCTTCTACGAGGTAAACCGTTCGTACAACGTGTACGAGCGCCCCGAACCTTCTTCGTTTACCGTCGGGACGTACCTCGTCAAGCACAATTTTTCAAGAGACCGCATGACGAAGACGACGGATGGCTCGGGCGTCGCGGCGTTCAAGTCGGCCCTATTCTATGAAGTAAATAGCGGATCCTATCAGTACAAGCGAAACTGGGTGGTAAACGCCCGACGCTCGGATCTCGCACCGATCAAGCAGTCGTTCACGAGTTTCGACTGGTGCTCCAACCTCTACCGCGAATATGCCTTTCCGCCGGACGGAAACGTCGTTTTCCGGAAGCGCAGCGATGATTATGGAAATGCCGAACGTTCGCTTGAAATACCGCAGGGCCGCTCCAGCCGCGCCATCCCGCCCGCACACGTGCCTCTGCTTATTCGCGCCATTCCTGGAGACGATACCTCGGACGTGTCGTTTACCGTGCTCCGCCCCGACGGTCCACCCATCGCTGCTCGGACATCGTTCATCGATACGACGACCGTCGAAACGGAAGCTGGAGCGTTCCAAGCTGAACGTATCCGCGTTGCGTACGATGCGCCTGTCCCTTCCCTCATCGCCGAGCGCAGCGCCTCGTCCGAAATATACACGCGCAGCATCACCCCGGACCGGCGCCTGCTCTCCATCCGGGCCGAAGATAATAGCTACGAAATGACGCTTGTCGAGCACGTGCGATCGGCCTACTGGTCGACCAACATCTGGGATGTGCTGGAGCAAGTGGACGCGCGTCCGTAATCACGAAAATAGATGCGTCGGAGACACGGAGTGCGGGACGAGCAAGCTCGCGCACAACACCTCGTTGCAAAAAAATTATCGTCTGAGTGCCATTACCCGGACCAAGATCACGCGGTGAATCGTGGAGGCGATCAACATGCTGCTACCTTTGGGGTCTTCGCCGTGCATGGATCCAGACATCGACAGACGCACATCCGTTGTCATCGGAGACGCCGGCCGTACCGGCGGTGCAACTGCACAGGCGCTCCATGCTAAACGTGCTTGTGTCCGTCTTGCGGATGTTGATGTGGCGGCGATTGAGCAGATTGCTTCTGCTGTCAAGTAAGCGGTCGTTCGCAATCGATACCCTGGGCACCGCGTAGCCCTCCCGGCGCATAACCAATCATTTCTGTGAAAAGGCACGCGACTGACGCCTCATCGCGTGCCAACCTCTCGTCTGATACTGCGTTTTGTACAGGACGAGTGTTAACATTCACAGATTGTTTGACAAACCGCCGATAAATGTTCAATTTGCCTTATTAAATAAACAGGTTACGTTTACTGTTAGAACATTATGGCCACCCCAGGAGCAAGTAGACGCGTACCGACCGGAATCGAAGGTCTCGACGCCATCCTACGTGGGGGGTTACCTCGAGGTGAAGTTTTTCTCGTGCAAGGCACGCCCGGGACGGGGAAAACACTTCTCAGCATACAATTTCTACGCGCCGGCGTCGAAAACGGCGAGTCGTGCCTGTTCATCTCCCTGTCGCAGAGTGCGGAGGGGCTCCGGCGCAACGTCGGGGGCGCAGGTCTTTCGCTTGAGGGAATTCGCGTCCACGATGATCTTCCCGTGGAAGCACCGGGTAGCGTCGAACAAGAACAGGTCATTTTCCACGATGAGCATGTCGAATTCGACGAAACGGTGAGGGCGTTGACGGAAGCGGTCGAACGCGCAGAGCCCGACCGAGTGGTCTTTGACGGGATCGGGTACTTGCGCCTCCTGGTTCGGTCGGCCGCTCAGTATCGCCGACAACTTCTTGCGTTGCGACGATTCTTCAGCAGCCGGGACATCACGGTCATGCTGACCGACGACCAGAGCGTCGTTCCGGGAGAGGATGTGCTGCAGAGTCTCGTGTACGGTGCTCTACTACTGGAGCAAACGCGGACCAATTATGGAGACACGCGCCGCGAATTGCATATCGTAAAACTCCGTGGTACCGACCACGCATCTGGTACGCACGAATTCCGAATTTCGACCGGTGGACTGAAGGTTTTTCCCCGTCTCCGATCCCACCACGTCTCCTCGTCCGAGCAGAATGAAGCGCTGACGAGCGGAATTGAGTCCCTGGATAACCTCCTGGGCGGGGGGTTACAAGAAGGAACTTCGTGTCTCATTCTCGGGCCGGTTGGCACCGGTAAGACGAGTCTCGCCACACTCTACGCGGATGCGGCGGCTCGGCGAAACCATTCCTCGGCTGTGTTTCTTTTCGACGAGCGACCGGAAATATTCGTTCGTCGATCAGAGGCCCTCGGCATGCCCATTACGCAGCATGTAGAGGAGGGACGCGTGAGCCTACACGCAGTGATGAGTGGAGAGATCACGCCGGGCGAGTTCGCCTACTCCGTAAGCCGAGAAGTCAGAGAGCGGGACGTGCGTGTCGTTATCATCGATACGCTCACCGGGTATCTCAGCGCGATGCCGGACCAGCGCCACCTGATCACAAAAATCCAGGACCTTCTCACGTATCTCAGTCGGCAGGGCGTCTTAACGATCCTTGTGGTCGCCCAGCACGGTGTCATCGGCGAACAGAGTCAGCACCAGAACCAGCTCCGCGGGCCGATCGACATCAGCTACCTCGCAGATGCCATCCTGACGACGCAACACTTCGAAATCGACGGCGCCCTCCGCCGGGCCGTCTCCGTCTATAAAAAACGGTATGGTGCTCATGAGCGACGAATCCGCGAGTTGTTTATCGAAGACGGCCTGATAAAGGTCGGCGCCCCCATGACCGAAGCCGTTGGTACGCTGCTGGGACATTCCCTCGAAGCGGGCACAGACGCGAGCGACGATGATACATAGACGGACGTGTCGAGGATACGTACCGGTACCGATGCCACCTTCCTTTTCGTAGGCGGACAATCCATCGACCCAATGAGAGAAG
This sequence comes from Longibacter salinarum, assembly GCF_002554795.1. NCBI lineage: Bacteria > Pseudomonadati > Rhodothermota > Rhodothermia > Rhodothermales > Salisaetaceae > Longibacter > Longibacter salinarum. The sequence continues at coordinate 74,270 of NZ_PDEQ01000006.1, read as the reverse complement.
CAACAAAGAGCACCGTATTGAGCGACAACTCCTCGTCCACATCGTCGGTGCCATCCGACAGCAGTTCGAACGCAGAACGCATTGTGGTGTGGGCCCCTGTTGGTCGTACAGCCGGACTCATCCGTCAGGCGCTCGAACACGCCGGGATGGCGATCGCAATCTGCGAGAACGCCGATGCATTCTGTGACCTCGTCCGAGATGGCGCGGGGGCTGCCCTTCTCACAGAAGAAGTGTTCACCACGAATCGAGAGAACGCGACCTGCATTGCGGAATTTTTGGATTCCCAACCTCCCTGGTCTGACCTACCGGTCAAGGTGTTTGTGAGCAACGAGCACGGGAGCGCTCAGCTTTCGGATCGGCTGAGACAGGTCAATCCTCAACGTGGCGTCACCATGCTGGACCGCCCCATTCGTCCAGCTGTTCTCGTATCGATCATGGAAGCCGCGCTACGAAACCGGCGACGCCAGTATAAGCTTCGTGATGCCCTTCAGGCCCTTCACGAGACGAATGAAACGCTAGATGATCGCGTGCAGAAGCAGACCGCGGACCTGCGCCGACTCGCCGGCCGGCTGACGCGCGCCGAGCAGGCCGAGCGGCGTCGGATTAGCCAGCTCCTTCACGATGATCTTCAGCAACTTCTCTACGGCGTCAATCTGAAGCTGAGTGCCGTGAACAGTCAGATGGAGGAATGGTCGATGTCGAAGGTCCACGAACATCTGGAGGAAGCTCGCACCTGGGTCGAGGATGCGTTCGCGCTGACCCGCAAGTTAACGTCCGACCTCAGCCCTCCGGTTCTGGAAGGGGACGATTTCGGGTCGGCTGTGCAGTGGCTTCGTATTCATATGAAGAACCTTCACGACCTCGAGGTCACAGTCGAATCCGTTGGTCAGCACCGGATAGAAGACGAAGATCTTCGTGAACTGGTATTCCAAATCGTGCGGGAGCTGCTTTTCAATGTGAAAAAGCATTCGAACACAACGGAGGCCACGGTCCGATTGACGGAGGAGCCCGGTTATCTGGTCGTGCACGTGATCGACGATGGAGGCGGGTTTGACGTAGAGATTGAAGCTCAGAAGACCAAGCAAGAAGGCGGCTTCGGACTCTTCAGTGCAGCCGAACGCCTCGACCTCATGGGAGGCGGCATGGAAATCGACTCTACGCCGGGGAAAGGCACCCACGTCACGATACACACATCTGCATAGCCTGCCATTTGTCCGGCCTCACCAGGCAGCATGACACAGCGCCTCTGTTGTCATTCGGTACGCAAGGGCCTAGACGCCGATCGAAGCGGCCTGACGGACGGCCCATTTTGCTTATGACCTGAAATACGGTCCCCCCTTCTTATGGTAGGCCGATGACACGGAGAAACGACCGGATTCGCAGTTTACATTGAAGCGGCTGAACAGCTGTCGGCATGTCAGCAGCGACCGGACGAGCCGCAAAGAACCGGAGTAAAATAGAACGAGGCGCTGGGACCCGTACCGTCCCGGCGCCTCGCTCTTCTCTCACTCCATCCGTACTTTAGGCCGAACTCGGCGCTAAAGTACGCTCGTTCCGCCCCGGCAACTTGTGCCTACCGTCCCGATCACCTCGGGTCGTTAAAGGGCGGACGTGTCGATCCGGCGGGTTGAAATGCCGGCATTTCATCTCTGATTACTCGGTGGTTCGATCGTGTTCGGCCGAAGGGTGTGCGCTTGGTCCTTGGGGTCTCTCTGTCATACTTCCCCTTCCTGATGTCGCGTGGTAGAACAACTTGTCGTATAATAAGTGGGGTCCACCGAATCTTGACGCACTCGATACTGACGAGTCACTAAGCTGTTACGTCCGTACGAGGTGCACCTACAACCTCGGTTGCACGATGAATCGACTTCCCGGTCGAGCCGTTGGTAGACACCAACGCTGTAGGCAGCCATGCTCAGAATGTCCTGCTTGCTCTACGTACCTCCCGGATGCAACACCGCTACCTCATGAGTTCATCATACCGTGGGTTTGAGATCTCTCCCGCCATCGACGACGCTGACACCGACGTACAGACCGTGTCGGCTAGCCGAGGTCGCATTACACTGCGCGTTCATCTATCAGAAGGACCGATGCCAGAGGGGTGGACCCTCGAAGATGTTCTTCGCTTCGAGATCGATCGGCTTATCGATCCCAAAACCATGCGCGGTGTGAAGAGGCTGAACTAAACACGGATCCTGCACGCCGCATCGATCACCGACGTGCACCTTCGGCAACCCAATGTTACCCTCGTTACTCACGTAACGATTCCATACGTCCCTCGTCCTTAAAATGAATATTCTTTTTTCAATTTCGATTTGGATATTTAATCGCGAGGCGATATTATGTTAGTACGTGCTTGTATCGGAAGGCACATAGATCCTTGAAGCGTCTAGATCTTTCCTGTAGTATGCAGTGTCCCGCCGCCGGGTTGGCGTCGGGAGCATCCCCCCGGCGCTCGCCCCCTCTCTCCGCATGTCCTCGCTTCCATCCGTACTCTCCTCTCGCCTAATCGCGTTCCGAGGCGTAGGCCTGATCCTCCTTCTCGCAATCGCCTCGCCCTGGGTTCCTCTCCCCTGGCTTGCCGCGATCGGCGTATTGATGGCATTCGCGATCGAATGGATGCTCAAGCGGCGAGAAAGCACCAATCGAAGTCGGCCGGAAGGCATCATCGAGTCCGCAGTCGATCACCTTCCCGGCGTCTTCTTCATCGTGGGACCGGACCTCTTGATACAGCGATGGAACGACGGATTCCGGAGCGTGTCCGGATATGACCCCGCATCCGTCGTCGGCCGCCCCGTCAGTTCCTTCTTCGACGCCTCGGATGAGGAACTGATACACGACACATTTTCGTCTCTGCTCTCCGGTGGCACGCAACGCTTCGAAGCGACCATGACAACGCACGGGGGGCGACGGATCCCCGTTCGCGTCACCGGAACCCGTGTGTCCGGTGCCGATGGGCCCGTCATCGTCGCCACCGCCATCAACGTGCTGGAGCAGAAGCGAACGGAGACGGCGCTCGAACGTCAGCAAAACCAGTATCGTCTGCTGGCGGAGAACATCTCTGACGTCGTCACGCTCCACGATGAAGCAGGCCGTCGTCTCTACGTCTCTCCGTCCATTCGAGACCTCGTAGGGCGCGACCCGGACCGCCTGTTCGGCTCGTTGCCATTCGAGTACGTGCATCCCGCCGATGTCGCCCGGGTCCGGGACACCTTCGCATTCGCCGTGGACGGGGCGAACGAGGTTCGCACCGAGTACCGCATTCGACACGAGGACGGCCATTACATCTGGGTGGAGTCGATTGGGCGTACGACGGACAACAGTCAGGGCGAAGCCGCTCTGCTCGTCGTCACGCGGGACGTCACCATTCGCAAGCGTCGCGAGAACGATCTCGTTGAAAGCAGAGAACGACTGTCGCTCCAGAAGCGACGCCTGCGACTGTTGTACGACGTTATTTCGCAGCAGGACCGGCCGACAGACGAACAGCTGCAACGCGTGCTCGACCTCGGTACGGACCTTCTCGGAGCGGAGGTTGGGATCGTCAGCCGGATTCATGATGATACCTTTGTCATCGAAGCCTCGACCGGCGACGACGCTTACGCGGTCGGAAATGAGTACGACCTGGAAGACACCTACAGCGCATTCACCGTTCGCGAGGATGACGTGGTGGCCATCGGGGATACGTCGCAGAGCGAGCTTGCTGACGCGGCCTGTTACGAACGGTTCGGCCTGAATCAGTTTCTCGGCGCCCCCATCCACGTAGACGGATCGCTATACGGTACGCTCTCCTTCGCGTCCAGACGGTCGCGCAGCCGACCCTTCACGACGGACGACCGCGACTTTCTCCAGGCCCTCGTCCAGTGGGTTCGAGCGGCGCTGAAAAGTCGCATGCAGGAACGCGCGCTCGCTGACAGCCAGCGACTTCTGGAGAAGACGGAGGAGGTCGCCAATGTGGGTGGCTGGATGTACGAGGATCAGACGGAGAACTTCACCCACACGCAGCACCTCGCGACAATTTTCGAGGTGGACGATCAGTACCGATTCCACCCGCGGGACGGCTCCGACTTTTTCGGGGATGAAGCCTGGACGCGCCTCCTCCGGCATATGCATCAGGCATATCGCGGCGGACGTCCGTTCGATATTGCCGTGCCCGCAATCACGGGCGAAGGGAACCGGCGGTGGCTTCGGATCAGCTGCGAGGTGGAGCGGGGAAGTAACCGATCGGGGCGTATCTGGGGCACCGTCCAGGATATCACGGACCGTCGGGAGGTCGAAGATGAGTTGCGGGTGACGGCCCAACGGCTTGCAGCCCTGCTTACGAGTCTCCACGAGGGCGTCTTGGTCGAGGACCAGAATCGCCTCGTACGTCTCGTCAACCGGCCATTCTGCGACCTCTTCAACATCAATGTCGACCCGACCGACCTGATTGGCTCGGACGCGCGTGATCTCGCCCTGGAATCGGTACAAGTCCTGAAGCATCCCGATGCGACACTGAACCGTCTAAGCGAATTGATGGACGCGCGGACGACGACGGTTGGCGAACGGGTTGAGCTCGACGATGGACGCGTTCTTGAATGCGACTACGTCCCGATTCATATTGACGGCAGCCGGTTTGGCCACCTCTGGAAATACCGGGACGTCACGATGCGCGAGGAGCGCGAGGCCAAACTTCGACGTGCCAAGGAGGCAGCCGACGAAGCGCGCGACGAGGCCCGAAGAGCGGAGCGCCTGAAGTCGATCTTCCTGGCAAATATGAGCCACGAGATCCGAACGCCTCTCACCTCGATCATCGGATTCGCCGAGGTTTTGGAGGAGGAAGTCCCAGAGCCGTACGACCATCTGGCAGGCCTCGTCGGCACCAGCGGACGCCGACTGCTCAACACGATATCGTCTGTGCTTGACCTCTCCAAGCTCGAAGCCGACCGGTGGAAGCTCGACGTCGACACCGTGGATGTCATCGGAGAGATTCAAGAAGCAATGGAGGTGTACACGCCGCGCGCGGACGACTCCGATATTGAACTCAAGGTCGAAGCAGATGACGACAAACTCTTCGCTCGGGCGGACTGTGCGGCCTTACAACGAGTGCTTGACAACCTCGTCGGCAATGCCCTGAAATTCACCCCCGAGGGTGGGTGCGTGACCCTTCGAGCCAGCCACGCGGATGACCACGTCGAGCTTGTGATCGAAGATACGGGCCCGGGTATCGGCGAGGAGATGCGTAGCCATCTATTCGAACCGTTCGTACAGGACCCGGACGAACGGAGCGAAACCGATACGGGCAGCGGCCTGGGCCTTGCTATCACGCGCCGACTTGTAACCGCGATGCGGGGGGCGATCGAACTGGATGCGGATTATGACCCAGGCGCACGCTTCGTCATTCATCTCCCCACGCCGGCCACTTCGAGCAATTCTTCGCCCGGCAACGACAGCGAGGAGGAACAGCTAGAGAATGAGCACGAGCGGGAGAAAGCCCTCCACGACTAAGACTCGGGCTTCTTCATCGTGCCCGATAGCTTTTACTCCGTCGATTCAGGTTCGACGTCTGCTTTCATCCGTTTCTTCAGCGTCTTCGCCAGATCCTCGCTGGGCAACAGTCCCGCCGCCGGCAGGCGCTCGACGAGTTCTGCCCACCGCTCATCCTGCGCGAATGCACGCCGGAGGAACGGGATCGCTTCGTCGACCCGACCTTCGGACGCGAGTGTGATTCCGACCCAGAACGGGGCCTCGCCGTTCGTTGCCGAATCCGGTACGAGCCCCATCGCGGTCCGGTAGCTCTCCATTGCGGACTCGATGTTGCCTTCCGTCACGTGCCCGTCCCCTTCATTCAGCTTCTGGTAGGCGCGCTGAAGTCGCACCAACCGCTTCAACTCTTGAACGGGCTCCGGATGGTCCTCGACCCGGAGATCAAAGATCCGATCATTCCACGGCTGGCCGGTCGACTCCGGGCCCACAATCAATAACGCCGCCGACTGCTTCCCACGGATGTCTCCTCCCTCGTCCTGTGCCGCCTCAAGTGCAGCGACAAGTCGAGCGGCAAGATCACCTTCGCTCGTCTCGTACGCCTTCGCCATCGCGCCCCAAACCTTATCGCTCTCCATCAAATTCGCCTGCACGGAATAGCCGTTTCCGGTTTGATGACCGGCGGCCTGGATGGCATTTTCGCCCGTGTGAGCCGCCACCCGCCCCTCCGCATCGACCATTGCGACCTGGCGGACCGCGCGGGCGGCGTCCGTCGACACCAGCGCGTTTAGGGCTTCTTCAGCGGTTCGCCCATGGTGCATGAGTTCGAGACCCAGCGGGCCATACCGAGGATCAACGAACGACTGCGTCGCGACAGCTCCGACGCCGGCGCGCGCCCACGGAACAACGGATCCCACGCTGAACCAGTGCGATTGCACAGCGACACCCATCTGGCCGGTTACGGAGTCGCGCGCGACGATGCTGTACGTGGCAACCGGGCGACGCGGCACATCCGTTTGTCCGTACGCATATCCAGTATCACTCTCCACAAACGGACTCGAGGTCTGACCGTAGCCAGCGGGTGCAAACGAAGCAACGAGTACCGCTAGGCCGACCAGCGATAAGGGAAGGGAGCGGATTGGGTGGCGAAAATCGATCATACGTTCGTACACCTGGAGGAGAGAGACAATCGTTTTCTGGTGAAAGTATACCCGTTCTGCCCCGAAATGACCAGCGGATCTGGGCCGGTTTCAAACCGACCGGCCGTTTGACCACACATTGGAAACGGAACGTCACATTCAACCCAAACGCCCCGCCCCCGGTCACGTTGGTAGCGACCGAGGGCGTTCCCGTGACCAAACGGGGCGTTCTCCGCAGACTTCTCCTTGCACATGTGAGCCGACGACTGTAGCGCAAGAACGAAATGCCAGATGGCAGGAGATCCGAACGTAGCAGAACGTGCAGCCGTACGTGGGTTGGAGTATAGTGCGGATTGAAGTAGATGCAGAGTACCGTCTTCGCCGTGTCCGTACAGTCCGACTTCCGCTTTAATCAGGCCCGCCTTCTGCTTTCGTTACGCCTGCGTCTTCCCTCCTCCCGGAAAGTCACGAAACGGACCACAGCCGCGCTCATGAACGGTTAACCCGAATCAAACATCCAGCGTAGGCAGGGTCATCCACGGCTCAACGCGCCGACCTGGCTCCCTCGACTCCTGTCATTTTTCTCACGTGCACGCTTCTAACCGTCTGTCGCTCCGAACTCGAGCGCAAACTTCCTCCCCTCTTTTTCCGATCCCTTACACGGCTCCCGATGGCATCGATCTCTGTTCTCGGCGGTGGAGTTAACGGTGTGACAACCGGACTCCTGCTCCGGCTTTTCGGTCATGACGTAACCTTGTACACTCGGCGGCGGGCCGATCACGCACACGGCACGCATGACCCTGTAATGGCCAGCCTCTATCCGGCTGCGTCTGTCATCCCACATGCTGTCACCGTGGACGACCCCGCCAAACACCTCGCAGATGCGCAGGCTATGTTCGACGTGCTCCGCTCGACTGGTGGCTTCGGCGTTCGAAAGCAGCTTCACTTTGAGGCATACGAGTCGCCCGAAGCCGACCCACCCTACGCCGCCGCACTCGACGGCTTCCGTCGACTTCGCCACTCGAACCTCCAGCCTCCCCGGCGACGCGGTGCAGACGACGTGTACGGCTGGCACTTCGACCTCTATTTCGCAGAGGCGCCTGTTTACTTCGACGCCCTGTTCGCCGCCTTCGAACAACTAGGCGGTCGCATCGAGCATCGGGAAATTACACGGTCGACGCTTCACGAACTCCCTGGCGATGCGTTCGTCAATGCACTCGGGGGAGAGGCACCCAACATCTTTCCCGATCCTGCCCCCGCGCAGTACCTCCTTGGCATCCTCATTTTTGCCGCGTCCCCAGGTCTTCCCCGGCATACAGGCACGGGTCGACGCGTTTCCTACAACTACACACCTGCGTCCGACGTGTACGCCGCTGCAGATGGATCGCCCGCCGGTGTGTACGCCTATCCTCGACGCGATGTATGGGTGCTGGGAGGCACCAAGCAACCCGGACACATTGCCGCTGATGGCACATGGAACGGCGAACCCATGGACGGTGAATTGGTCGAGCTCCCGCTAGCGGGCGTGCCCGACCAGACCGTTGGCGTTCCGCGTCCAATTATCGACCTGAACCGACAACTTCTGTCCGACCTGACGGGTCACTCGCTCCTGATGTCGGGGCTCGAAGCAACCTACGGAATTCGCTACGCACGCGACCTCGACGGCGCCGGCGTCCGATTCTGCCTCGACAATACGCCGGATGGACGTCCGGTCGCGCACAACACCGGGCATGGAGGCGCAGGCGTCACCCTCTCGTGGAGCTCGGCGCTACGCGTGCTGCGCATTCTGCAGGACGCCGGCATCACGACGTCACCGCTGTCGTCGCACCCGGAGCTCCCACACCTCTTCCAGCGTCTTCGCGACACCGCATTGCATCTTCTTCGGAGATCAGGCGTCAATGATGAAGCCCAAACGTCAGCTTCTGGATCGTCATAACATGCGTTTTACCGCACAGGCATAAAGATTGCTTTACATATGTGGTGACAGCTTAAGGGACCGTTTGGCCGCGATACCTGAGGCTTTTGCAGAAGTGTCGGTTAATATTTCTGCAGATTTGAAGAATTCCCCACTGCCCGGGTATTAACGTATTGCAAAATGCTTTTGAACGGTTTCAGAATTTCATACCATGAAACCGTTCCGGCATTTTCGGTATCTTTTCGTCCCTAACCCATGCACTGATCACCATGGATAACCCCGTCGACCGCATGATTCGGTTGATGACCTTAGGTGCCGGCCTCGTCGGTATCCTGGTCTACACCGTACTCGAATTGCTGTAACGGCGATTTTCTAGCGTTACGTTGGTAGCGCTTTCGAGAATCGTCCCCCGTCGCCGCACATTTCCTCTCTCCGTTTCGCGTAGACCGGCTGTTTCCGAGCCGCTCCGTCCCCCACACGCTCGGAACGGGCTTCATACTGCGGCGCACCCTCAATTTTTCGGTATCACCCAATCTCACTCCGCCGGTATCGCTGGCTTGTTGGGCGGGTGGCGAACCTGCGTGCGCACCCTCCGTTCATTGGATCACGTGACGGTCCGTCTCGTGTGACCCGCGCCTTCGCCCTCTCAATGAGTCCAGTGGTACCGCTTTTATGTCTGAACTGATCGTCATCGGTGATCGCGTCCTGATTCAGCCGCAGGACGGCGAGCAAAAGACGAAATCCGGCCTCCTCCTCCCCGCGGGTGCCGCAGAACAGGAAAACGTTCGGTCGGGTCGAGTTGTCAAAACCGGGCCGGGTTACCTCACGCAAAATCCGGAGTACTCTGAAAGCGACTCGTGGCGCCCGTCGGACACGCCGGTCCGCTACCTGCCACTACAGGCCGAGCCGGGCGATTACGCTTATTTCGTGCGATCGGAGGCGATCGAGTTGAAGTATGACGACACCGATTACCTCATCATCCCTCACTCTGCCATTCTCGCCATTGTGCGAGACGACGCCACCTCCGAGGAGAAGTCTGACACAACCCTCGAGGATATCGAGGACCTCTGGGAAGACGAGGAATAGCGGGTTCAATTCGTTAGAATCCTGACGCGACCATGCTCCATTGGAGCACAGAAGAAGGTGCCAAAAGATGAGACAATTGTGGCACATGCTTGTGTCAGGATGATACAAACGCAACACGTATCCACGACCACCTAAGGATTCAGTGTTGCTCCCACCAGGGACCATCCGACGCCGCCGGCTCCGGAAGCCGAGCGGCGTTTTTTTGTGCCGCGCTGGTCGTCTCGCGTGAGGGTGCGTGTCTTGTTCGCTCAGGCAGCGTCACGAGGTAGAGCAACCAGGCCAGGTACCGTCCGAAGGAAAGAGGCGCAAGATCTGAACGTCGCTCCTCGACCGCCTCATGCTCCGTCGACTGAACCTCGATCTTTTCCTCGGCCCGGCGGATCTCGGCGTCGATGTCCTCCACCCGGTGCTCTACGTATCGGCGAAGGCGACGCTCCTCGGCAGGCGATAGTTCATCCGGCATCTCTTCTTCCGCTTGCCTGATGAGCGTCGCACGCCACATGGCGATTCGCGCGCGCGTCGCATCCGCGAGGCCTCGCAACTGCCCCACACGCTTCTCCGTTGCCTCGTACGCCGTACGGATGTTGGCTGACTTCAACCGCACGACATGCTTATGCGTGAGCCCCTCGATGTCGCGCAATTCACCGACAAAGTGATATTTCAGATGATCGTATATCACTTCCTCTCGGAGCTCGTTCAGGCGCTCGGCGCGCCGGTCATCCACCGAGTCTAACACCTCCTCCCGGCGAAGCTGTAACGAAGCGATCTGACGACGTACGTTTTGGATCAGGCGGCTGATGCGCTCCGCCTCCCTTGTGAGCCGACGATTCCGGCGCACAACAGGGTGTCGGCGATATCGAAGCCAGGCGGCCGCTCCAGACACGACTACGATTGAGGCAGTCATCACAGCCCCCATCGTCATGCTCAAACCAATGCCGAGCGCGACGGCCAGAACCAGAGCCAGGACGACACCCGGGGCCCAGAGGCGTTCGACGGTGTCACGCTGCGCCACTGGATCGGCCGCCCGGTCACGGGACCGCGACCGGGCGGTGACTCCCGAAAACGAGGCCTCACCGTGAACGATGTCATCAAGACTCGGGACATCCTCCGGCTCCACGTAACATGCCGTTCGTAGCGACTCGACGAGCGGAGCCATATGTTCTATACCGCGCAATTCGTTCAGCAGAGGCGACGAATCGGGATCATAGAAATCGCCGTCGCGGAAAAGGAGGTTCTCCCCTGTGTCGTACGCTTGCCAGAGCTCGGGACGAGCGGCACACGCCTGCAATCCCGCGTAGATGACGAGTGCAGAAAAGCGGTCGATGCCCGGCCCAAAGTCCTGCTCAGTTCGATCCGGGTGCTGATAATTTCGGTGCCCGACCTCCGCGCTTATCCGGCCGGAGAGCGCCGGTACATACATCGTGTCGTAATCGACGAGGCGGATGACCACGTCGCCGTCCTCGTCAACCACGCGGATGTTTCCGTGCTGCAAATCGCCGTGTGCTATTTCTGCCTTTTCCAGATCCCGAGAGACATCGAGCCAGCGATCAGCCAGGCTCAAGAGCACATCCGGCTCATTGATGTGCCGGTCGACGAACCGATTCAGACCCGCCCCCTCGGCCCATTCCATCTTGAGAACCGGGTACGTGCTGCCGTTCACGTCAATGCCACGACGCTGGTAGTCGAATGCAACCGTCCACGGCAGGTCAACCGATGAAAGATGCTCAGACACCGCAGCATATCGGCGTTGTTGATTCGGCACCTCTGACAGAAAACACTTGGCAGCATATCGCACGCCGATATCTGTCGTCATCGGGAAGACCGCCGCAAAAGCGCCTGTGATCGGCTGGGGTAGACCGAGCACGTTCTCGCGGGGCGAAGCTGTCTGCAGTTCCGGATCGTGAAACGCAGATTCCGGGTCCTGCACGGCTTCCTGATAATCGCTCGGCGTGGGGTAGCTCATGAACGGAACTGGGGCGAAAAAATAGGCGAGCTCAAAGAAAAGCAGTGGCGTCAACCGGCCGCCATTGTGATGCGGATGATGGTGCAGTCATCATTGCGTAGATGTCCTTCCTGCCGGGCCGTGCGGAGCTGCTCGCGGAGAGCATCCGCGTCGTGGGCTAACTCGGGTGTCTCGCGAAGGAGCCAGGCCGCGACGGCGTCCGTCGCGAGAAGAAAGACATCTTCCTGATCCCACGTCCCCTCGGTCGTCTGCGCGGTAATCGTCCCCGCCTCGGAACGACTAGAAAGTAGTGCGGGCCGATGCGTAAACGCCTCTGGATCGTCAACGGGCCAGGATTGCTTGCTCCCCTTCGACTGCTGAATGAGGACGCAGTCCCCGACCCATCGCGCCTCGAACGTTCCGTCGCCCCGAATCACCAGGCCGAGCACCGTCGCGAAGGCTCCCTGCTCCCGCTTCTCTGCGACATACCATGGAACGTCAACCGGTTCCGCGTCGACGACCGTCTGCCACTCGGACCGAGCGGCATGAACGGCGTCGTCCCAGCCCGTACCCGACCAGTCGTCCAGTGCTGCGATCTGCCGCGTAAGCAGGTCTGCCCAGACGCCTGAGTACACGGCTTCGGTTGCACCATCCGCGACGGCAGCCCGAACCGGAAAAGTCTCATCCCGGACAACGAAGGCGTCTTCGTTTTCGTCCTCGTCATGACCGGCTTTCGGAAGCGTGACCGCAACAGAATCTGCCACAGGCGACCCGGGGTCACCCCGCACATCTTCTTGTTCGATCGAATTGGAGTCGGCTGCCATGCACATCGTTCGTGGATCGAAAGCTCCCGGGGCTCGATGTTAGCGGAGCGTGCTTGGTCGCGTACCGATTTCGAGGAACGTTACGAGCGAAACTGGATCGGCGTTGAAGATAAAGCCGCGTGTGTCGAGGTCGACGTGCAAGCCCTCCTGTTCGGCGGCTGCGCGCATCGAAAACGGTAGCGTGCTCGACATCTGAAAGAGGGTCTCCGCGTATTCATCGTCATGCGGCAGCTCGCTACGATCCGACGGCAGCATCAACGCCGGCTCCTCGGACTCCGACAAATGCACGTTGAAGAGTAAAACCTCTCCGTCGTCCGTGGCAAACGAACGGAGCTGCTGCGCATATCGAAGCGGATCTCCGTCGGTCGCCTCGCCGTCCGTCACGTTTATCACGACAGGCGGGAAGCTGGACGAATGGTCGTCGATCCACGACCGCACCGACTGCGCGGCAAGGTCGAGCGCCTGGCACATCGGGGTGCCGTTCTTCGCATGCGGATCGAACCAGACCGGCGACTTCACGCGGCGCTCTTTCTCGCCCCCGTTGCTGTCCGTAACGGTTTTGACTCGCTCCTCCATGCGACGCGGCCGCTCAGCGAGGTGACTGATCGGAATCAGACCCGTCCCGGTATTGTGCTCATCCGCCGGGGTAATCAAATGTTGCACCCGCTCTCCGTAGCCAATGATGCCGACGTCGAAGTAGTCACGAACTCCTTCTTCCTTCGCGCACCGAAGGACGAGATTCTGGAGCAGACGGTTCACCGTATCGGCCAGTACGCGTGCCTTGCTTGGTGCAGCATCGCCTTTCGCTTTCGCCCCACCGAACGTGTCCTGCATCGACGCCGACTGATCCAACAGAAATAAAAACGCCGTCGGCTGTTGTCGACTGATCTCGGCGGAGTACGGCATGTACAATTGGGGTTTGAGAGCGGAGAAAAGGAGTGACGTTTGTCATCGTTGACCCCGTAAAACGTTCCGGCGTCTCGCGACCGTAACGCACACGCGACATGCGTGAACGTGGTGCGGAGACGCCGGACGAAACGACCGGGCGATATGACGCGCGACATTAACTCAGATCATTCAGAAGCTCTTCCGCTTCCTTCTTGTGCTGCGGGTCGTCGGGATCTTCATTCTCCATGGCGAGGACCGTCTGAAGCTCCTCTTTGGCCGCATCCTCGCGGTCCATCTTCATGTACGTTCGGGCAAGTTCGATATGGTGAACGATCTTGTCTTCCTTCTGAATCGCCGTCTTGAAGTCACGCACGGACTGCTCGAACGAGGCTTCGGGGAGTCCGCCATAGACCGTTTTGACAATGGCACGAGAGAAGAAGCCAAGGTCCGCCACTTCCCGGTTCCAGCGAGCCCGGACGTGGTACGCGGAAGCCATATCAGGGTCGAGCTCAATCGCCTGGTCGGCATGACGCTTGACGGCACGGGAGCGCTGAATCTTCTCTTTGGTCCCTGCGGTGAGGGCAACGCGGCCCTCGGCGATAGCTCTAGAGAGGTGTGCAAACGCGAGCGCCGTATCTGCTTCGACGGCTGCTTTCGCGTCTTCGAGCGCCGACTTGTACATCGACTGCCGCCTCTGACCGGAGTCCGCGATTTCCCCCATGTCCACGCGGGTCAGTGCAAGCCGATACAGGACTTCGGCATTGGACGGATGTTCTTGCTTTAAGGACGTAAGTAGACCGAACGCCTCGCGGAATGCTCCAGCACGACGAAGGCTGTCCGCTTCAACTAGGTTCGGCTTCAGTTCCGGTGACGCGTCGATCTCGTCTGGATCCGGCGTCTGTGCCGCCGCTGACATCGGGACGAGCGACACGAAGAGAAGCACAAGAGTTGCGAGCGTGAGAGACAACCCGAAACGGGTCGGCAGTCGGTTAGACATCATCGGAGAAAGCGAGTCGGTGAGCGTGGAATGCTCGCTGCCCACTCTCGATGAGAACCGAACGGATCAGGCAGCGATGTCGCGACGAGGTGCAACGCGTGGGATCGCGTCTTGTGCCAGAATACTTTGCCCCAAAAGCTCGTGCAATTTGCAACTCCATACGCCTGCACTGCGGAGCAACTGAAGTGGCACAGCGGCCCCATCCTTCAGGTGAAGCAGGAAGTTGACGTCGTTGAGGACGGCCCACCACTGGAAGCGATCGATGTTATCGAGTTCGATCGATCGGGAAAAGCGACCCCGCCAATTCCAACCCGAAAGTTCGATATGATCCTCATGGAGATGTGCACGGCTGAACCACAGGCTTCGTCCGGGTAACTTACACCGCGTCGACAGGATCGGCTCGGCATCAGAGGGATAGGACATGAAGCGCTCGAGAGTTGTGAAACGGGTGATTGGGGGATCCGGGCCAGCCGGATCGGGCAGCGTCGTAACTAATCTACAAGGAATATGCCGACCTCGTTAATGTCGCCTGATCTCACGATTTGAGACAGCAATGAAGCGACGTCGGATCGACACGGTTCTGTCTCCCATCGTCACGCATGAAGGTCAGAACCAACTGTGTGAGGCAGTCTCATGCGTGAAGCGTCATTCAGCAAAGAATCCAGGCCGAAAATCCGGCTCGGAGTCAAGGGGCTTCTAGACGAACCGTATGCAATCGCCAAGTATAAGGCATCGAAGAACGAATTGTGAAGTTATTTCTGTCGATGCTTCAATATTGCTACTCTCGGCCCCGTGAGCCCTGCCGGGATGAGTTGCGTATTCGCTAGGAAAGCTCCGCCTCCGGCATGGGCACGTACAGACGATCACTCCCCTGACCACGCATCGCATCGCCCAGCCGGTGCGCGAGCGTCGTTAGGACAAGCGACAACCGAACGTTTCGCTCGGCGAGGTGAATGGCCTGTTCAACCATGTCGATCATCGATTCGAGGTTGGCATCCGGGACGCGACGGACAAAGTTTTCGATGACCTCTTGCTGGTCCACATTAACGAGGGGAGCTTCGTCGTTGAGTTCGCGATAGAGCATCAGATCCCGGATCCACCGTAGCATCAGTTGCAGAACCGATTTGGCTCGCTCCCGGCCCTGAGACGAGATCTCGTTAACCTGATCGCTCAGTTGATTGACGTTCCGTGCGTACGACGACCGAAAGAAGTCGATCACGAGCTGTCGACTTGTCATCAGGTCGTCGCTCTCGGCCAGCTCGAGAGCACGCGTGTACGACCCATCGGCCATGCGGGCGAGCATCGCAGCCCGCGGCTCGTCCATGCCCTCCCGTTCCCGGAGCGCTGATTCGATCGACTCGACCAGAAGCGGATCGAAGCGGAGTCGCTGGCAGCGCGAAACGATCGTCGGAAGCAGCTGCTCCGGCCGACTCGTCGTCAGCAAAAAGATCGTCCGCGGCGGCGGCTCTTCCAGCAGCTTCAGGAAGCCGTTGGCGGCCGACTCGTTCATGTGCTCCACATCCGTGATGATCGCGACCTTGGACGCCCCTTCCGATGGGCGGTACGACATCGGCCGAAGCAGATCCTCATGCACCCGGCTGATGTGGTACATCACCTGTTTGTTGGACGTCTCCGTCGGGTCGTTGAGCGACGGGCGACGGACGTAATCGACCGCGGCGTACGGATCCTCACCGAGCCGCTGGATTCGCTCTGCAACATCGTCCTCGTCCGTGCCCTTCGGGTACGGAAACAGCACGTGGACATCCGGATGCACCATGCGCCGCGTTTTCCGGCAGTCCGCGCACTCTTCGCACGGGACCGCATCATTGCGGCTGCATTCGAGCGCGCGGGCCATCGCAAGCGCAACCGCTCGCTTGCCGACGCCGTCGGGCCCGTGGAACAGGTAGGCGTGAGCGACACGGTTCTGTTTGAGCGTCCGTCGAATCGTTTCCACGACGCGCTCCTGATCAATGATGCGGTCCCACATAAGCGGACACTAAAAGAGGAAAAACGAGGTCTGGGGCGACGCCAACGTACGAAGACGGGGGCGGTGAATAAAGCGAATCGGCCAGCACGTCACGTCACCCCGATCGTGGCTCGCGGGTGCCGGCGGAACGGATCAGTGTTTGAGATCACGCGCGTGAATCTGCCGGGTCCACTGCTCGGCCCCATCCGTATCATAGATCGTCACGGTGAGCGTTCGGTCGGTTCTCGGACCGCTAAACGAGAGGATGCCGTAGTTGCGCATCTGGTCAACGAGCGTCCCATTGACGCGGAGGTCGTTCTTCTCCTCGATCGGCCCCACGCTTCCGGCGGTGAGAGGCGAGACGGTGATTTCGTACAGCGGGTATCCCTCCTCGGGCTGGTACTTCGCCATCTCGGTAAAGTGTCTGTCGCCGGAAAGCAGCACGACACCGTCAATCTCGCGCTCCGCAATCGCATTGAGCAGCCGCTTCCGGTCCTGCGGGAATCGTGCGAGCGTCTCGTACTCCGTATTCGGATTCAGCATTTGTCCCCCGTTCACGATCACCTTGAATGGCGCCTCGCTCGTCGTGAGCGCATCGATTAGCCACTGAAGCTGTGCGTCTCCCCACTGCGTCTTCTTCTCGCTGCGAGGGGCCGTCGTCGGGGACCGGTGATAGCGGTCATCCATCAGGAAAAACTCCACGTCGTTCCACATGAACGAACCAAACACGCCGGGAACATCCGGCATGCCGAACGTCGGGTTGGCCCAGTAGCGCTGAAAGAGTTCGAGCGCAGCATCCTTAAGTGGATACGAGCGATCCGAGTTGTTTGGGCCAAAGTCGTGGTCATCCCATGTCGCGTAGTGGTGCGTGCTACCCAGAAGCGCCTGCATCTCCGGGAGCTTCCGCGTGTGAGCGTAGCGATCGTTCATCGTCGACGCGTCCGCCCAGTCGACCTCACGGAGATACGTGTTGTCACCCGTCCAAAGCATCAGATCGGGATTTGCCTCCGCAATGGTCTCGAAAATACGGTAGTCCCCGCCGTACGGTCGGCCCGGCCGGTCGTACACCTTTTGGTTTACGTACGCGCAGGACCCGACGGCGACATCGAACGCGGGCGGGTCGGATCGCCACTGCCAGAGCCGCTGCGACTGGAACTCCAGCGGATACGGGCGCTCCACGCGAGCACCGTCAATGTACACTTCGTACCGGTACGTATGTCCCGGCTCAAGGTCCGTGAGCCTAATGAGCCCGATGCCGTCGGCCCCCGTTATGAGCGGTGTTGTCGTGGTCGTATCCGGGTCCGGGATGATACCCGCGTTCATCGCAACCGAATCTTCGGGCGTCACGGACCAGTAGCGCAGGTGGACAGGCGCCGGGTCGGTCGTCTGCACCCAGACGGCGGCGGTGCGGTGCGTTCCATATCCGACCATTGGACCGGCCTGGAGCGCGGGAGCCGATGTGACGGGGTTTGCCGGACGAGCGGTTGTGTCCGGAGCCTGTGCGACTGCAGCCGTTGACCACGTTGCGGCAACAGTAAGGAGAAAGACCAGCACACACGGTGCGAGCCGGCGAATCAACGTATCGGTACGAAGCATATTAGGCAACCGGAATGGCAGGAGGATGGTACCGTAAACTACAGCCCGTGACCCCCACGTTCAGTTTCCCGACGTTAACCCGCTTTGAAAAAGACGTGATGGATCGCTCTGTGCTGGCTCCTCTCGAATTATGATCGTGCCGCGGCCGGCCGTCTCGCCATCACCTGGTGGTTCCTTTCTTCTTCACCGTTTTGACGGAAACACAGAGACACATATCCGGCATATAACCGTGGTGCTTGGCTAAGATACGCAACCCCGAAGCCGAGCATTTACATTTTCCTGGCGTGGTAGCTCAGTTGGTGAGAGCGTCGGATTCATAACCCGGAGGTCGAGGGTTCAAATCCCTCCCACGCCACTGTCCGCTGAATACCAGCGGGCAATTAAGCCGTCCTGCTCATGGTGGAGTGGGGCGGTTTTTTGTTTGCCAATACGCCTTAGACGCCGATAAACCCGCTTTTTCGGCACGTATTGAAGATGTTTGTCGCCCGAGCGCTAGCCCCCGAACGAACCCGACCCTCTCCCCAACTGAGCTACCCTTCCGGGGCTTTCCACCCGTCGAAGCGCCGCTCTGTGTACAAACTGTGTACAATCGCTCCCTCCTGAAGAGGCGATAGGAAATCACTTCTTGTAACGCCGAGACATGGGCCGCGTTCGCCTTCTCTTCACATCGCGTGCGTAGCTGTCACCCATCGCCCCGGAAGGGCGGCCTCGAGGCGGTTCCTGAATCTCCACCTCCACCGCCTCCCTCTCAGGTCCGCGTCGCGTCCTGCTCGATGCCGCAGGTCGATGACCCGCGGTCCGGTACAAGGAGGTAAAGATCTGCTAGAAGTAGCCCCCTCCCTCCTCTCGGAGTTCGCGCTTTCGGCGTTCGTAGTCGGGCATGGCTCGCTCGACGCGGTGCCAGAAGGCATCGTCGTGCCGCGGCTCATGGATATGGGCCGACTCGTGTACGATCACGTAATCGATCAGCCGAGCTGGCAGGCAAGCCGTTCGCCAGTGGAAGTTCAGGGTACCGTCTCGACTACAGGATCCCCAGCGGTACCCCAGCGGCCTCACAGCGACCCCAGACGGGGATACCTCAAGACGGTCGGCATACCGTTCAACGCGTCCCCGAATGTAATCTTTGCCGTGGCGGACGTACCATTCGCGGAAGTGATCTTGGGCTCTAGATCGCTCCGTCGATAAAAGTCGCCACCGCCCCTGATAGAGGCGCAGGGGGGCCGTCTCAGGTGCCGCATCGTCCACGAGACGCAGCCGGTAGCTTCGCCCCAGGTAGTAGTGCCCTTCGCCTTCTACAAAGCGTTTCGAGGCCGTAGGGCGGCGGAGGAGCTTCTTCTCAGCCAGCTTCGTGTAAACCCAAAACTGCTTCTCTTCGGCAAAGGCTCGCCCCTCTTCGAGCGGGCAATCTTCGGGCAGGGCCAGTACTAGCGTCCCGTCCCGGTCGACCGTGATGCCCAGGGTGGTTCGCCTCGCACTCCAGCGCACCTCGAACGTCAAATCATTGCCGACAGAGACCGTCGTCGGGGTCTTGGTGGAGATCGGAGAAGCCATCGGGCAGGGTCGACGAGTGTCGATCAAACAGTGAGGTACGAATGACGGTGCTTCGCGAGGTCGACGATCTTGTCGGCCGTGGCCTCAAGCTTTTCGAAGGGGACAACCTCGTGTTCGTCAAGGTACATCACGAGATCACTGCGGAGTTGTTGCTGCGCAGCGTTGTTTCGCCAAAAGTCAACGGTTCGGACCTCCTGCTCGATGTGATCGACCATCTCCACCGTGACGTTGGCTAGATGCTCTCGCGTCGCGTCCGAAAGCGAATCTGCGTCGTACGGAGCAGGTGGCTCCGCCACGCCCTTCGCAGCGCGCTCCGCATCATTGGTTTGGCCCTGCGCCTCTGCGACGATCCGCTGCAGAAGGCTGAAGAAGGG
This sequence comes from Longibacter salinarum, assembly GCF_002554795.1. Taxonomy (NCBI): domain Bacteria; kingdom Pseudomonadati; phylum Rhodothermota; class Rhodothermia; order Rhodothermales; family Salisaetaceae; genus Longibacter; species Longibacter salinarum. The sequence continues at coordinate 54,532 of NZ_PDEQ01000006.1, read as the reverse complement.
AGCTTCTCGATCCGTGTCGAGCCCCGTGTCATCGGACGTGCGTCCCTGCCGCAGGTCGTGGATGAGTTCGTCGAAGAGCTTCGTCTGCGTCTCCCAGTCTTCTTCGTACTCGGCAAGGATTTGCTCCAGTCGCTCACTGAAGCGGTCGTAGAAAGCCGGGTCTTCGTCGCGGTGCTTCCGAATGTGGTGCCGCGCGGCGTGCTCCATCTCGGACGCCTTCGCCCGGTGCGAGGGCTGCTCCTGGACATGCTCCGAGAAGCCTGCGTCCAGCAGAGACACCGGGGGGATCTTCGGATCGATGCCCTCGGCGATCAGGTGCTCGTCGATCAGCTCTCGGACCTTGGCGCCCGCGTCGATGTGGGCCAGGGACTCGTCGCGGTACCGGTTGGCCGCCCGCTTCTTAATCTTGCCGAGCTGCGCCGCGTCGCTCTGATACTTCAGGGCTTCCGGGCGAGGCATGACCGTGTCCATCGAGGCCATGAGGTCTTTGTACCGCACGACAAACTCCGCGCGGAGCTTCGGGTCGCGCAGTAGCTGAACGGCTTTCTCTTCGTCTTCCCAGAGATCGTCAATCCCGTGCTTCTGAAAAAAGCCCATCACACGTGCGTGCCTGTCCCGCAGCCGGGGCAGTTCATCGCTAATGTCCGTCAGTGCGCCCCGGACGTCGTCGTCGCTGTACACGTCGAGGGCTTCGTCGAGGTGACTTGCGACGTTATAGTAGTCGACGACGAGGCCGTGCTCTTTGCCCGTGTACAGCCGGTTGACGCGGGCGATTGCCTGAAGCAAGTTGTGCTCGCGAATCTGCCGATCCAGGTACAACACCTGCTCGACCGGAGCATCAAACCCCGTCAGTAGCTTCGTGCAGACGCAGAGGAAGGCCAGCCCGTTTGCTTTACCGGGATCCGCATGCTGGAGGGGATCCTTAAATGAACCAATGTGCTGCTTTGTGGCGGCGTCCCCGCTCCATTGTCCCCAATCCTTAGGATCGTTCTTCTTGCCGGAGATCACGGCTGCAGCCTTGAGTCGACGCAGCACGTCGAGGTGCGCATGGGCCGTCGCTAAAAGCGCGTCCTCCGGGTTGGTCTTACGAAGCTCTTTGCGCTCATCGACGGTCAACTGGACCAGGCGGGGGTCGATCGATTCCGCTTTGGCGATGAGCTCATCGAGTGCCTCGCGAATGGCCGCCTGATACCGGACGGCAGCCTTGCGGCTGGCCGCGACGACTTGCGCTTTCATCTGGTTCGGCAGGACATGGGCGACGTAGTGCTGCACCATGTCTTTGGCCTTCGCCTGAATCAACTGCGTGGCCTCCAGCACGCTGCGCCGCGTTGCATGCCGCCGCTTGATCTCTTCGCGCTCCTCGTCCGTCTTTTCGGCAAACGCCGCGTCGAAGAGTTCATCCAACGTCCGCCCGTCCTTGAGCGCCGCCCGTTCCATGCGGCCCTCATAGAGGATCTTGACGATGACGCCATCGTCGACGGCCTGCTCGATCGTATAGGTGTCGAGGTACTCGCCGAAGATCTCGTGCGTCCGCTTCTTGGCCCCCATAAGAATGGGCGTCCCCGTAAACCCGATCTTGGCGCAGTTGGGGAGGGCCTGCATAAGGTTCGCATGCAGGCGGTCCGTATGCGATCGGTGCGCCTCATCAATTAAGACGACAATATCTTCGGACGTGTTGAGGACGGGAAAGTCCTCGGTCTCTTCCTGCTCTTGATACTTCTGGATCGTGGCGAAGACAAAACCCGGCCCCTCCTCCTTCAGGTAGTCCTTCAGCTCGTCCGTCGAATCAGCCACCCGGACAGTTTCCCCGGAAAGGGTTGCGGTCTTCGCAAGTTGCTCCTGCAGGTCGACGCGGTCCGTGACGACGACAACCTTGAACCGACGGAGGGCATGGAGCGATCGCATGACGCGAACCAGAAAGACCATCGTCAGGCTCTTGCCCGATCCCTGCGTATGCCAGACGATGCCACCCCTTCGGTCCTGGTTACCATCCTCGAGGCGCGTCTCGCCGTGCTGAAGACGGTACACGGTGTTGTGCACGGCACGAAACTGCTGATATCGCGCCACCATCTTGATGGTCTTGCCCTGCTGATCCTTAAACAGGATGAAGTGGCGCAACAGCTTCAACAGGTGCTCCGGGCGCAGCATCCCCGCGACGAGCGTCTCCTGCTGGCTAAGGCGCTCCACACCGAGGTTTTCGGCAATGGTATTGGACGGAACCGGGCTCGTGTCTTTCCAGGCAAGGTAGTGCTCCGGTCGCGCACCGACGGTGCCTGCGACTGCCTTGTCGTAGCTCGTCGCGACGAGCACCTGGTTGGTGTAGAAGAGCCGGGGGACGCCTTCCCGCTCCTCGATCCCATGCCGCTGGTTGGAGTACTGCAGAAGGTCTTCGACGGCGCTGGCGATCGGGTTGGTGGCCGTGGGACTCTTGCATTCGACAACGACCAGAGGGATGCCGTTGACGAAGAGGACCACGTCCGGGATGGCGTAGCCGGACGCTCCCGCATAGTCCACGCGAAACTGGCGGATGGCTCGAAAAGAGTTCCGGCTGGGATCGCCGAAATCGATGTAATGGATCGTCTGATCCCGGCCATCGTGATGCTCGGGATGCCCGTCCACGACCGTGCCTTTGCGGAGAAGGCGCGTCGCCGCCTTGTTCGCTTCCATTAAGTTGGGGGAAGCGACGCGCTCAAGTTCGTGGATGGCCTGGTCGATGCGTCTGTCGTCGAGCCACGGGCTGCCTCCCGCCCGGTTGATCCGAAGGAGCGCATCGCGGAGGTCCTGCCGCAAGATCACATCCCGAAAGCTGCTCCGGTCTCCCGACAAGTAGGGCACGTCCGTATCCCCGTCTTCCACGGTCCAGCCCATCTGTTCGAGCTGGTCCATAAATGGATTCTCCGTTTTTCGATACTCTCCCGGCGTCGATAGATCGTCCATCATTAAAGCCCGTTCTAACTACATCAGTAGACGGTTTTGGCATGCACTCATGCCTTAGATCCCGGCGCATCTTCGATGCTACCTAATCCTACGAACGCCACCTCATATCCTCCTCTTCTTCTTGCTGTCTTTCACGCTTTATGACCTCCCTATGGTGAGCGATTTCCTCGGTTGCCCATTGTCGAACAGCAGCGACATCATGTTCGAGTAGCTCTTCTAGCAGTCCAATTCTCCGCTTGTAGTACGGAATACGAGATCCCGTCGAACTGAAGCTGAACATATTGCTTCTCAAGGCAGAACGTACCTCGTCGACTTCTCCAAACTCGTCGAGAATCCGACGAGCCAAGGGGTACCAAACCGGGTTTGTCGGTTCGTCATCTAGACCTGCACGCTGTTCGGCGTTTGAATCATTCGGCTTGTCAAAAATTGGCACCGTCTCGGCGAGTAAGACTGGGGCTTGGGGAGTGTTGTTGTGACTCCAGTCAATTAAGAAGTCATCATCAATGCTTCGAAAGAGTGGCCCACCGGGAGCCGTTTCGGAGGTTGATACCACCGGGTTGGATGCGACGATTGCCGTGATGGCCATACTCTTGTAGGAGCCGGACAGAAGCGCATCGCTAAACGTCTCCCAAACGGTATCGACGTATTCCTTAAATAGAGCTTCCACAACTTGATCTAATTCATAAGCAAGCGATGTGGACGGTGAGGCAGACTCTGCGGTCTTTACAATCTGGGAAGCTACTGCTCGGGCCAACTCATCATCGTCTTCGCCGCTAAGTAAAGAGACGATAGCATCACGCCAAGAATAAGAGCGTTGCCAAAGGTCCTCTGTGAGGGTCAACCCTCTGAGACTCGTCAAAACAATTTGACGCTGAACGTCACGGAGTTGGCGAGACGTCTCCTCACGATTATGCTGATAGGACTGGATTATCTCTAAAAGTGCTGGTCCGTATTCAACACTTTCCTCCAACACCTGAAGTGCAAAATTAGAGAGATCGCCAGGCGATACGTCGTGAAATGAATAGGTAAGTTCGGTTAAATCCCGAGCGGCGATTGAACCCTCTTTAATGATATCCAGAAGCGAATCCAGATCGTCTTCTTCTACACCGACCGAAGAAAGGATGCGCCAGTACTCAGATCGCAAAGTATCTGACTGGAGAATCCAAGTTAAGGCGTGGTTCCTTTGACTTTGAGTAACTTGAGAAATCAAGCCCGCTAATAGCCCCCAGTGCCGACCTTTATCCTCAGGAATCTTCTCTAATACCTCAAGGATGTCCTCAATAACCGGAACGGGGTCCTCGAGTATCGACGCAATCTCAATTCCAAACACCCTGGCGAACTTTTGCCTACCGGTACATAGAACTCTCGCTATCGTCGTCCAATCCGCTTCGTCGTCATTCGCCAAGTCTCTCGCAAGAGTTCGCGCTCTCTGTTCCGCAACCTTTAGGTATTCGCCGTCCTCGGTTCGTCGCACCCACTCCGACTGGGGTGGAGAGGTAACCACGTACTCCAACTTTCCGACGAGGTCGGTAGGTTGAAGGTCGTCTCTGAGACGCTCTAATCGACTTCGGAGCCCCTCAGGCATCTTACCCGGACGAGTACCCAATGCCCGTCCCACAGCTTGTAGTGCTCCTCTCCAAACTCCATCGACACCCTCTGCTGCTACGCGTATTGATTCCTCTGCCTTCCTACTAATCCCGAGAATCGCCAGAAGAGAACCAGCCGTTCCTTCTAGTTGCTTTCTCGCCAGAGCCCCCTCATCTCCTCCATTCTTTATCTTGTCCACGAGGAGGTCAAGGCAACCTTCCCAATATTCGTATATCTCCTCGTAGCGATCAGGAGTCCAGTCGTGTGGACCACTTCCTCCAACTCTACCCTTAGCTTCGTCGCCTACGTCTCTAGTGAAGTGTTTTGTCTTTAATGCGCTACCTAACGCTTCTATAGCAATCCGTCGTCTGGCAGCATCATCAGACTCGAGACCATCCTTAAGAACCGTCAATCGTTCGGGCGCGGGTACCTGCGTCCCGGACAGGTACACGTGGAAAAGTCGTTTGAACCTTCCCGTGGCGTTGTTCGCCCATCCCTCCGTCTCTGCTGCAGCAAAGTGGTGAAGTATGCGTGCTGCGGGAAGAAAACTCTCTCGATGGAAGACCAGGTGTTCTAGTGCTCTCACAAGAGCGCGCCGCCCATCCTTAACTTCAAGGAGTTCGTCAGTTGACTTGTCGCCGAATGCCCGCTCTAATGCACCTGCAGCTGCTGGAGGATTGAGTACGGCCAAGGCTCGAAAGATTCTACCACCCGCGGAGGTCCTCAGGACCTCCGCTCGGGTAAAAGGACTGCCATCCTCGCAGAGCTCGCCTGCAATCTCGCGTGCATTTTCGACTTCACTAAGCCGCTCTAGCTGCAAGCAAAGAGAATCAACCAGTCCGGCCTCGTGCGCTGTCCTTAACAATTCCTCTGCTTCAACGGGTGGAGCCGTCTGCCACCATTCCGCCGCCAAACGAAGAGCGAGCGGGAGCGGCCGGACACGCATGTATCGCCCCCGTTCTTGGATTATGCTCCTTAGCTTAAACTCATTACATACCCGGTGAAACCGACGGGGATCAACATCGGCAACCTCTTCTGCAATAAATTGCAACTGATGATCCAGGTCACCCGCCACACCGAAATACGCGAAGAGAGCGCAACATCTAATCATGTGTCTCTTCTCTGGGTCATCACTGCGCCCAAAAAGCATCCGCGTGATGAGACGCTCATCACTCAACGTATCTCCGCCTACTCCCTCCGTTTCCCATGTTTCGAGGAGCAGTTCTGCAATCAAAGGAAACCCCTGAGCAAATTCCTCGACGCGCTCCAAATCCGGCTTACTCAGCCCGCGGGCGGCAGGAGTTTCTTCCAACATCTTGCGAACGACGGGGCGCTGCACCTCGGGGCTTAATTCGACTCGCTCACCCCTTCCTTCTCCTTTATCAAAATCGTAGTCCAACGTCAGCAAGCGAACTCTCGACCCCCCCCTGTCCACTATCGATGCGAGACGATCGTGAAATGCGATCCTGCAATCGTCGACAACGACTACTGCATCTACCTGTGCTTGGACTAAGCCTCGGACGCTCCTTAGCAAGTCTGGCTCATTTATGTCGCCCTCTTTAGCATATAACACCAGTTTATTCAGATAATCCCGAATACCAAGAGCACCATTGTCATCATCACTAATTTCGTTTTGCTCCGGGTTCCGCAAAGCCTCCAAGGCTAGACGCGTTTTTCCAAGACCAGATAGCCCAACAATTCTTGAGACGGATCCGGGATTTGACAGCCTCGACCGAATCCACTCCATGTTCGATGACATCTCATCCGATACGGCTAAATTGGCCGCAAGCCGAGTATTACCTGCCCAATCCTCCCACCGGATAAAACCATTCGAAACACGTTGATTGGTTAATCTGCGGATCAACGTAATGACGCTTGGATACTGCCGGGCCCAATTAACCAATTTGCTGGCATCAATGACATCGAATTGTATGTCCTCGGAATCTAGGTCGGCGTTACTCTCGCGAACCGCCTCCCGCATTTTCTCAATCCGGTCGTTGATTAGCTCATACGTTAATTGGCGGTTGTTAACCAATACGTACGATGCTCCTTCTTGGAGGACTCGTTTTACTCCTGGCTTCAGGTCATTCCCGCTACTATCAAGCAGTTCTTCTTTACAGGCTGACGGCCCCACATTGGTCGCCTTCACCTGAAAGGCAGTATCCCGAGAGTTGAACCCGGAAAGATTTTCGGGCGGCGGGTCTCCTTCCCACTGAACTCTACCGTCAATCCCACCGTCCCTGACCGTGATATTTAGAGGAATGTGGACTTTACTTAGCGAGCCTCCATGCTGGTATAACTCCAACCAGACTAGTTCTCGAAGGACCTTCGTTAATCCACCGCCATCAAGATCATCTAGAGAACTAGGCTCAACATCGAACAGCGGGTTGTCTGCACTCATATTCTGGCTAAAGCTGGTTTAGAGAAGCGACAACTACGGGAGGTTAATTTATACCTGCGCAATGTCCCTCAATAAAGTCGGCACGCTCACGGAGAGCCTGGTATTTATCTTGTTCGTCGCGACAAAACTTATACAGGTCTTGGAGCTCATCCTCCAACGTTTCACACATCTGAACCGCCCTATTCAAGATCGCATTGCATGGCTCTTCACCCAATTTTGCGCCATAGACTTGATCATTAGTACGAAGACTCGACAGGAGACGTCGCATCTGTACTTCATCAAAGTGCTCAATAAATTGCACCACAACCTTTCCGTAACGCTCTGTTTCAAAATAGCTACTTGCGTTGACGAAGTCATCCACAACCGTTTCTGCCAGGGAGTGGAATCCCTCCCATTCCATATTTTCGGGCAGGTAAGGTGCTGCCTCGGCAATTGCTTTTGGTCCTTCCCCCTTGATCCGTTGCATCGCTAGGTCCCTCAATTGACGAACCTTCAGGGCAAAGAGGAGATCTGGATGCACTAGCGATAGCGGCCGCCAAACAGTTTCATCCTTTCCAGAGGGTGTCACATCTATGTTTTGTAAATAGTCTGTGATTCGCTGCTGCTTGTTTCCAATAGAGGGAAATATATAATCGATACCGCCACACATAAACACAAACCTACCAAGCTGCACATCATCCATTCTATCCAGTACCTTTGTAGATTTACTTACAATGATATCTCGGACTGGATGAGAGTCTGCAACTTCCGGTAATGCCTTTAAGACTACACAGCGATTAAGAATCTCTTGACTTTGATCGTATCTGTTCAGGTCAAGCAGAGCATCTTTTAGGGTGATGTCAACAACGCTGCTAATCAACGACTTGCGAGCATGCCGAATCGGTGTAGCCTTGAGCCGTCGAACAGCACTTTCTTGCTCACCAGGAAAATAATCCGACCGGATATCGCGCATGATGCGATCGAGCGCTTCTGCTCCCTGCAGTGGCTCCCGTGAAAGTAGATGATCGACCGCATTTCTCATGTGAGTTCGAGCCACTTCTGGTGCAGGTTTATAAATTACCCCGCCGGGAAGTGCCGATGGGTGGGCACATCGATTTCGATCTTCGTAAATGCGTTTGAGATCTTCGTATTCGATTGGTGAAATCAGGCTAAACTCATCCTTTGCATCATCAAGAAGCGAACCTTCAAAATCGAGAGCTTGCTTCACATCTGCATTTTCAATTATTGTCTCAAAGCGCTTCACGCGCTGATCAGCCAGACTGTTATCTCCCAGAGCTAAGTCTCGAAATTTATCGATGATATCGTAACCGACAGCAACCCAAGTAGCGACGATACACGATCTATACGCAGTTGACTTATAGCAATTTATGGCTTCCCGGATGTATGCCTCTGATCTCTTCGTTCTGCAATCGAGAATAAGAGTTTCCAGATCTAGAATGCCTCTACTATTTCGCTGCAAGATTAACCTCGTTGAGTATTCTTGAATTTAATTTGTATCGCCCCAAAACCGATTTCCGAGCGTCACAACGATTGACTGGTTGTGATATTCTCTCAACTGAGTCAGTTCTCCACCCTCAAGCGCGCTCCCCACCTTCTTTTGAGGTCATGCGATCACATCGTTTACTCGCTTTTTGGCTTCAGGCACGCGGACACGTCCGTTGAGTAGGTCCTGCATGAGACCTGTTTTGAGGCATTGGAGCTTAGACTTGTACTCCCTTTCTTGATCAACGCGACTCTCTTGGGAGTGCAAGCGCTGAACGATGCTCCGCTGCTCCTCTCGTGGCGGAACCGCTACAGATAGCGAATACAAGTCCGACATATCAAACCTTTTGGTTCCATGCGTAGCCTCTGTGACAAGTCGCAAGAACGCGCCTTCGTGGGCTTGCATCCACTTGCCAAGATACTCACTCGCAATTTCGGCACTGGGAATGACAGCCTTCACATCTTGATTGAATGCCATCGGTCTATCGCTCACACAGACCGGGAACGTGTGGGCCAAGATCATCCCCCTAACAACGACGAATATCGATCCGGCAGGTGCGACTTTTGTCCCTGAAAGCCCTTCACTAGTCACGTAATCTGTCGTCCGCTCAACTCTGTAGGACTTCATGTCCTTCGGAGTGAGCCACGGGGTCTCACCTCCCCAATACGAAGGATTGCTGCGGCGCGGCGTGCCTCCACTTTTCCAAATGCCCACTTCACCTAATGTGGTGAGGTCCCACTCAGCCGGGACCTTACCTAAATCCGTAGTCTCCCGAAACGCCTCCGGCTCCTTCTCCGGGTCCCGCAGTCGTCCCTGGGCATCGAGACCGCGCGTGAGGAGATCTTGTAGGAGCCCCGTCTTGACCTGCTCCTGCTTCGCGATCACTTCGTCTGTTTCTTGGATCGCCGCGTCGACCGTGGCCAGCACGTCCGCGATGCGGCGTTGCTCAGACAGGCTCGGACGAGGAACAACGATCTCTGTAAAATCAGATTTGGAGATCTCGTCGAACGTACTTCCGCTTGCGAGTCGCTTCATCTCATCCGCGACGAATCGCAATACGTAGTAGTAGAAAATGGGATCATCGCCCGAGCCTAGCACCAGGTTTTTGAATCCCTGGTTCGTAGTTATCGGCATTGCAGCAATTGCTACCTCACCAATTGTTGCGCGCGTAGTCACAAGTAGAGACCCTTTAGGCACGAGATGGACCGACGTGCTTTCGTACCCAGATTTAGAGATCTGCTCCTCGGTATGGTGAATCCACTTACTCGTCCGACCAGTCACTTCGCTTGGCGTTAGCCATGGAATGCTGCCCTCCCAGTATTGAGACTCCGAACGTCGGGGGGTACTTCCTGCATAAACGCTTCCTAAATCACCGAGGCGAACTCTTCCCCACTCGGCAGGCAAACCGTCAAGATATTCCTGATGTGCTAGTGTAGACATGATAAATTGGTCCTGTGCCGTTTGCTGGCTCGGCAGATTATGCATACCCCATCGCATCGAGGTAACCATCCAGCTTCGCCGTCGTCTGCTCGCGTCGCGCCTTGATGTCCTGCATCGTCGTCCGATACTTGTCCCACCACGTCTCGAACGCAGCCACCACGCGCTGCCGGTGGACGTCGACGTAGCTGGAAAGTTCGTCTGCCAGTACGGTGCGGGCCACAGTGAGGACCAGGACCTGCTCGGCCTCCGTATCCAGCGCCTTGCGAGCCGCCTCGAGGCGCTCCAGCAGCTCCCCGCGGAGTTGCTTGACCGTCTTCTTGGCCTCTTTGATCTCGGCTTTGATCGCCTTGTACTGCGCCTGCTGCTTCTTGCAGTGCTTAATGGCAGCCTGCAAGTCGGCAGCCCGTGATGGGTTCTCTTTCATCTCGGCCTCAAGGTCGGTGATGTGCTCACCGAGAAATTTGTCGTATCGAACTGCGTCCTCATCGGCCCAGTCGTCATCCACCGGGTCGTCACCGGGCGGGTCCCCGCTCTCGAACGCATCCTTTCTCCCCTGCGCTTCTGAAAGAGCCTCCTCTGCCCCCTCGATTTCAGCGATATAGTCCGCCAGGAGCTGCGGGATGCAACGGTGGTCGAACGGATCGGGCGCGTCCTTATCAGTCCGAGCCGCGGCATCCTGAATCGAGGTCACCCACGAGTCGATTAGCCCGGAGAAGCCCTGGGCCGACAGCGTCCGGAAGTCGTTCTGCAGCGCATCCCACCACTCCGCGATCACCCCCGACACCTTGAACTCATCCAGGAGCCCGACCGGGCGGAGCGCCGCCTCGAACGAGTCGAGAAAGTCGGCCCTCACTTTCATCACGTCGGCCCCGTCGGCGAGCGCCGTGACCCGGGCTCGGTGATCGTCCCACCAGGAGCGAAACGCGTCCCGTAGGGCCTCCTCCTGGGCCTGTAGCGCGTCGTCGGCCTCGATGGCCTTCTTGATATCCGCCTTGGTCTCGAGGGCGTCTCGGAACGCGTAGTAGTCGCCGTGGCCGTTCCCGGTGGACGCATGCGTGAGCACGCTCGAGAGGTCGAGACCGTGGGCCTCAAACAGGTCCTGCTTGGCCTCTACCTCCGACGCCGGGATGCCCCCGTAGAGGTGCGCCCGCACGTCCTGCGGCTCGGGAGGCGGGGCGTTGTCCGCGTAGCGGCGGATGTTGAGGTTCCAGTCGTTGTTCTCGAGGTCCTCTACCGGAACGACCTTCGCGTAGCCGTCCACGTCCTCAAAGGTCCGATAGGTCGAGACGATCTTCTCGATGTGCTCGGCGCGAAGATGGTTCTGCGCACGCCCTTCCTCGTACTCCCGGTCGGCGTTGATAAAGAGTACTTTCCCTTTGCGCTCAGCCGGTTTGTCTCCCTTGTGGCGGAAGATCAAGATCGCGGCCGGGATGCCCGTGTTGTAGAACAGATTGCCCGGGAGCCCGATGACGGCTTCCAGGAGGTCGTCCTCGATCATCCCCTGGCGAATGCCCTGCTCTTTGCGGCTTCGAAAGAGAACGCCGTGGGGCATGACCGTGCAGACCTTGCCGCCCACGCGGAGGGAGGAGATCATGTGCTGGACGAACATGAGGTCCGCCCGCTTCGAGCGGGCCGACGTGTAGCCGTAACGGAAGCGCTCCTCGTGCGAGAGGTTCGTCTTCGAGTATTTCTGGCTGAAGGGCGGATTGGTGATGACCCGGTCAAAGCGCATCAGCTCCCCGCCCTCGAGGTGCTGCGGGTTCGAGAGGGTGTCTTCGTTTCGGATGTCGGCCCCCCGGATGCCGTGCAGAAGCAGGTTCATCTTGCAAATCGCCCAGACGCCCCCGTTTTCATCCTGACCGTAGAGGCCGAGGTCGCCCGCGTCCTGGTCGTGCTCCACCACGTAGTCTCGGGCCTGAACGAGGATGCCCCCTGACCCGACGCACGGATCGTAGATGCGCTGCCCCGCTTCCGGTTCAGCCAAGCGCACGAGAAGGCGAACCACCTCTCGAGGCGTGTAGAACTCGCCGCCCTTCTTCCCGGCCGTATCCGCGAATTGCTTGATCAGGTACTCGTACGCCGCACCGAGCAGGTCGGGAAACTCGAAGTCTTCGTTGCGCAGGCGGTACTTGTTGAAGTGCGAGATCAGGTCCCGCAGCTTCTGGTCGGAGAGGCGGGTCTTGCCCACCTTCCGGTTGAAGTCGATGTGCCCCAGCACACCCTCGAGTTCCGCGGCGTTGGCGCGCTCGAGGCCGCCGAGCGCCATGTTTAGATGGTTTCCGACGTCCTCGGTAAACTCCTGCACGAACGCGGTATATTCGTCGTCGCCTTCCGTGATGACGGAGACGTCCTCCCGGTCCCCGTACGCGTCGATGTAGCGCCACCGCGCTCCCTTGGGCACGAAGAGCGTCTTCCCGTACCGGGCATCGTGCTCGGCCCGTTTTCGAGCCTCGGCTGGGCTTTTCCCCTTTTCAATCCATCGGTTGAATATCTCCTCGTAGCGCGCTTCGAACACGTCGGAGGCACGCTTCAGAAAAAGCATCCCGAAGATGTACTCCTTGAACTCCGAGGCGTCCATCTTTCCCCGGAGGATGTCGGCAGCAGCGTAGAGATGCCGCTCGAGTTGCGGCAGCGTGAGAATATCGCTCAAGAGTTGTCGAAACTAATAATGGCAGAGGTGACCTCGAGGGCTGCCGCGATGTGGACAGCCGCATGTGGATGATACAAAACCTAAGCCCCGATCCCAACTCGACCTAAGTGAAAACGACGTATTTGGCGGTCATCCCCATGCCTATAAACTCATGCAATCATATACCCCGCTTTTCAATCAACTCCGCCTGCCCACACTGCGCTAGACAGGGAGTACATCGGCAGCCGACAGACGATTGCTCGTTGACGTGACCGACCAAGCAATTCCGTTTCATAGCGCCCAAGCGATGAACGGTCGTAACGCGATCAACGAACTGTCGCAATCATTCTATTTGGCGCTACAATTCCATCGGGCACTACACCAGCCACTCGGATAACTTCGGAACGTCACCCGCGCTTTACTCAGCGGGTCGCCGCATAGGTGGTCTTTTTCTCCCCTAGCATCGTTCACTCTTTTTGCCTCCCGGGGCGGCCTCGAGGCTGCTTTTCAAGCGAAGCGCCGCGTCCGTTCGCGAACCAACAAACTGTCTACCGCGCGCTTCCTTTACGCGCGCGTAATCCCTGCTCATCGGCTCGTGCACATCGCGATCGTCGAACCGCCTAGCTTCCTGCAGAAGACAAATACAACAGCATCTTCGGGCGTCCATCGAGGCAACGTTCGGGCCTTGACGCGACGATCCCAGAGTGCACGCAAAAAATCGGATCTGGGTGTACTTGACCTGCTTAACTGACTCCCTCCGGATACACCAACCCCTAGTCTTAAGGTACCGTCCAATCCCAGCCCACTCAGACGCGTACTGCCAACAACCGAGGCGCGATTTCTTGATCCGCAACTTCTTGATCTTGTTTGCGCCTCATCATGTTTGCGCGCGTCTACGGTGGAACGCGCGCCGCATCTTCGACGCCGCAAGCGGCGAAGGAGCAGGTTCTCGCTTCACGGTGGAGAGGCGATGACCAGCCAGAGTCCGAGGTCGATCGAAGACCCCACTACGCGCACCCATTTCCGGGCCGCTCGTTCTCTCAGTACCCGCTCCCTGTTCGGCGGTATCGATAACGAATCCCACGGTGAGGCCGCATGTAGCCTTGTGCGTCTGTAGCAACCCGAAGACTAGGTAAAGGGGGGGCTACAGGATCGTGGGGCGTAAGGGAGGGGGACAACGTCGATCTTCGCAGGGGCATACCCTGCTCTCGGTCACTACGAACCCGGCAGCCGAGCCTCAGATCCGCCTCAAGCGCCCAGAAACCCCGAAAAAATGCCCGCGTCAGGCTGAATTCGCATAAGTATAGGGTGATCGGTCATTTCGTATTGCCGAGCGTCGAGAGCAGGTTCAATACGTAACATCCGTCGGTTACAGCCCCCTCCCCACCCTCATTTCTTAACTAAAACTGCGCGGGATCGGGTGATTTTTTGCTCTCGATTGGCACGGCCGCCTACCTCAAGAGACCGTCCCCCCGGTTGCGATGGTGGGTAGGGGGGCGACTTCGTTGAAACGCGAAGCGCCCCCCTCCCCCTCGGTTGCCTTCGCTCTCCCTCCGAGCGACGGACCGATCCGAAAACCGACCATCGCCAACTGTCTACCCATGACGTACCGTCCTCGCTTTCCCTTCGTTGAAGAAGGGACGCCGATCTCTGTTCGGGAGGCCATTCTACGAATGCAGCCCGAACTCTCCACCTTTGCCTCCACCGCCACGCTTAGCTACTACAAGAGCGTGCTGACGCCACTTAAAGCCCGCTACGGCTCTGCCTCGCTCGACCAGATGTCCCGACCGCTCGTCCTCGAAATGGCAACGCGCGACGAGCCATCGACCGAGACGATTGAGCGACGCCTTGTCGTCCTCCAGGAGCTTGTTCGATGGGCCGCCAGCCGCGGCTACGCCTACCACGCCTCGGCTCTTGAGATCGATATCCAGGATGCCCTTGGCCCCCACGGCGACCGGGCCGCCCCGCCTTCCCTCTCGCCTGCCATGTGGCAGCGGCTCCGCCCGCACCTCACGCGCGGGGATGTGTTCGACCCGACGCGCTACCGCCACGAATGGCTGCACTGGGCCGTCCGTCTTGCCATCACGACGGGCCTCGGCCCCAAAGAGCTGTGTCAGCTCCGATTGCGGATGATCCACCATCCGCTCGGGTCGATCGTCCCAGCTGGCCTCGCGGCCTCGCCTGAGGGACCAACTCATTTCATCCCCATCTTCCGTGCGACGTGGGACACGCTGCACGCGATCGGCGCGGATGTCGAATCGCAATTCGTGCTCGTCGGGCCGGACAACCGGCCACTTCGTCCCACCCGTCTCCTCCAGGGCTTCGACGCCGCACGGCACAAAGCGGGGCTTCCCGAATCCATTCGATTCGACATCTGCCAACAGACGTTTATCGCAAGCCTCGTGCAGACGGGACACCTACTGTATCCCATCGCTGGGTGGCTCGGCCACGGCGACATCACGAAGGTCCTCCCGTTTCTCCCGTTGCAGCCGGGAACGGCCCCTCGCACGAACCGGCCCTTCGGTTGGTTGGACACTCCGCCCGACCCATCTCCTGGCGCGGCCGACAGCTAAACCTTTCGTGAGTCGATGATCCCTCAGCCCTCTGGCTGGGGGATCTTTTTTTGCTTCGTGAGAGACCCAAACAAGCTCGCGCCCCTCTCGGCTCGATAGAACAGGAAGAGACGCGTTAGTCATCGAAGGCATCCGCTAGTTCTCGCTTCAGCGTGTCGTTTGCCATATGGACGTATCGCATGGAGGTGCTGATATCTGCGTGACGGGCGGCCTCTTTGATGACCACAGCACTCTTGCCCGCTTCGGCCAAGCGCGTGCAGAAGCCGTGGCGGAGCGAGTGCAAGTTGAGCTTTCGCTCGATCCCCGCCCTTCGCCTCGCCTCACGAAACGCCTTGGAGGCACGCTCGCGGAAGCTGCGCGTGCTTCTTTTCCTCCTGTCAAAGGTCGGGCTTCGAAAGACGAAGTCCTCCGGGTCCCCCGCGCGGACTTCCTGCAATTGGCAAGCCGCCCTCGAGGTCAACGGGATGGTTTGTTCGCGGCCGTTTTTTTGCCTTCGAATGACAATCAACTCCCGCTCTCGATCAAGGTCGCGCCAGCGGAGCCGGGCGAGCTCAGATGCGCGCATTCCGGTGTAGAAGGCAAACCGAAACAGCGGCACCCGCCAGATCAGCTCGCCGTCGCGAACGTGACCGCGCTCTAGCTTCGCCCTGTAGTCCTTCCAAACAGCCGCGCAGATGCGATCCAGGTCGTTTACCCGGACCGCTTTTGGAAGCTTCTGGGGCCGCCTGGGGGCTTCTACGGCCTCCAGGGGGTTGCGTCGAGCATGCCTGCCCGCAACGCACCAACGGAAGAAGGTGCGTAGGTGCCCGTACCGCTTATGCTGCGTCGCCCGGGATAAGTCCGACCGCCAGACAAACCGTTGGAGGGCGTCTTCGGGTATGTCATCGACTCGAGGGTTTCCGTCGACCTGAGCTCGAAAGAGGGAAAGCACCTCCCGGTAGGTCCGAAGCGTGTTCGGGCGCCGCCCCGCCGCTTCCTTCTCTGAAAGGAACGCCTGCTCTGCTTCGGGAAGCCGTAGTAGGTCATACACCGGCTGGTCGAACGTCCAGGGGTCGTCCGTCCACGGATCGAACGCGCCTCGCAGATAGGCGTCCTCGAGGCGCACCATGCGGCGCCGCGCCTCGTGAGCATCTCTTGTCTTCAGGGAAAAGCGGTGTCGCTTCGGCGTCTTGGATGTATCGAAGAACTGTGCGTAGTAATGATCGGAGCGCTTGATAATGGAAGCCATGACTGGAAGGCAAATCGTGAGGAAATGCCTTCAAGAGGGAAGCGAACAGCTCGTTTGGGTACAGACTGTGTACAATTTGGGGCGGCGACCTCGAGGCCTCCGTTCTGTAACTCCAACCGAATTAGCAACTTAGCCACGGTACAAGAAAAGGGATCCGTCGGATTCATAACCCGGAGGTCGAGGGTTCAAATCCCTCCCACGCCACTGTCCGCTGAATACCAGCGGGCAATTAAGCCGTCCTGCTCATGGTGGAGTGGGGCGGTTTTTTGTTTGTCGCACGCCGAAACGTTGAAGCGCGGACAGCCGGTTCGCCGTGCCCACGACTCACTCGCGTCCGTCAAAAGGCAACGAGCAGTCCCACGCTCATTCCAAATCGGTCAATCTCGTTGCCGTTGGTGAATTGCGCCTGTGCAAACGGCCTGAGCAAACCGAGGTCGAGTTCGGCCCCCCCGACAATGTTCAACCCGGCCTCTGTGCGATCTCCCCCGAAGTAGGATTCTCCGACCTCCCCGCTCGATGAAACGCGAGCCACGCCGAGGCCAAGACCTACATACGGCATCAAGGCTTGATCTTCGGTAATGAAGACGAACACGGCGTTCACATCGAGGGTGAGAACGCTAAGGTCGTCGTTGATGGAATAATAGTCGATCGCGCCGTTCGCCTGGATAGAATACTCTTCGTGTCGGATACGAGCGTCCCCTCCGAGGGCCCAGCTGTCACCGGGGGCGTCGGAGATATCCCCAAATTCGACCGTCATGCGCGGCCCAACCTTGACGATGGCCTGCCCCTGGGCCGACGGTGCGGTCAGCAGCATCAGAAGAAGGATAGCAATCGTCGAGACGGCTTGCAGTCGTTGTTTTTGCATGGCCTCAGGCAGGTTACAAGAATCAGACGAAAGGCCACATCTGAAGTGAAAACACCGGCGCCATCCCACGGACTACTGTTCCCGCGGTGTGGTTGCGATTCACGGTCCTCCCTCCAGGGACCCGGACGAGCTTTACAGGGAGAAGGACGCACGGATTCAGCGATAGAGAGCGTCTTACAAAGTTGTTGCGCGCGTGATGGTAGGAGCACCGGGGTCAGCCCCACGCGAAATGACGTCGCTCGCCACGTAGCTCCCCACAGAATCAACTCCCTGCGGTCCGGCCCGACTACATAGCTCGCTGGAGCGCTCCGCGGTCTTCGCTCACTGGTTTATTGCCTCAGTGCCAAAGGGCGACCTTCGGCCCTACCAGGAGCATGACCTTCGGCTCTTGTTTCGCTCGTGTGGCTTCGAATCCATCCGCCAAACAGCACCTCCAACCACTACTTGAACTACATTTGACGGTGCACTCGGCACAGGGCCAGCAATCCACCATCGGTGTCGATCGGTTTCTCTGGTCGTGTATCCAGGTTTAGAACCTCACGAAGCCGCCGATGGACGTGGAAAAGCCGGGGACGGACTCGCTGATGCCGACGTAGAACGAGGTGTTGATTCCGTAGGACCCATTGTCCAGAAAATAGGACAGTCCGGCGCCGACTTGAACGGGCGGTTCTACATTGTCGATGATCTCAGCCTCGTAGCCAGCTACGCTGATCAACGCGCCGAGCTGGCCATCGAGAAACGCGCGTCCGATCGATGCGCTGTACGCGATTGAGTCGTTCAGTTCGAGCCCGTCCAGATCGCCGAGCCACCAGTACGCTACGTCCGCGAAGAGGAACCACGTCTCCACCCGCTGGGTGAGCCGCAGTCCGAGTGCGCCGTCCCATGCGCCCGTGCCGAATCCGGAATCTTCGTCAGCTACGGGCGCCTTCGCCGATGCTGTGAGCCGGATGCTCGGCCGCTGGTCTTTGCTCGTGATGAGAGCGAAAGAAGCGGACACGGAGGGGTCGCCGATACCCACATCCTGGTAGCTGACGGTGTCCTGGAGAATGACCGTGTCCCGCGACCGGGACCCCGACTGCTTACTCTGCCCCTCGGTAGAAGCATGTCGTCCACGCCGCTGCCGAACCACGTCCTGCTGGGGACCGCCGGACGGAACGCCCCCGATCGGCGTGTACGAGATCCACGGCGACGACTGGTAGAGAAGAGGAATCGAAAACGATAGATCATATCGATCTCCGCGAATGCCGAGGCCGTGTGTAAATGCAAGCGTGTGCGTCCGCTCGGAAAAGATGTAGGTACCAGTGGAATACCGGAGGGAGGTGTTGTACGTCCACTGCTGGGCATCCGCCGGATAAGCATAAACGCCCATCCACGTGATGGCGACGAGAGCGAGCAGGCAATGTCTGGATACGCGCCCAACTGGCTGAAACGGGAATACGCGCATAACGAATTGGAGAAAGGATAAAACGAAGGCCGCTGGATCTCGCACCTCGAACGGTTACGACATCCAGCGGCACGTTGTGTGAGGGTTAGTCCGTGCTCGCTGCTGTCGTCACGCCAAGCTTCTTCGACATGGCCTCCACCGACTCCACGGCTGCAGTTAGGTCTTCGCTCAGACGATGGAGCCGCGTCTGCAGTTGCTCCATCTCTGCTTCGGCGTTCTGCTGACGCAGCATATCGCGGTTCTGATTCATCGTTTGCGCACGCTCGGCAGCCGTCTTCAGCTGACCGGCCATTTCCCCGAGGTTCTGCCCCATCTGATGCATGTGCTGCAACTGCTCGCGACGCTGCTGGTCCTCAGCTTGCTGCATGTGCTGCTCCATCATGCGCGACATCTCCTGCGTCCGCGTCATCAACTTATCCATGTGGGACTGCATGTCCCGCATCTGCTGCATTTGGTGCTGCATAGCGCGACCGGGATCATCGACCTGGCCGAACGCCGGGTACGACAGAATTCCTGCGAGTAGCAGAGCGACCGTGAATGTGCGGGCGATCGAAATCATAGAACTGTCCGTATGTCGGGTATCGAGTGAAGGAGTCGCATCGCGACCCAACCGGACAATACGGCACAATGACGCAGAGCCATTCCTCATCCGCAGACATCAAGCGTCCACGCTTGTTGCAGTCCTCGGTAGGAGTTTTCCGGACAGCCGTCGGGGGAACCGGATGAATCTCCGGATTCGATCGACATACGGCCTTCGAGGATACCGAGGCGACGAATCCCAAGACGTGGCGTGGGACGGGCCGTCGGCGTAGGGCTCTTCGCAGAAACGAACGTTATCGCTGCGACAACGAACGGACTCCGCGCAGACGTGCACGGACGTACCGTTCTGACCTTTTTGGCGGACTGTGTCCTCCAGGCGCACTAACTTCCCGAAGATCGGCTCTAGCTTCACCGGTGTCGGCTTCCGGCCCATCCGCCAAACACGTGCTCGGACATAAAAAAAGCCCGCCAGACGTGGCGAGCGCTGCACTTTTTTGATTTGATCAACTGATTACAACATAGCAGGATTGCCGCACTTCTCCAAACGCCAAACGTAACGGTGACGTAATTCAGGGAGGAAAAGCACCGGATCACGGTCCATATTGAGGCGAAACGGGCTGCAACTTCCCCTTTTTGCCACTGTACAGATACGCCCCGTTCCAACACAATTCAGCAATCGCCTCATGTCCGACGATCCCTTCGGCATCCGTACAGCCCCCCGCCGAACCGAGACGGCGGGCCCGGCCGGCTACCTCCGCACCGCCCCCGACCGAGACGCTCTGGATGTTGCCGGCGCCGACCTCGACACCCAGCGGCGCGTCCTCCAGCGGTACGCCGACGCCGAAGGATTGGGCGAGTTGACCTGGTTCACCGATGAAGATACCCAGGGAGCAGACCTCGACCGAATCGGACTCCGCCGACTCATCACGGCGGTCAACAAGGGGGAGATCACCCACCTGCTCGTCTATCGCATGAATCGGCTCGCAAGCGTCCGTGCTCAACTCGTACACCTCTTCGATACGTACCTCACGCCGCAGTCCGTTCCGCTAATTTCCGTGACCGAACACATCGACACCGACGCGCCACGTGGAGCGTCGGTGATCGACATGCTACGCTCCTTCGAAGACCCGGCGCCACCTCCCTCCGATCATGAGGCGCAGATCCGGTCCCGGCAGCGCCAGCGCGAACTCGCGGAGTCGGGGGCATATGCCGGGGGGCGCATCCCGTATGGGTATCGCCGCATTGAGTCCAGCGGCTCGGATGCGGAGGACCGGACGCTCCGCATCGACCCGGACGAGGCGCGGGTTGTCCGGCGGATCTTCGACCTACGACGGGACGGACGCTCCCTCCGCGCCATTGCCAGCGAACTCAACGACGACGAAATTCTCTCTCCCCGGGGCGGCACGTGGTACGCCTCAACCGTGAAGTACGTGCTGTCGAACGAGACCTACTTCGGCTACCGGACCTACTCGCTGGACGGGCAGACGGTCACGCAGGATCTACCCCACCTGCAAATCGTCGCATCCCCACGAGACTAGGCATGACCATTCTCGAAAGCCCGCCCGCCGCCGGTCGTCGCTACGGACATTGCGACGATCTGCTCGTGCCATCCGAAAAGGTCGAACGTCTGGACACGCAGGTCAACCGCGAGCACCTCGCCGTTTCAAAGCAGAGCGAAGACGAGCAAAACCCTCGTCTCTAAATAACGCGTCTCACAGCAAAACGAACAAAACGGATGCATTGCGCGACATGCGCGTCACGAGATGAAGTCAGTCATATGGAAGACGCCACGTGCGCATCTCGCCCGGAATGGTGTAGACGACGGCGTCGGCTCCGTTTCAAACCGAGCGGGTCGGGCATGACCGATGGGGTTTCCTTTCCACATCCCGATAGAACCTGAGTCGATGCCTATAACTCACCCTGAAGACACAAAACCCGGTTGCCTCGCTGGATAAATATCGAGGCTTCCGCTACCGTCCCCCAACGGGGAACCGGCAGGAAATCAAAGCTCCTTCCGACATTCGTTTTCCATCCTTGCCATCGTTTTGTTTACTGTAACAGCGTGGACACGTTGCCCGATGGCCCCTCCTCCTTTCCCTGTCGATCCAGACGATGGAACCGGACGATCGCATTAAAGCTCAGCTCATGACCGAGCGTGATCTCGGCCGAACGCTCGACCGGATGGCGCAACAGATTATCGAGCTGACCGACCCCGACGTCGAGGAGGCCGGAGATGCGTTCGCGCTGGTCGGGATGCAAACCCGCGGCGTCTACCTGGCTCGCCGGCTCGCGGATCGTATCCGAACGCAGGAAGACATCGACCTGCCCGTCGGCGTTCTCGACGTCACGATGTATCGGGACGATGTGCGACTCCGTCTGAATCAGCCCCAGATCCGAGAGACCCGTATTCCAGTCGACCTCACGGGCCGTCACGTGGTGCTCGTTGACGATGTCGCCTACACGGGCCGAACCGCCCGGTCGGCGCTTGACGCCCTGATGGACCTCGGCCGTCCCGCTTCTGTGCGCTTCCTTGTGATTGTCGATCGCGGTCACCGAGAGCTCCCGATCGCGTCCGACATCGTGGGTCGACGCGTCCCCACCCTGCCCGGCGAGGAGGTCCGCGTCCGCCTACGCGAAATTGATGACCGCGAGGGCGTCTGGCTCGTCGAAACCCCGCATCCCCGTGGTCAATCCACCGAGACGGACTGACCCATTCGTCCGGTCGACTCCTTCCCTGCCTGCTTCAACTTCCGCTCGCCCGACTCCCCCGCTCATGGCTTCCGATGCTCAGGACACGCCGTCGTCCCTTCCCCATCGCCATTTGCTCGATCTGTCGGACTACAGTGCCGGCGACATTCGTCTGATCCTCGACACGGCGCGGGAATTCCGCTCGGTTCTCGATCGCCCCATCAAGAAGGTGCCGACTCTACAGGGCACGACGGTAGCCAATATGTTCTTCGAGCCGTCGACACGAACGAAGCTTTCCTTCGGACTGGCCGCCGGACGTCTTTCCGCCGAGACCATCAGTTTCTCTAAGTCGGGATCATCGGTCAAAAAGGGTGAAACCCTGCGCGATACCGCGGAGAACATTCTCGCGATGAAGTGCGACATGGTGGTCATCCGGCACAGTTCGCCCGGCGCCCCACATTACCTGTCCCGCGTCACCGATGCTGTGCTCGTGAACGCGGGTGACGGTGCCCACGCACATCCGACACAGGCTCTCCTCGATGTGCTAACGATGTCCGAGCACATCGATACCTTCGACGGCCTCCACGTCTCGATCATTGGCGACATTACCCATAGTCGTGTCGCCCGCTCGAACATCCAGGCACTGCGGACACTCGGAGCCGAGGTCACTCTCTGCGGCCCCCGCACGATGATCCCTCCGCAAATCGAACATCTGGGCGTTCATGTGACCCACCATCTCGATGAGGCGCTCGACCGTTCCGACATCGTTATGGCGCTGCGCATCCAGCTCGAGCGGCAGGACGAAGGGCTTTTCCCGAGCCTGCGTGAATACCACGACCGCTTTGGAATCACGACCGAGCATATGGAGGCCCATCCCGACCTCCTCGTGATGCATCCGGGCCCCGTAAACCGCGGCGTCGAGCTTGCGCATGATGTCGTCGATCACGAGCGGGCCATCATTTTGAGTCAGGTCACGAATGGGGTCGCCGTGCGCATGGCCGTACTGTATCTGCTGGCTCCCGGGCGCCAGACAGACGCTGCAGAATAATCGTTTCGTGTTACGCTTCCCCGGAAGTGTCCGACCGATGTGATTTTCTTCCTCCTGCTGACGCAGCGGGATCTTCCAGTACGCTCTATCACATATATTTCCTGCAGCATCATTTCTCCTGTTTCTCGACCGCCGAGTGCGCCGCCGCGCGGGGATGCCTTATGTCCTTCTCCTACGTCATCGACCCAACGCGAAGCCTCGGAGCCGCTGCGCTGACGAATCGAGTCGACGCCTCCGCATTCGTAAAGGCTGCGCGCAGTCTGTACCTCGACGAAGACTGGGAACCCGGCATGAAAGCGCTCTGGGACCTTCGCTTCGTAGATGAACTCGTCGTTTCACCGGCAGATGTCCCGGATATGGTTGAGGCCGTGCACTCGCTCCGTGACCGCCTGGGGGACGGTCGTGCCGCATTCGTCGCCCCGCATGAGCCGGTGCACTCCATTTCAAGGCTCCTTCTCCTCCAGACGCACACCCCACGGAGGAAGCAGCGAGTATTCCGCCAGCTCGATGATGCTCTCGAATGGCTCGACGTTGCGTTGCCCGACGACCATCAGCCACAGTCATCGTCCCATTGAGCCCTGCCCTCCATCTCGTTTCGGGCATCAGTTAAATCTCCGTAGTGGAACCGGTTTCGGGCTGAACCGGGTGTTTGCTGCACCGTGTCAGATCATGCAACGGTGAACTCGACCCTTCCATTAGCCATCTCTCGACGATGATCCAACGACGTACCGTGGGAATCGTAGGCACGGGCCAGGTCGGTACCGCGGCCGCCTACGCGATTTACAACCAGAACCTTGCGAGCGAACTGCTCCTCGTCGATGCCAACCAGGAGAAGGCGGAAGGCGAAGCGATGGACCTCATGCACGGGCAACTGCTCGTCGGTCGAGTCACCTGTCGGGCCGTTGACTACGACGCCCTCTCCGATGCGCAGGTGATCATTATCGCCGCCGGCGCCAACCAGGCATCCCCAGATGAGTCCCGGCTCGAACTTCTCAAACGAAATTCCGACATCTTCCGGCAGATCATCAGTGAAGTCGATAAGCACGCGCCCAACGCGATTCTGCTTATTGCGACCAACCCCGTAGATGTGCTTACGTACATCTCGCAGGAGTTGAGCGCTCGCCCGCAGGAGCGGATCATCGGAACGGGGACCCTGCTGGACACCGCCCGCTTCCGCGCATTGCTTGGCAATCACTACGGCGTCGATCCGAAGTCGGTGCACGCATACATCCTCGGCGAACACGGCGACTCCGAGGTACCCATCTGGAGCAATGCCATGATCGGCGGACAGGCCATTCAGAATGAAACGGTTCTCGGCCGCCCGTGGGACCAGGCAACCATGGACGCCCTCTTCGATGAGGCGCGCAATGCCGCGTACGAGATCATCCGACGGAAGGGCTACACGGACTCCGCCATCGGTGTCGTCATCGCTCGCATCCTCCGAGCAATCCTCGAGGACCAGCGTGCCGTGATGCCCGTAAGCGTGCGCCCGAATGGCGCCTACGGCATTCACGACGTCGCACTCAGCACGCCCTGTGTCGTGGGCATCGAAGGTGTCGCTGAACACGTGAGTCCGCAGCTCACCTCGAAGGAAGAAGCCGCTCTCCGAGCCTCTGCGGATGCGCTCCGAGAAAGTCGCGAGGGTCTGGAGATTTGAACGGATTGTGATCGAGTCGTGCACACACTGCCGATCGATCCACACTCGCCAATACGAAACGCGCTCCCCGCCACGTGGCGACAGGGAGCGCGTTTTACGTTGGAAGCATGTCGTCTCGTACAGCTAACGGCAATCGGCGCACGTGGCGTCTAGACTAGATCAGCGAGTGCGACTGTCCACCGTCCACGTTGATGCAGGCTCCCGTGATCAGGCTTGCCCGCTCAGAGGCGAGGAACGCAACCGTATCGGCCACCTCCTCGACGCGCCCAAACCGCCCAATCGGCAGGTTCTCTGCGATAAACTCTTTCATCTTCTCCGGCTGCTCCTTCACGCGGCGATCCCAACTCCCGCCCTCGAAGCGGATTGACCCTGGAGCGACCGTATTGACGCGGATGCCATCGGGCGTCAGTTCCTGCGCCATGACCTTGCCGAGACTGATCAGCGCAGATTTCGTCGTGTTGTAGAGCGAGAGTCCGGCGCCACCAAGCTCGCGACCGAAGATAGACGAAATGAACGTGATCGACCCGGCCTCTTCTGCCTCACGCATGTGCGGGACCGCCGCCCGGGCGACACGGACGTGCGACATCAAGTTGAGGTCGATGAGATCCTTCCAGTCCTCGTCAGACAGCTCAGCGAACGTCCCGCGCCGGTTTCCGCCGACGTTGCCGACGTAATGGTGAATGGCGCCGAAGCGGTCGGCCGTTTCCTCGACGAGCCGATCGGCTTCATCGGGATCGGTGACGTCCATCGGAATGGCCAGGACATCGGCCCCGGTTTGGTCCCGAATGTCGTCCGCTGCAGCATTTAAGTCGTCCGCCCCTCGTGCGCAAATAGCAATCGAGCAGCCTTCCCGGGCGAGGGCGTGAGCGATACCTTTGCCAATGCCACGGCTGGCACCGGTTACGATGGCGACGTTGTCGGTCAATCCGAGATCCATATGTTCGCTAGCTTACATTCGAGAAATCGACAGAGGCGTACAATAACCTACAACACGGTTCAAAGGATTGGTTACGCTCGACTTTTTCCATCATACAGCGTCCTTTTCGTGCAAACTTTGACGCGTTGATGGCACGCACGATGACGTTTGCTGGCGAAAGGTTGACAAACTGAGCGCTAACGTGCAATCTAACAACCTCACGTTTCAACTATCTTCCCTGTCACCGACATGTCCGAGTCCCCATCGGCGGCTAGCGCCCCCAACGTCGACGATGTCGACGAACTCTCTTTCGAAGCTGCGCTCGAACGTCTTGAGTCCATCGTCGAGACGCTGGAAGATGATCCGCCCGCCCTCGATGAATCGCTCGCTGCATACGAAGAGGGGGTCGCTCTCGCAAAATCCTGTCTTGAGCGCCTGGACAAGGCAGAGCAGCGCATCGCGGAATTGGATCTCGACCCATGATTCTCCGCCCAACGGGCCTTAATCGCTCGGATAGCCAGCGCTCGACGGAAGCGACCTGCATATCATCGGCCACGCGTTATTTCACGCCACGAACGGGGCGTTCCGGCACCTTATTTTTGTAAGGAGGACGACGACTTAACTCTCATCTCTCGGGCCTCCAGCATCCACACCCGTCCGTCCCCCTGAAAACGAAGCAAGTTGTCCTCCATGGACGGTGGCTTGAGGAGGAAGCGATTATCCGTGGCCGTTAGACCGGTCTGTAGATGCGTGGAGTCGACGGGCGCAGATGCATCGAACCGGTAGCGCATCGCATACACCTCGGTCTTCCCCCGCGCCGTGCAAAGTCCCCAGTAGTAGAACGCCCTATCCAGAACCGCCGGCGAGGAAAAGTTGGCATCGAAGCATGGAACGGACTGCTCGATGGGCGTCGTCGCTCCCCCTCCAGTGCGAAGCACATAGATCTGTCGACCGCGCCACGTGTCTTGTGGCCCGCGTGCCCCCTTCTTCACCGGAAGGTAGATGACGGAATCAGTTCCGATCGACTGGACTCCAAACGCCGCATCGATGGTGTCGACAACTTCATCGCCCCGGTACAAAACCGCCGCCTTTTCGCGAGCGAGCATCGTCTCATACGAAAGCGTGTCGCGAACGGTATACGGATCAGAAACTGTAGCAGACGTGTCTCCGCTTGCCTGATCGGTACCGGGTTTCGGCCTCTCGGCCTGGGTCACGGAATCTACCGGAGCATCAGACTCCGGCGATGGAGCGTCGCTCCCGCAACCGAAGACGAGTAGCAGCGTGCCAAGGACTGCGATACCAACGACGGCCTTCGCCAGAATACGAGGGCTCCATTTCTCTAAGACTCGGCAGTCTATTTTCGTTTGTTCGCGCATCACAGGGTGCCGTCATGACGTGGAGTCGATTCGGTAGGTCACACGAGCGTATGACGGAAGGGGGTCCCTTTTCGTGGGCGGATTCCTTTCCTACGCCGCCGCCACCAAACGATCGTTACACGCCGGAGAACGTCCTCGCCCGAAGCGTTGGAATGTCAACTCGGCCGAACGACTCCGTACCACCGGCTCGCCACACGATATGCTGGCTCTGTGCAGGAGTTTGTCATATCTGGAGTGTTTTCGTAACGGGCCCCTGCTCTGTTTGCCATTGGATGCGTGAAGTAGCCACCATGTTGGTTAGAGGTGTTTGCCCGAAACGCCTGTTTTGTCCACCGCCTCGCTCGCCTGCTGGAATCCTGGCATCCGGATCCGAAATCTATTATGGATTGGTCGTGGCTTACGACGAATCTTAGTGCTTCCCTCATGGTCCTGATCAAGGCCGTCGGGATTTACGTCGTGTTGATTGCCTTCACCCGGCTGGCCGGCCTGCGGAGCTTTTCGAAAATGTCGAGCTTCGACTTCGCGGTCACGGTCGCGTTCGGCTCGCTTCTCGCCAGCACCGTTCTCGCGAAAGAGCCGCCTCTCGCACAGGCTGTCGTCGCACTCGCGGCACTCTTTCTTATTCAGTATGGCGTGTCGCAATTGCGCATTCGTTCCTCCCTCGTCGTCGAGGCCGTCGACAACGCCCCTGTGCTCGTCATGATTGGCCCGGACATTCTAACAGAGAACATGAAGAGCGTCCAGATGACAAAGGACGACCTGTACGCAAAACTTCGCGAGGCGAACGTAACCCGTATGGATCAGGTGCGCGCCGTCGTCGTGGAGTCGACCGGGGACGTGTCCGTCCTTCACGCCGATCCCGAGGCCCCTCCGATCGACTCCGATATTCTCCACGGCATTCGTGACAAGGATGCGTATCTAGATTCGACGCCTCTCGGGTAAGCTGAACCAACGCCTCGATATTTCGGCGCAGCTCCACGCGTTGAGTCGTACGTGTTAGATGCACAGCGTCGTCGGAGCACCTCTTCGGGCACCGTTCTCGTGCCCCTTTCGC
Organism: Longibacter salinarum; assembly: GCF_002554795.1. NCBI lineage: Bacteria > Pseudomonadati > Rhodothermota > Rhodothermia > Rhodothermales > Salisaetaceae > Longibacter > Longibacter salinarum. Next base: position 26,666 of record NZ_PDEQ01000006.1, on the reverse strand, counting down.
CTTTTGTTTTACAGACCACCCTCTTCATGCCTGCTGCCGAGCTCACTATTCGCCTCATTGCCGGCGTGTTGCTGACGCTCGCAAATGCGTTCTTCGTCGCTACGGAGTTTGCATTAACGCGCGTTCCCCAATTTGATCAGGACGAATTCACCGGACACGCGGGCCTTGAGCGCGCGTGGTCGATGACACAGCAACTTGAGATCTACCTCACCGGCTGCCAGCTCGGGATTACGACAACGAGCATCCTCCTCGGCATTGTGGCCGAACCAGCGGTTACCGCCATTCTCGAACCCATCGTGGCGGTCTTCAATCTGGGAAGCGAGACCACATCGATCGTTTCCGTCGTCGTCGCCGTCGTCATCATCAATCTGATCCATAAAATCTGGGGCGAGCAGGCCCCGACGTATCTTGGTGTCGAAAAGCCGAAGCTGATCGCGAAATACACATCCTGGCTCCACTACTGGTGGACGACAATTACGTACCCGTTCATTCTCTTCGGCGATGGGCTTGCGAAAAAGACGCTGGGTCTCTTCGGCGTCGAAATCAGTCGATCTTGGACGGAAGCGGAGCAGGAGGTAGAGGGCGTGGACGGGGATTCTACTCAGGTTGGGAGCCGGACGGAATTAAAGCGAAAGATGGCTGCACTCATGCGCTCTCAGGATATTCCGGTGGACCGGCGGCAGGAGATCATGAATACGCTGACGATCGGGGAGCGCCCCATCAGCGAAATCATGATCCCACGCGAGGATGTTGTTTCTCTGTCGACGGATAAAACCCTCGATGAGAACCTGACGATTGCAGCCGATAACGTCCACAGCCGCTATCCGATGATTGACGGCTCGTTCGACAACGTCATTGGCACGATCTACGCCGCATCGCTCCTTCGCGACTGGAATGCATTGCGCGATGGCGACGTGAGCCTCGAAGACCTTGCGGCTGAAGCAGTCATCGTGCCGGCGACTGCTAGCATCAGCCGGTTAATTGACTATCTGCAGGAGCGGAATCAGGAGTTGGCTCTCGTGGAAGACGATGACAAAATCGTCGGTCTCATCACGATTACCGATGCCTTCGAGTCGATTGCCGGAGAAGTGAAAGATCCGCTCGACGATGAAGCCCAAGTCGATCAATGGATGCAGACCCACCCCGAATAATCATCGCGATCTGAATCTCGGGTCGGCAGATGATTCGACCAGAAGGCACGTTCCATACCTGCAAGGGCCATTTCAGAACCGTTGGCTCGACGGTCGGCGAATGCCTAGAGGGCTATTTATCAAGAATCGCACGTTGCTCGGGCCCTGTTATTCGCCCAGTGTGCGTACCGGTTCGCCGAGCACATCTTCGATGTACAGCATCTGCACGAGCACGATCACGGCGACAGCCAGGGGCGTGGCCATAAACACTCCCAGCGCTCCCGCCACAATTCCCATGAGCACCTGGAAGCCGATCAGGACGGCAGGCGGCAGGGAAACCGCTCGTTCCTGAATCAGCGGGGTGATGACGTAGCTCTCAAGAAACTGGACCGCCGCGAAGAGGATGACGACATAAACCACTTTGGTCGGGCTTTCCGCAAACGCAACGAGCCCCGCTGGGATGACTGACAAGATGGGCCCGATGTAAGGGACAAACGAGAGCAGCGCGGCGATCAGTCCCAGTACAATCGCCAGAGGAATCCCCGCGATCCACAGGCCGATGGCGGTAAGGACACCGACAACGCCCATCGAGGCAATCCGTCCGACGAGCCACCACCGTAGCGCCTGGCCGAGAGAATGAACAACCGCTCGTCCACGCTCGCGACGCGCCTTCGGAAGAAGGCGGATGCCGCCCTTGATATACACATCTGGATTGACGGCCGAGTACAATCCAATAATCAAGGCGACCATAACGCTTGTGAGCCCGCCGACAATGCTGCTGACGCCTCCGGCGACGAACGACATCGCTTGTCCGGAATTCGGCGAACCCGACAGCAATCGTCGGCTCCATTCGTACTGCTCGATACTCGAGCGAAGGCGATCGAGCGCCGCTGGAATCCGCTCTCCGAGTTGATCAATCTGTCCGTCAATTCGCGGCCCGGCGTACCACACAGAGGCGACGAAGAAGCCCAGGAGAAGCGTAACCACAATCCCAAGGCACCACGCCCGCGGAATCCCAGAATAGTCGTGCAGCTTGCTTGTGAGACCGTCGAGAAATACACCCGCCAGGATGCCAGCGAAAAAGAGCAAAAGCACCGACGCGATCTGCCGCAGCAGAAGGACGGAAATGACGAGGGCCAGAAGGATAGCCGCGGCGATCAGTACCCGGCGCGTGTAAGGGTGCAGGTGCGTATCCATTCGATCTGACTTCTATTTGCAGTCGGGTGGCAAGGAGCATGACACCGCAGGGCGTGCCGAACCGACGCCGCCCTGATTTTGCGCAAGTTGTGTCGGACGATACGAAACCCGGAAACCTACCTACCGGACCCGTTCATTAGAGCGTAGGTCATTTCAGCCTTCCCGGCGCGGCTGCTCCAAATGCACGGGACGTACGAGATCCGTTTGTCGATGACATACGGATACATTCCGGTTTGAAATCAAAACGGTCCGGTAACTAGAGCCCGGACACGTCACTACTCGCGTAACGACGGCTCCCGAAAAATACGGTTTACTCCGACACTGGAAGCACGAACAAACGTACGTCGCGTGTTCGGTGAAGGGCCGTTGTACATGTAATAAGCAAGTGTGTCCCCCACGACTACCGGGGTTTGCGCCACACATCTGAAGGGGTCGCCTGTATGAGTCTCACGCGGCTACACGACCAGCACAGGGGGACCCAAAAATGAGCGTCAGGAAAAAACAGTACCAAACAGCGGGTACGCAGACATCTAGCGGGTGGACGGACACCCTTGGCCGGGCAGGGTATATGGCAAAGGGGGTGGTCTATGCTGTGATTGGCACGCTGACGGCACAGCTTGCATTCGGCGCAGGCGGATCGGCAACCGGTACACGCGAAGCAATTCGGGAAATCGGGTCGGCGCCGCTCGGCCAGGTCGGACTCGCGCTTGTCGCCCTTGGGCTGGCCTGCTATGCCACCTGGCGCCTCATCCTTGCGACGATGGATCCAAAGCATGAGGGCACAGATACTGAAGGCGTCATCAAGCGGTCGGGCTTTGCGGTCAGTGGGTTTGCGAACCTGGCACTCGGGCTTTACGCGGCACAGCTCCTGATTGGCTCCGGCGGAGGGGGCGGCTCCTCCAAGAAGGCTGTGACCGCCGAACTGATGAGTCAGCCGTACGGTCTATGGATCATCGGCATCATCGGTTGTATCGTCGTCGGCGTCGGGCTGTATCACTTCTACCGTGCGGCCAACGCCACTTTTATGAAGAACTACAGCGTCGGCGACATGGACGCGGATACGCGGATGTGGGCGAAACGCATCGGTCAGTGGGGTCTGACGGCGCGAGGCATCGTCTTCGTGATCATCGGCATCTTTCTCGTTCAAGCCGCGCTACAGGCCGATCCAAGCGAGACCAAAGGCCTCGGCGGGGCATTGGAGGTCGTCGCCCGGCAACCCTATGGTCCGTGGCTGCTGGGCTTTGTAGCTCTTGGCCTGATTGCCTACGCTATCTACTGCTTCTCTTACGTCCGATATCGCCGGTTCGCCGAGCCGGCAGGCTAACATCTCAACCAGGGCGATCCACACGTTCGATCGAAGGGCACAGACACCTAAAATAGCCGGAGGCGGAGATCACGCATGTATCTCCGCCTCTCGTTATGGTCAAACTATCTCTATTGATCAGACGCAGCATCATGCTCTGATGTCTCCCGTTCCCTATTCAACCCTGGAGATCACGCTGCGGGCCCACGCGGGTCTCCACCGGAGAGGGACGGGAGCTCGCTAAATGTGCGTTGGGCTCGATCCCCCACAGCCCGGGTCTCCATGCCATCGCTGATGGCGCCAATGGCTCCGCCAAGTAAGGGTAGACTGCGCGACGCGTGGTTCGCCCGCCGGGCAGCATAGCTCCCCAGTCGGAACGCCTGCTCACCGAGAAACCGGATGCCACGCTCACCCAGCTTTGTCGTAAACCGGTCAATGAGCCCAATAACCTCTTCATCGCCCGTATCGGGGTCGTGCTCCGTTCTTGACGTGGTGGATGACCCCGGTCCTCGATCTGCGCGGTCGACCTCAATGTCATCGCGCGTAGCGAGGACGCACCGAATGGACGCTTCGCGCACGGTGTCCGTATGCGGATCATGGTCTTGGAGCGCCGCCAGAGTTGCGCACATGTGCAGCTGAATGAGCAGCACGCCTCCGACATTTGACGGGACCGTGATGGGCATGGTGAGATAGCCGGGCAGTCCCATGACGAACCCGGTCGTTCCACTCACCGTCACGGCGCGCCGAATGATGTGTCGGGCTGCCTCGTCGTGATTCATGATGGGCCGGAGATACCGGGCCTCGTCTGCCGGCCGACCGAGGAGAGGCAGTCCACGAGCGGACTGATCGTACAGCGTTCTGAGCATGTGGAGATACATAAGATACCTTGCTCTTGGTGATGAAGAGTGATGGCGGATCAGAACAACGATGCCGGCAGGGCACGTGGACGCCGTACAGTTGCGTGCTTCGGTCGAGTGCCCCCCCGGCACTATCGCCCCATAAGCACGGCCACGGGCCGGAGTACGGTGATGCTGTCACAAATAATCTTGATGGTTGCCAGCAAAGGAACGGCCAATAGGCCACCGGTAATCCCCCATATCCACGTCCAGAATGTCAGCCCGATGAAGATGACGATTGGGTTCAGGCGTAATCGCCAACCCATCAGCGCCGGTGTGACAACACTTCCCTCGATCCCGTTGATAATCAGGTAAACGACCCCGGGCAATAGGGCATACGTGACGGACTCGAAGCTCACGAGCGCGACGATGGTTACGATCACGATGTTGACGAGCGGTCCGATATACGGGATGAAGTTCAACAGCCCACCGAGCACCCCCCAGAGCAACGGATTGGGCATACCCAACAAATACATGGCGGCTGCGAGTGCCGCACCAAGCCCCGTATTGATGAGCATGAGGGTGGTCAGGTAGTGCGTCAGGTTTTCCTCCGTGCGGCGGACAATTCGGACGGCGTTGCGTCGATGCCGAAACCGGGGGAGCACCGACACGAGCTTTCGCAGGAACAGGTCGCCACTTGCCAGAAGGAAGAAGAGCAGGAATAACGTAATGAGGAGCCCCGAGATAAAGGTCTGAGCCTGACTCATCAGCAGTTCGCTGGTCGACTGCTCTTGAACACGTACGGTCTGCCCGGACTCTCCCCCCTCCATGTCGGTCGCTTCATCCACTTTCTGCGCTGCCTCCTGCATCTTCTCCAGAGCGTCCGTCATGCCGCGCAACTTGTACTCAGCAATCTGCAGGTTGCGCGGGGCGGACTCGACCCACTCCATCGCTGGCCCGGAGAGGTAATACACCCCACCGCCGATGATGCCGGCAAAGCCGAACAGTACGATTGCAGCTCCCATAGGCTTGGGAATGCCCACCTTTCCCATTCCACGCACAAGCGGGGATAAGAGACGGTCGAGGAGATGCGCCACCAGGATCGGAATCACAAAGGCCGCCGCCGCATCGAGCGCGAAAACGGCAGCAAGGATGAAAAGCCCCACGACGGCTCCCTGAACGACGCCGAGCGAATTCTTCAGCTTCCGACCGAGCTCCGTGATATCGGGCTGCATCCATGATGGTGAGTCCTGCGAGTCTGAAGACGGTTCCGGTTGAGATGTGATGTCGTCTTCAGCAGTGGGTTGTTCGGGGTCAGTCATGCAAAAAGGCCGATCAAGTTGACTACTCGGTGTTGTACACCATCCGGATGGTTCAAATCCCTACCTCTGTTCCATCATGCTCTGCCGGGTGTACGTCCAGCAGAGCATCCTTCGGCAACAAACATACGGCTAGCCGGTCCGGGACGTCGTTCGTGGTCGTTGCCTCCCCGATTAACGAGGCTATGCATATGCCTATGCACACAACGGCCACGAAACGTACGCCTTCGCCGAACCGGCGCTATCCGCACTATGGATTACACTGATTTGGTTTCTCTAGACCCCGCGGCCTCGAACCAGATTAACGATGAGTACGATCAGGGCGATGACCAGTAAAATATGGACCAGGTTGCCCCCTATGCCCCCAAAGAATCCCAATAACCACAGGATGACGAGAATCAGAATGATCGTCCAGATCATAGTTTATGTCCTCGATATGATTTCTCTAATGCAAGGTCGGGAGCACCCTGTCGCGCCTCGGCGGCACATTCTCGACCACCAAGACGCGAAGGGCTGAATCCCGTGTCAGCCATCTCCTGCTGTAGCTAGCGTCGCGTGGACATCCGGTCGAGCTTCTTCCGAATTTTCTCCCGCGACTCCCCAGTTTTTTCCTGGATGTGACCCTCTAACTGGTCACGTTTCCCCTCATACCGGTCCAGATCGTCATCCGTGAGGACGCCCCATGCCTCTTTGATCTTGCCTTTGAGCTGCTTCCAGTTTCCTTTCGCTTGCTGCTCTTTCGGTCCGGCCATAAAATTTCCCTCTTGCGTGTTGAGTGTAAAATCGACGCGAGCATTTAGATTGACAATCCGGTTCGGGAAATTGACAATCCACCCGTAATGGATCGATTGTGCGTCGTCCGACAGATCGCAGAACGCTCGCGAATACATCATGTGGTCAACCTGGTGTGAGCCTCTGACTCTCGAGGACTCACACGTTGCGTACTCAAGTCGCGACATGCACAGACCAAACCGAAAGATGGTTTCTCATATCACAACAACTGCTGTTACATTAGCGTGAACGCAAATGACTGATTTAGGTAACGTTGTACTGTATTAAACTCAGTAGATATGCATAAAATCGAAATCCATCTCAAGCATCAGACTCTGACATTTGTCGACGGGGAGCCGAATTGAAGTAGGCGGACGGCATCCACTCAAAATTACTCGACCCGTATACAGCGCACACGACATGATCCAGAGCGCGCAATTGACGGCTTCTTGTAATTTTAATTTCTGCAGCTAGCTGAACGAAACAGACATACACCCAAAAGAGATCATGTTAATCAAAAGTTATTTAATCAATTAAGCGAGGGTTTTTATATTGTTATAAAACAGGATATTCATCACTTCCGATCCATATCCGAAGCTCTTTTAACGACACGATCGACTGGATCTATATATTTTCGACGCCTATCATCCATACACAAATATCTCACCTACACCACATCTTACTTATGGCCACCGATTCAGCCGAAACGCTATTCGGCGTGGTATCTGTTCGAACTGATTGCTACACGCCTTACTACAACGGTGCGCTCGTCACGACGATCGGTCTCTTGTAAATGCGAAAGAGTGCCTGTGACGAGCGGTCTCGGTACGCCGGCCTCCCCCATGTAACCAACCGCGCTATCCGTACAGCTTCCACATAAGAGTGTGTTCGTCGCGAGACATCCATACAAGATCAGACCCGAGTGAGCGTGCACTGAACTCTTGCTGAATGCAATACCGGAACCATGCATCGGAAGGTGAAGACACGGACATAGTAGACGTGACGTATCAAGTGTCCACCCACCGCGTCATCCCAATTGGCTAGTCGCTCGCTTCGCCAAACGTTGGCACCGCACGCGCTTCTGCCGCGGCCTCGGTACTCGCAATCCCATTGGTCCGGATGTCATCGATGAGCCATTCCATTTCGCTGATCTCCTTCCGCTGAGCTTGTATGATCTCGTCGGCGAGCTTGCGAACGCGAGGATCGTCGATCTGCGCACGCTCGCTGGTCAGAATGGCGATCGAGTGGTGTGGAATCATTCCTTCCATGTAGTCGACGTCGCTCACGGTGATCTGACTCCGTACGAGCCAGACGGCAAGCACCATCAGCAGCACGCCACCGACAAAAATCCCAAGATTGGTTCGTCGGCTCGCGTACATCCCGAGCATGAACGACAGCATGATCACCATCATGGAGCCGCCCATGAGCAAGGTCATGAACAGGCGGGTTTCGCTGAACCAGGCGTGCCCGATAATCTGATAGGAGTGCGCGTACATCAGTGCGAACATGGCTACCATCGCCGTGACGATCATAGCGAAGAACCGCCCGTAGCCGCTCCGATCTGTGTTTTTGCGTGTCTTGCTTTTCGTTTCCACAATTACGTCACCTCGATCGATGAGAAGGTCGTGCGCGCGGAATCGACTGGAAGACGATGTGCTTCGTAACGTAGCGACCATTGAGACGGGCCGGTACCATGCAATCGGAGCGCATTCCCCGTCTCCGATGCGAGGGTCGAAGAGTCACCAGGAACAACACCGAACCTTTGCCCGAGCGAAGACCAGGGTTCACATCGTGCCGTGCAGATCGGGCGCGGTAGCCCCCATGAGTCGAAGATCGAGCAAGGACTGGCCGCCATGATGGATGGGCTCTCACACAGAGGGCAGCACCGCGTTGACTACCGCATCGCGAAGAGCCGGGGCAAGCGACCGTGTCACGTCTTCTTCTGAACGGGTACCCACAACACGGGCAAAGCGGCTACAGGCCTTGCCTGCATAAACCACAAGTTGCTCCGTGGTCTGGTCCGTGGCCGAGTCCGTCGCAAGAAGACGCAGATCATCCATTGTGTCACCGTTCTCTCCTCAGACGATGACGCGACCCTTCGCCCGAGAACGATCGCACGGCGCGACGCGCTCTTCTCTACGTCCCGTCTCGTTCGGCTTTTCGAAATAGCCAGGCCGACACAAGCCATATCCCGGCGAACGCGCCATTCGCGACAACAAGTTCCACCGGACCGCTGCTCGGCTGCCCCCACTCCATCACGATGGCGGTTCCCATGATGACCGTTTGGATGACGGCCATGGCAAGCAGAACACGGCTCATTGCGCGCGCTCGAAAGCGACCAACGAGAGCACCAATCACGCCGACGGCAAGGACACCTGCATACATCAGGTTCGCGGGATTGCCCGCCGCGCCGATCAACCCGACGGCTCCGTTCACCCAAATCAGCAGAAACGCGCCGCCGAGTCCCCCTCCCATGGCGTAACGATAGATGGATGAGGGATTCGTGCGGATGACCGTCTCGACTGCGGCGCCGGCAAGCAACAACATCCCCCCGAACAGAACGAAGTCACCCACGCCCCAGGCGACCTCCTCGGTAAATTGCATGGCCAGCAGCGGGGCGAGTAGAGCCAGACCGGCTACCGTCCAGGCAACTCGTCGCCATTGCTGCCATGACCGCGCATGATTGCTGTCCTGGTTTGCACCTGCTGTCTCCCGCGTATGCATATTCGCTGTTGTCTTGAACCCTGGTGTCACCACAGACTCAGATTACTTTAAAATATAAAGCTTCGCAATACCTGCAGCGGACGAAGAGAATTTTTTCGTGTGATGTAAGCCGGGCCAGATTTCCAAGGACCTTGCCTATCACGTCACCTCCTTCGCAGCACGAACCATGTGCGCAGATACATCGAAACGCACGCCACCCTCCGGCTGAATAAATCGATCGAGTTCATGTTCGGCCCGCTCAACGATGCTGTTGATGGTTTGATCGTCGAGGTGAATGTTCGCGAACGGGAACCATCCTTTGACATCGGAAAGCACCATTTGACGCATATTCCGAAAGCGAGCTACGACCGTCCCGGTAGATACGACCGCGCCATGGATACCGGCCTGCTCGAAGAGGGTGACGAGATCATCTGGATCTCCCATCGAGAACGGAACACGGAGTGCTTCGGCAACGGACGGACCGACTGTACGCTCATAGATATCCACGATCGCGTCGTACGCCGGAAGATGCTGAAGGGAGTTGAACACGACAACGCGTAGACTGCCCTCCGGTTTGAGCACACGATACATTTCTTTGAGCCCCGCCACGGGAGACTCGAATAGCATCAGGCCAAACTGGCTTAGCACTACGTCGAACAGGTTCGAATCGAAGGGCAGCGATTCGGCGGTGCCTTCGGTCCAGTTGACCTCCGGTTCGAGAGTGCGCGCAATGCTGAGCATTCCCGGGTTCGGGTCCACGCCGGTTACCGACCCTGTTTCACCAGCGTACGCAACGACGGCACGACTCAGAACACCCGTCCCGCAGGCTACATCGAGCACGCGATCACCCCGTTGGACGGCGGCGCTTTCTGCAACATGATCAGCCCAATCAGCAAACAGCGCCGGCACGAGGAGATCCTCATATGCTTGAGCTGTTTTTTGCAGTTCAGATCGATTCATCACGGCCATGATGTCTCCCCCGTTTGATCAACCGGCACGTGCAAGGGAGCAGGTCCTGGTTCCTGCGATAAATCAATCTACCGCACTCGCTCGACAGATACGGGGAGTCCGTCTTATTTCAGAGGTTGCCGGACACGATGCGTCTCGTATGGCGGCCATTCCGTGCCGCGAGAACGTCCGGGCGACGCCAAGGACGCAGCCGATCGTTGACGCTGTCAACCGCCTCATTATGCATCATCACCACGCTGAGGACCGTCTCGGCATTGACCTATTCGTACGAGCTTTTCGCAATCGCCGCACAGATTGCCGCCTTCGGGAGGATGCTCTCGCGTCACATAACGAGGGAAGGGACCGTTCCCGCGTATCGGATCCCGCGAACAGTTTCGGCACCAATGCCAGAAATCGTGTTTCCCGCCCCCGATGCGCTTTCGATATTCTGCCATCACCCGCTAATTTGTTTCGGTGCGAGAATCGGTACACATCGCGAACAACACCATGATATCGCGGAAGCACGAGATGCAACGGACAAGCGGTCTGTAGCGCACGCAAGATCGGTGATAGCTGAGCAGCGAATTATAGGATCACCAAAATTCGGCAAACGATTTGGCTACGGAGGCGCGCCGATCGGCTTATTCGGTCACGAACGTGAGGGTCGTGTCGATCGGTGCAGCATCGTTCCGTTGGAACTCAAACGTATAGGTTCCCTCCGCTGGCACCGTCGTACTCCACTCTCCGGATATCGGCGTAAACGCATCTCCGCAAACGACTCCGATCGGCTGTTGACCGTACATCGTGACAGAGTACGTCATCCTCTCACGGCTCGCCTCAACACGAGAAAACTCGCCGCACGTATTTCGCCATTCGCCCGTTAGCCCGAAGGTGATGGACAAACCAGACTGCTCCTTCACCTCAAACGTTTGTACTGCGACCGGAGCAACCTCAATATCACGTCCAAAGTCGGGACGATCACCAAAACTGGAGCATCCCGGGAGAAAAATCAGGATGGAAAACAGAATCCCGTGCACCGCTCGGTCGAACATGTTTGGGTCCGTTATCTGATGAAAAGCGAAAACCTGCGAAGAGCCTGGACCGAAGGTCACGTTCACCGGAGAGATGTTCTGTGCGTCGAGCAAACGTGGTTATCGTAACACGGGCACCCCGATGCGCCGATTCACTCGGGAGAAACCTGACGTAATACAGGCTCCATGCTTCGGCCCTTCGGACGTATCAACACGCAAGCATCTGGCAGTGCACAGGTCCTCCGGAATGTCCACGTCGGACCTCTGACGGGTGGCCGTCGCCCCCGGCTGCGCTGTGTATTGCAGGAGTGGAACAGCTTATTGCAGGAGTGGAACAGCACATGACCGTTCCCTCCAGCGCGTTCTCCACATGACATATTGCAAGCGGCGGGAACAGCAGTAACCGGGGTATCACTCCATTGTATCCGGAATGGGCAAGCCATGCTGCCTCAGGAATGACAGCTTATCCCAGTATCCTCTCTGGAATACGATCTTTCCACCTTTGACTCTGAAGAAGCCACAGCCGCGCAGGCCGAGTGGGTCTCGCCATTCCAGTATGGCCCACTCGCCGTCCTCGAAAATATTCTCTACGATGCACGTCATATCCGCATTTTCGAACTCGCGCTCAAACATTTCCAAAATCGAGCGCCGCCCTTCGACCGGCTCCTCCGGAACCTGATGGTTGACGGCCTCCTCAGCATAAAGTGCAGCAAGTGCGTCTGGGTCTGCCTGGTTGAAGGCATCGACCCATTGTCGAACAACGTCTCTTGGACTCATTCCGTCTACTGATGGTTTTGTGATGCAACCGGAAGGTGCTACGATACAATGTAAACGACCGAGGCCACGACACTTTGCGGCGCTTGATCCCAGACATCACATGCGAGCCACGGCCCACGTCCGCTACGCCCCGGCTCTTTGTGTGACGTTTTTCATTGCTCTGCCGCACACATCGGCTAGTTCTTCTTTCGTAGCCGTCTCAAGTGAAAGCATGGCTTCATACGGATCCCCGTCCAGGTCCAATAGCTTCGCGAAGGCGGGCTCCGTTCCGACGCCCTCCTTCTTCATCGCCCGAACCGTTTCTCGCAGCCGCGGCTCGACATTGAGGAGGCGCTTCATGGCGGTTAAGTGACGCCAGGCCATCTGATCCTGCACCGGCCGTTCTTTCCCGAAGATCTCGACCGGAAACGCCTCCGTTTCAAATTGAGCCACTACGGCCCCATCGTCTCGCTGCCACATCCGAAAGTCACGCCGCGCCCCGTATCCATTCTCGACGGTAGCGCGAAATTCCGACTCATCGCGCATCTCGCAGATAACATCGAGGTCGCTGCCGGGCACATCCAGATCCACACAGACGGTGCTCACCAGCGCAGGATCGAACGGACGAAGGCGCGCGAGGATATCCAGATCTACCAGGGTATCGTGTGCAGCGCGCTGTCGTACCGTTCCCTTTTGCAGATACGCAATCTCTCGCCAGTTCATGATGCGACAACCTGTTTGGCCGATGATTCGCGAAAAAGCCAGCATGGTCGTTCATGTCTATTCGCAGGCAAGGGTGATCCGTTGCCCCAGCCGCACTAGACACGGTGCCCGATAGTAACGACGCCTGGTATCGCGAGTATAGAGATGACCGGAATCGGTCCGTCGAGAGACCGGTGCGTTCTGAATTCCGCTCTCGCTTTGTTGAAAGGAATCAGGCGGATTGAACCGCGGCGTCGACCTATGTCCTCGGGAGGGCGGCAAAAGTGCACACCTCGAGCTGTTATCTCCCCCTAAATCTACCCAAGATATCGGGTTTCGAAGTGACGAATGTTCTCCGTCATGCCTGCAATGATGAGAGCATCCTCCTTCGCGATTTCGAAGGTGTTTGGGTCCATATCGAGGTGCGTCTCTCCGTCGCGGTAAATAGCAAGTACGACGACGCCTGTTTCTGTCCGTACGTCTGCATCCGCAAGGGTCATTCCCGCGAGGCGACCGGCCGGGAGTTTGACAATTTCAATCTGCTGCTCGAAGGACAGTACTTCTTCATCCTGTAAGATCGTAGACGCCAGCATCCGGCCGCTCACCGTGGCCAGAGACTGCACGTAGTTCGCACCCGCCCGATACAGCTTACGCTCATCGGACTCAGCATTTGCCCGGACGATGATGTAGAGGCCCGGATTGAGATCTCGCATGACGAGCGTGGCGAGAATCGCCGTTGTATCATCGTCGACGGTTATGATCGCGGCCGTGGCATCTTTGACGCCGGCCTCGACCAGCACATCCGGATCGCGCACATCGCCCACGACATCGACCGGACGACTCGGCTCCCGGTCGAGTACCGTAACAGACGCACTCGTCTCCGCCAACACGGACGCCGCAGCCTCTCCTGCTCGCCCATATCCTGCAATGACGACCGACCGTGGCGGAGCGTATGCGAGCGTCGCGGATGCTTCTTCCTGAAGAGCCTTGATGCGTGATGCCGGGCCGGCAACCAACAGCCGTACACCGGAATCCAGCACAAAGTTGTCGGGCAGAGGGCTCGTAAACTCTCCATCCTTCCAGGCACCGATGAGATCCGTTGCATATTCCCCGCGATTCAGTAGATCTCCTATGGTCTTTCCGATGAGCTCTCCGTCGGGCTCAACTTTCAACTCCACGAGCTTGATCTCACCGCCGAGCGGCACACCTTCAGCGATTGACGCCCGCATCACCGTCGGAACCTGACGTGCGAGACTTTCGCCCACGAGCTGCCGCGGCGACAACACGTCGTCAGCCCCCGCCAACCGGTGATACGTCACAAGAGCGGGATCTTCGACCAACGTGACAACGCGGATATCGGAATCGATCTCGCGGACGGACAGGGCAATACTCGCATTAACATCGTCTTCGGCATCGGCGACCACGGCCATCGCGTCCGCGATGTTCGCGTTCTTCAGCACATCGACCGACTCCGGGTCACCAACCATCACCTGATAGCCGTCGTCGTAGAGCCTTCGGGCCACGTCCCGATCGGGCTCGATAATGACATAGCCCTGGTTTCGAGCGATGAGTTCCGATATAAACGCATCTCCACGAGCGGTGTGCGTGCAGATAATGATGTGGCCGGTGATGTCCGTCGACGACGGGGGATGCGACCGTATGACCTCGCGAAAGAGCGGCACAAGGAACACCGGAACGGCAAGGAAGACGAAAAGGACACCCGTCAGGTTCATAGCGAGAACCATCACGTTCAGCACCCCGCTCTGCCACGGAGCATGGCCGCCGAAGCCGGCCGTGGTGATCGCCTCCACCACCACTTGCAGCGCCTGGATGTAGGTGACGGGCTCCCCTTCGAAGGTTCGCATGCACCACTGATACACCATCGCATAGAGAAGAAATACCGCCGACACGGTACCTATGGCATAGAGAAATCGCCGGGTCCAGATGTTCATCGAGTATCAGACATCAGTCTACTGGGGCAGAGCGGAGAGACGTTTCCGCAGACGAGCCGCTAGCCTGGCATGCATCTACAGGTCGTCATCGACAATCTGCCCGCCTTCCATATCTATGATTACGCTGTGGTACTCAACGTCAAACCAGTCACGAAACATCTTCAATGTTCTTCTGCTGGGCCACAGTGATGGATCCGTGTACCATCCACCTAACTCATGCTCAAAGACCTCCTCAAAATTTGCTTCAAGCCATCGGTTGACCGCTTCCTCCCCATCAACCACATCTTCAGAGACCAAGTACACCGTCCGGTCTTGTTGAAGATCTTTCGCCCCAATCTCGAACTGCTCATCGTAGGGGTCGGTCTCGTTAATCCAGCGGATGGCCGGCTCTCGATACTTAATTAGAATTGCGCCTCGATTGACCATTTGCTCATGCCGTTCTGAACGTAATGCGGAGGATATGCAACAACGGGAACCCGAGGCGCAGGGGAATCTAGATTGACCAGGACATCGAGAGCGTTGTTCTATGCTGGCGGGGTCGTCAAGTACGGCCTCGTCGTTTTCGACGAACGAGGCACCACCTCACCGGTATCGTCGATGGTTATTGCCACTCGGAGCCGCTGCGAGGACGTGGGTTGGGCGATCCCGACACTATCATTCGGAAAACGTATAAGCATGAGGCTGGGGTTCTATCCTGACAGTCGGAGTGAGAACGTTCGCGGTACGATGGGACGTCACCGTTTTCGCGCCACGTAGAATCCATAGCTATACCACTCCTGATAGCTCCGGTATAGGTCGGCCTCCTCTCGCTCCATGGCGACGATCTGTGCTGCTTCGGGTCGGTCGTCGTGCCGATCCAAAAACGCAGGCATTCGCTTCTCGGTCGGCTCGTAGTAGTTGTCGATCCAGTTGTTCGGCGGAAGGACAAGGTATCCCAGCAGGTCAAAGCCGACATCCTCCAGGATATTGATCTTCTCGGAAGCGGTCGCAATCTGCGGATATTCGGCGTTCCAATGCCGCCGAATCGTCTCCGGAGGGTCGGGGCGCAGCCAGGTAATCTCGGAAACCGCAAGTACTCCGCCCGGGCGCAGGAACGGTTTCCACGTTTTGATTCCCTCGCTGAACCCCATGTTGTAAATGGCCCCCTCCGCCCAGATAAGGTCCAACGACTCAGAGTCAAACGGTAAAGACTCCATTGATGCTTCCAGTGGATCGACCCGTTCGGACACTCCGGCCTTTCGCGCACGCCTCGACAGGACATCAAGAAACTCGGGAAACAGATCTACGGCCGTAACTTGGGCGTTCGGGAGACGGCTCGCGAGCACGAGGGTCGACGCGCCGGTTCCACACCCAATATCGGCAACCTG
The DNA here is from genome assembly GCF_002554795.1 of Longibacter salinarum. Taxonomy (NCBI): domain Bacteria; kingdom Pseudomonadati; phylum Rhodothermota; class Rhodothermia; order Rhodothermales; family Salisaetaceae; genus Longibacter; species Longibacter salinarum. The sequence continues at coordinate 10,651 of NZ_PDEQ01000006.1, read as the reverse complement.
AAGAGCAGCCTCTTGATCAAGTCGCGTCAGATCGAGCGCACGGAGCGTCTCCTCCTCACTTCCAGGGCCCTGACGTTCGCCATCTCGGTGCAAGTCCACCATCAGGGTAAACATAGCCTGCTCATCCATACGATATCGTTCCTAAGAGGAACACATTTGATTAGATACAGCGACGACCGTCTGAACTGCCTCCGATCTCAGAGTGCCCGTTCTGGAAACCCTCCAAGCAGCAATAAAGGGCGTGGGCTTCTCCTCTCAACTGTCGCACTAAGCCCCTCAGGACACGACATCAGCTTTCCGAATGCCACGGAAGATGATGACGATGGGTATGGCACTTGCCCAGAACAGGGGCATCGTGATCACGGAAGAAGCGTCCGGGGAATCGACATGAATGATGCTCATCAACCCGACGATCACGCCCAGCAAAAACACGCCGGCTACGATATACCGGATTGCGTCGCTTTTCAACACCAGGGGCCCTATCTGCAACGAAAACGAGTTGTCTGACATAGGTCGTGGGTTTCTCTCAAGGTCATCACGCAGCATGCACCACGGATCGCCGATCGGTCGCTGGAGATCCACGTCCAAGTATAGCAGGACGTGTCGACAAATGCTGCACGAGAACGGACGCTCAAACAAAGCGACGTATGACACCGCCCTTCTCCCCCTATAGAGCGTCCAATGAGTGCTGGCAGACGCCGGTTGAGCGGTACGCGGTGAAGGGTGGAACCGAGACCGACGAAGAGGACATGCAATACTGTCCAAGGAGAATCGCAGATGTTCGCCTACCTACCCCGGACAAACGACGCGTTCAGCAACACCTGAATCCGATCTGACGACAATGGCTCTCGATGTGCTTATTGGCACGAATGGTCAGTCGGCATCGGCGAAGGGTACCCCACTTTAACGGAACGGAAAGCGATGAATGCATTAGATTTCAGATTCAAATCGAATGCTTCGAGACCATTCACCTTCTCGCTACCATCGGTTTTCGCTACAGTCCCACCAGAAGTCCAGTCAAAATCATCGCCACCATGAGGACGAATACCGTTAGGTAGGTCCCAGCGGTCGCCTGCACGAACCCATCCAGACCAAATGTCAAATTTGCGCTTTCCTCCGTAGACCGGGCGGACCGGTCCGACGCGACATCCTGATCCACGGACATGCTTGTTTCCTCGAGAACATGGCGGGCCCGGTCTACCTCCTGGTCGAGGACGAGAAGCTTTGCGCCCTCCGTGAGTTGGAACGGAGGATGGACGTCGTCGGCGACGATCATGGCGTCGATCTCATACTCGGCCAAGCGCGCCCGGGCGATCTCCGCATCCTGGCGATTCGAGAACGTCGACACAACGGTTGTTTTCTCTTCGGGAAGGTGTCGAGACATCGTGGTCTAAGCCATTTGGAATGGAATCGAACGTGCGCCCACAACGGGAAGACGGTCAGCCACCAGGCGTTCTCTTTGTTCGTGTTTGGCCTCTCTCAGTCACGGGACTCGATGCTTCGAATCTCAATGGTTGGTCCGGTCATGTAGATGCTCCCTACATCATCTCGAACTCTTGCACGAACACGCACCCGCTGGCCATCCACCTCAAAGATAGCGGGCAAATTCATCGGTTCATACGTGTTGGATGCCTCTGAACCTGCTTTCCGTCCCTCGATGACCCACAAGCCGCCTTCAACGTGCTCGTAATCCACTCTCCCAGTAATTGCGAGCGTCCCCGTCGTGTCTCCGAGTACGACCTTCCCGGGGGGCGAATCTCCTTGATTCGAGAGATCGCACCCGCTGCTGGACGCAAGAACAAACAACGACAGAGCAATACATAGATATTTTACAACACTAAACTGCACGGTAGAAAGCATTGTTCTATAACACAATGGTTCGGGAAGTTAAGGATGGCGCCACAAGTATTGTTTCCCGGACCCATATCGCGTCTTGCTCCAGCGTTACGCTCGACCTGCACGCCTCGTCAGCTACAGCACGGTGGGATCGCACTAGGGGCGTCCCCACTCCATAGATCGTGAAGTCTAAAAAGCCTGTTTGGCGGACAGCCGTCGGTCATCCAGAAGGACGGACGTCCCGACGGCGGGTCCTCGAGACGCCTACGAACCAGGCCTCGTTCGTTTCGCGCACCGTGGCTTTAGCACACGTGCCATAGGATTACGATCGGGCCTGCGAATAGACATGCACGCCCGAGCTTACGTATTTGAGACCCATCCCCCAAACAGGTTCTCACGGATGCGATCCGCTTCCCAGTACCAACCTTCCTATTCATCCTGCATGGGACCGTCGTTCTCCGAGCCATCGTTGCCAGAGGGCGACGCCGTTGCCTCGATGTTGCCGCGGGCGAGAATGATCGACCGATTCGCGTTGCTCTCGTGCACAGTGACGTGCCCGTCGATGTCGGTGAAGACCTCGAACCGTTTTCGGATGATCCTGGAGCTTCTCGCCGCAGGGTCCATCCCACTGATCGGGCTCAGCGCCAGCGTGATGTCGACGCCCCCCGACGCACTCTTCCCGCGGATGTAAACCGGATGAGCCACGTCGGCTCCGGTCGAGCCGGAGGACGGTGCAGGATCCAGTGCGACCGTTACCAGCGTTTTCCCATGAGTCAACTCTCGAAACCGGACGGTACCGGCACGTCCATCCGGCACGGCACGCCCCTCGTTCGGCACAGCGTGGAGATCGAGCACGAGCGTCCGCGGGTCTGTGACGAGTTCGAGCCCGGCGTCCCTCGTGACACCGTCTGCGTTCGTCCCGATGTTTCCCTGAGAGATGACCGTGGTATCCGCGATACGTTCGCGAATCTGCACGTGTCCGTCGAGATTCAGGAATGCGTCGATCGGTTCCATCACCAAGCGTGCGCTCTCAAGGGCAGTCGTCCGCGCGTCGATAGGGCTCAAGCGATAGATCCGCTCCCCTCCCCGTGACACACGGCCGCGGCGGATGGACGTGGCGAAGGATACCTGTGGAGGCCCCGGTTCAGGGCGCCGATTCAAGCTCGCAGCTAGGTCTAACGTGACGAGGGTGGAGTCGCCGCCCAGGTCGTAAAACGTCACTTGCCCGCTCCGACCGAGCGGGAACGCCCCGTCATTGGGCTGGGCCTTCAATTCATAGGAGACGGCGGCAGGGTCGTCCTCCTGCCTGTCCCTTTCCTGCATTCCACCTCCCTGTCCGTCGCACCCGGCCCCGACGAGTGCGCCACCGGCGACGAGCGTGGCGAAGAGAAGAGGGCCGAGCAAGCGCGTCAATATCGTCATTTCTGATCTCCAATCATGGATACAGACCTCGAATTTGTGATACGACCGCGGTGGGTCTATGAGGAATGAAAACCCTGGCCTTAGGCAGCGAGCCTCCACCCGGCGCAGGTGCTTTTCGTCACCGACGAAGACGACGCCCTCGCTCAGACGCCACTGTTGTCTGTTTCCTCATGCTAATTTGTTTCGAGCGGGAAATGGTTCTTTGCCCAGGCGACCATGCCCTCCCCACCCATTCCTAGTGCTACCCGCTCCGTATCCTTCCGCGTCGTCGTTCCCTGCCCAGCGTCCTCGTCGGTGTTCTTTTACACAATGCCCCCGGCACGCCGAGAACCTCCAGCGTGTTGACATGGCGCATCATGGGTTGGTTTCGGTAGAAGCTTCCAACAGAAACCTCGTCCCAGGAGCCATACTTTTTGAGAAACGCGATACCTTCCTCGATGTCCGTGTCCATGGCCACCATGACAAACTTTGCAGGCGAGAGGGCGCGGATGCTCTCACACTTCGACTCGATGGATTTGACGGCCTGAACCACCTTTATGGAGGAAGATTTGCAAAGAACGAAGCGCGGTCGTTCATGCCGATCATCGGGCCGACGATGATCCGTTCGCATTGACACAGCAAACAGGATACACGAGATCAACCGATCCTAGTCCTGCAAGCACCGCGAGGACCGACCGGCAGGAGGTCCGTACGCCTGGATCGCCGAGGGCTGTTCGCCAAACAGGTTCTGAATCACTTCAGAGCGGTTGCATGGGCCGCAGACGTTGCCCCGAAATAGGACACGACGTACGCCGTCTCATCGGACACCGCTTGATCAGCAGTTTGGGCAGATGCTTCTTGAACCGGCTCCGCGAGAAAAAGGCAGACCAGAAGCGGAAGCGTCAACAACAGCGAGCGGGTGGGCATAGCTTCTCATCGGAATTGAGCGAGGATGGTTAAAAAGAAGATTTCACTGGCATAGCGAAAAACCTCAGCCGACGTGGCCGGGAAGACATTTCTTTCCATTTCCCCGGCATTGAACTGCAGCGTCCGACCGTTTCAAAGAACTCGTCCGGACCATTCAACAATCTGGTACACGATCAAACCGGGTACGGCTACCATGTGGAGCCAGCGCCGATGCACGAGGGCAAGCCCCACGAATAGCGCAATCAGTAAAAGGTTGGGGATAGAACCCGCAAGCACCGACACGGTGCTCATCTGCTCCGGCAAGCCAGACGCGGCGTACGTGAATGCGTCTTGAGCGAGGATAGAAAATATATACGCAGCATATAGAAACCAAAAATACGAACCGTTCGACTGGTAGAACACATGCAGATCCAGTCCGTCGTCGGATGGAACCTCGTCCGGCAGAGCGGAAGCGCAGAGCAGAAAAAGAATGACCAGTTGAACGAATATCGGGAGGAATTGAGCAAACTCCCACTCGCTACGACCCGTGTAGCCGTAGAAACCCCACCAGAGATCGAGGACAGCAAGAAGGGCTAGGAGCGCGGCCAGGAGAGGAAGCCAGTCCCACTGGACACGACGCCGTGCCTCAAGGAGCCGGTGCAGACTTGTTGCTAAATCAGCTATGGCAAGTCCGACAAGGACAGATGTCAGCGGAAGCAGATACTCGAACGGACTCACAATGCTTTCGCTCGTTCGGCTATACAACGATAGTGGGCTGCTGCGAAGGGCACCGCCAAGCACGAATGTGGCGTAGGAGACGCGACCGGCTGAATTTTGGCCGCAGCCCTTCGCCAACAGAAGAGCGGGGTTATGCTGCAACCTTTATTGGCGGCTGTACTCACGCAGTTTCTGTTGCCAAAACCCGGATGCTTCTTCGCGTTCTACGCCCAGCACCTGCTCCATCGCTTCAAAGATTCCCGATTTCGAGTTCGCAAGCGATAGAAACGTCGTTAGCGTCTCGTTTCCATCTTCGTCGGCCGCTTTGACGAGCACGGCTCCACCTACGTAGCGCGTCCTCGCTCGCACGCCTCGGCCGCTGATCATCCTCTCGAGCGTAAGATCATTCTGCTGGACGCGTTGATCGACGTCTGCGACCAGTTCGTGAAAAGACTGATCTCCGATCCCTCCGAGGTACGTAGCGAGTCCTTCGCTAATGAGCGGGTGAAGGTCGTAGTCCGCAAATACCATATGGACCAGCTCGTGCGGGTACGACGCCGAAGCCGTGCCGACAAAGATTTGACGGTTGACCAGGTAGGCGCGCCCGTCATTGCCGTCCCAGGCGTAGTCGAGACCGCTGATCCTGGCCATCTCGTCGTAGCTGCGCGCTACGTAGTAGGTGATCGGCTCGGTCTCGGGAAGATCGTATGCCTGCTCCAACGAATCTACGAAGGCAGCGGACCGCTCCGCCGCTTTTTCGTTGAGGGTGTGACCGGGCGGATAGATGTAGCGAAGAGCGCCCGCGCGCGCCCGGTTCCAGTCTTTCGTACGAACCGACAGGGCGTTGTACAGCTTCCATGCGCCGTTTTCCTTTCCGGCATAGACGCGTTGGAGCGAATAGATTTCTTGCGCATGAGCGAGGTCATCCGGCGCGTAGAGCGTACGGATGGCGTAGAGGCTGTCCTGCCGCTCGATGCTCAAGACGCGCGGTTTGAGTCCGTATGTCTCGTGAATGCTCCTTCCGCCGACTTCGTAGCCGTATGTCCAGCGCCTGGAGATGTCGAAATCCGCGTAGCGTTCTTTCTCCTCCTCTGACCAGTGCGGATTGTCGTAGACCGAGTCCGGCCGGGACCTCAGGTACGACCGCCAGAGCTGGTACACCTGCTTGACGTCAGCGTCGGTCGTGTCCACGCGGGGGGCTATGGGCACGTCGATCGACTCTTGTGGCGTTTGCGCGAAGGAAAAAGTCGGAAAAACCGATAGAAGAAGAGCAACGGCGCTGCAGTACGTCCAGCACGAAGCCATGTCAGAAGATTTAGTGTCTTGCTGTGTAACGGAATCGATTCGTTCGCAAAGGGTAAGGAAAAAGCTCGGTATTCCGGCATGTCGATCAACCAACGCCGTTCCCTAAGCACGCATTGGCTCGGCCCTACACTTCCATGTAGCGACAGCGAAATCGCCCCATGCATCTCGCTCGAAACTGGCACTGGCCCTTCGGCAACTACAGTGTGGGGGTATGCCGTGCTGTGTCCCAGCTTTTCGGTATCCGAGGAAGCCTTCTATCTAAATTTGTCTTGTCGGGTCATCTGCGCCCCGTCACCGGTCTCACCTTGGGTTAAGTTGCCTCACTGACCTTGGTCTCATCGGTCGTAGTGTCGCTCTTACTGAGCCACCAGTCCTGCAGCTCTAGGACCGCTGTCACAAAAAGGGCAATCGCGACAGCCTCAAGAGCCTCGGTCGACCACTCGGAGGCCGCTGGGGCAATTGACCAAGCGATCGCTTTATAAATGATAACGCCAAGAAATGCACCGCCAAATCGCTTATCCATTGGATGGAAGAGTCTAAAAATAGGTACTGAGAGGAAAGCCGATAGTGCTTGACAGGAAACGTATCTATCGACTCCTTTTCGGTCAACCAACCTCGGCATTGTATCTCGGAAGTGGGCAGGTGTAAGCTGAGTTCGTAGCTTGCCGGGGCCGGGCAGACTGCAGCGGCATGAAGCCAGAGCGGCTTGCCTTCGGCAGGCCCGTTGAGCTTGACCGTTAGACCCGTCCCCCCGCCCCGGCTCCTGCCCATGCTGAGGAGTATCCAAGGCCTGACGGCGTAGCAGCGCCTTCGTCAGATCCTGCATCGTGCAATATCCGCAGGCAGGAAGCGCAGGGCGGGACCGACCGGCCATTCACTTCTCTTAAAGCATACGATGAGACGCGCTCATGCACAACCACCACCCACGGCGCTATCCTCCGTCCACCTTCGCTGGGATCGATGTCAGCAAGGACCATCTCGACGTCTGTCTCGACCGGACCGATGACAAGCGCAAGACGCGGCGCTTTGCCAACGACGCCGACGGACACCAACAGCTGATCCATTGGCTAGGCACCGACGATGCCGTGCGGGTTTGTCTGGAAGCCAGTGGCCTGTACAGCCTCGATCTCGCTCTCGCCCTCCACGCGTCTGGAAGCGCCGATGTCATGGTTGCCAACCCGCGCGCCATGAGCCGCTTCCGCGATGCCCTCGTAGAGCGCTCGAAAACGGATCGCTCGGATGCGGTCGTCATCTGCGCATTCGCGCGCCGCATGCCATTTAGGGCATGGACGCCTCCCGAACGCGCCGTGCTGGACCTCCGAGCGATTGCGCGGCGGATCCAGGCACTTACCGTCGAACGGACGCGCGAGAAGAACCGCCTGCACGCCGCCCAGCAGAGCCGGACAAGTTCTGCCGTCGTCGTCAACGATATTGAGGTCAACGTTCGTCATCTTGACCGCCGCATTGCCGAACTGACACGGCAGGCCATGAAGGTCACTGCCAAGTCCGAGCGCCTGAAGGTCGCTCTGGATCACCTGACCTCAATCCGAGGCATCGCCGAGAAGAGCGCGCTGTTGATCCTGGCCGAGATTGCGCTCCTACCCGACGATATGACCGTGCGCGAGTGGGTCGCCTACGCCGGGCTTGACCCGCGCCGACATCAGTCTGGCAGCTCGGTTGACCGACCGGAACGAATCTCAAAGGTGGGCAACGCTCGGCTCCGGCACGCGCTCTACATGCCGGCCCTGGTAAGCATCCGCTGGGAGCCCAACGTGGCCGCATTCTACGAGAAACTCACCGGGCGTGGGAAGAAGCCAATCGTGGCCGTCGTGGCGGTGATGCGCAAACTCCTGCACGCGATCTACGGCATGCTCAAACACGGCCAAGACTTCCAAGGCGAGAAGTTCTACAGAGTGCCCGAAAAAGTGCTCACCGCCGCTTGACTTTGAAGAGAGTATCTAACGGGAGAGCTCTGCTGCGAAGGGCAAGAAAAGGTACGAGCCCGGCAGTGGATTCTGCGGCGCCGGAAATCGGCTCCGCCCTTCGTCAGCAGCAGCGTGGGGTTATGTGTAAGGTTTAGTTCAAGATGTCCTCAGCTTCTAAAACTTCGAATTCTGACGCCACTCTCGTCCGATGGAAGGCCCGCTGACTCGGCATTAACATCTTAGATTGATAGTAATCTGCATCGAGCTCTTCGAATTCATCCCTCATTTCAACCATCGTCTTGATCATCTGCGTCATAAATTTCGACTGTCTAACACTTAGACCTCCTGGTAACGGGTAGCACAGTCCGTCACCAAGGTGAATGAAGCAAAGACCGCCCTTCTTAACCCAAGATTCAGGACTGTAGTCGATTGAAAACTCAAGACGTTGTGATCCATCATACGAGTCAAGCCAGTAACAACTTACAGCCTGAACTTGGCAGTCATCGACGATCAGTCCATCTGCACCGCATAGGGCATCCATGAGGGGCTTCAGAATGTTGTCTATATCGGGCGCAGCATCACTTTCATACCGATCGCGCTCGTGGATGAACCAGCGGATTTCAACTTGTACGTCATCGGATAGCAAATACTGAACACCCTCCAATTTTTTGGAGACTCTGCTTTTCACTTCTTGCCTACTGCTACTACTGGACTGAAGAGATGCCGGTTGACCCTCCACAGAAAACTGCAGCGAACCGTAGTCTGGAGGCCGCTCTAAGTTTTCTTCTAAGTCAGCCATCAGCGCAAGTACACATAAGGAAAGAGCTCTGCTGCAACGGGCAATGATAACTTGCGGAAGAAGCGCTGCAGACGCTACCCTCACGGATTTAGCTGACGCCCGTTGTCAGCAGCAGCGTTGGGTTATGTGTTTCAACTATCCTCCTTCTTACTGACAAAAGTGACTACACTTTCACCATTGTATATTTCCATTTCCCAAATCGATCTGGGTAGCTCTTCGACTGGTTTGTACCGGTACCTAAAAACACCGTTGTCTCCAATCTGCGTCCAGGGAAGATTCACAAGATCACTATTAATCCGGCCAATAAGTTTCTTGCCCGCATCCGTATCTTCTTCATGTCCGAATGTACTGACAACCGAGAAATTCGCTTCCACGTACATTTTCTCCTCCAGGTACAGCAGCCCTTGAGTGATGAACTCAAAAATACGGTTTACGCGATTGACTTCTACTTTCAAACCCGTTCTCTGTATGGTTTCACCCTCTTGGTTCTGGGTCTCGACATTACTTGCTGAACGCTGAATCATATTTGCGAAACCCGCCTTTTCAGGTTTTTGAAGAGAGCGGATGACTTTCTCTTTCATCTTCTGTGCCACTGGGTGGTCTTTGCTGGCTTCTAGAACTGCAAAAACGAGCCTAAAGTACTCGTCGTCATCCGATTTCTGGTTATTACAGGATTCGCAGCATGGAATCACTGCGTTGTGCGAGTCCACGTACAGCCCCTGCGGTACGACGTGCTCATCAGTAACCTTTTTCTCTTCGCCGCAATAGACACACTTTCCGTCTCTCATTGCACTGGGTAGACGTTTTCCAAACGCATAACGGATGGGCGTTCACCGGCGATGGATAGGTGAGCAGCGAGGGCTAAAGGTCGCGGGACGTGCAGCCAACCGCTACAAATCGTCTGAAACGGCACACCGACATCGTCCGGTGCACCGTACCTTTATGCGAAGCACAGCAAAGAAGAAGGGGCCTCGCTACACTGACTCCGGTCCTTGATTCCATTCACCAGCTTCGCTTAGCCCCTCATGCTCAAGATCGTAGCTGCGACTCCCACCGTCAACCCTTCCACGGATCTCGTCTGCTGCTTCGACGTCTCGAAGCACTCGCTCTCCCTCTACACCGAATACCACGCCACCAAACACGACGCCGGGCCCTCGGTCTGCCGCGTCGAGGACACGATTCCGAACCAGACCGACCGGATCGAAGCACTGCTCCGCCGCCTGGACCGCCTGGCCACCGAGGTCGACCTCAACTGCGTGCGGGTCTGCGCGGAGGCGACCGGCGGGTACGAACGCAAGCTCCTGCACACCGCTCGGCGTCTCGGCCACCCGACCGCGCTGATTAGCCCCGAGCACGTCGCCAAGCTCAAAGCGGTCGAGTCGAACGACACCGGCAAAACCGACCATAAAGACCCGCGGGTGATGCACCTCGTTGCCCGTCTGGGCAAAACGCAAACCGACCGACTTCTACCCGAGGTGTACCGCCGGATCCGGCTCCTCACCGCCTACTACGACGAGGATGAGCAAACGCTCGCTACTGTGCGCCAGCGTATCCAAGCCGGAATTGAAGCTCTCTTCCCCGACTACGATAAGTCCGCGACGTTTACGTTCGGCTCCACGGGTCAGGCACTTATGGAGGCGTACGCCTTCAACCCGTACCACATCGTCCGCGCCGGATATGGCCGCTTTACGGCCGTCGTGAAGCGGCGCGTACATGCCCGGTTCGCGACGCTGGAGCACCTCTTCGATCGAGCCGAGCAGTC